>CBFGON010000139.1:0-5811 GCA_965650395.1 uncultured Qipengyuania sp. | reverse complement strand
GACTTCATCATCACCTATGTGGTGGAAGAAGGGCAGCGCTACAAATTCGGCAAGGTCGACGTCGAAAGCCAGCTGCGCGATTTCGACAGTGCTGCGATGACCCAGCAGCTGCCGATGAAGACCGGCGATTTCTACAACGCCAAGCAGGTCGAGGACACGGTCGAACAGATGACCGAACTGGCCGGCACCTTCGGCTATGCTTTTGCCGACGTCTCGCCGCAGTTCAAGCGCAACCCCGACGACCTGACGATGGACGTCACCTTCACCCTGCGCGAGGCGCCGCGTGTCTATGTCGAACGGATCGACGTCAACGGCAATACGCTGACGCAGGACAAGGTTGTGCGCCGCGAGTTCCGCGTGGCCGAAGGCGATGCCTTCAACAGCCTCGCGATCAAGCGTTCGGAAGCGCGCATCAAATCGCTCGGCTTCTTCCAGGAAAACTTCGAGGTAGCGCAGAAAGAAGGCAGCGCGCCGGACCGCATCATCCTTGAAGCCAATGTCGAGGAACAGCCGACCGGCGAACTGCAGCTGTCGGCAGGCTTCTCGTCGATCGAGAGCTTCATTCTTGCCGGCTCGATCAAGCAGCGCAACTTCCGCGGCCGTGGCCAGACGGTGGGGCTGAGCCTCAACTATTCGCGCTACTCGAAATCGGCCCAGATCAGCTTCTCCGAACCCTATGTGTTCGACCGCAATATCTCGATGGGCGCGGACATCTATCACCGCGAATATGACAATGATTATTACGCCAGCGATCTCAACCGCTACAAGCAGGCAACCACCGGCCTGTCGATCCGGGCAGGTGTGCCGCTGACGGAATACATGTCGCTGATCGGCAGCTACACCTTCAATTATGACGATGTCTCGGTAGGCGATCTTTATTACAGCGATATCGATGGTGACGGCGTCAGGGAATGTACCCAGTCGCGCTTCATCTGCGAAGCGATCGGCAAGCGCACCAGTTCGATCCTTGGCGCGACGCTCAGTTACGACTCGCTCGACAGCCGCCTGCGTCCGACGCGCGGCGAAACGATTTCGCTCTCCAGCGAGTTTGCCGGCCTCGGCGGTGACGTTAAATATGCGCGGGTTCGTTCGCGCATGGGCAAATGGTTCCCGCTGCCCAAGGGCTTCATCTTCTCGGTCAATCTCGAAGGCGGCTGGATCAAGGCGCTGGAGGACCGCGGAGTCGATGGCTATGACGATGTCCGCCTGACCGATCGTTTCCAGCTGGGCGAACCGCAGTTCCGCGGCTTCGATATCCGCGGCGTCGGGCCGCGCGTCATCCGCCTGAACTATCTCGACGACGATGCCGATGCGACAACGCCGCGCGTGCTCGAGACGCTCGAGCAATTCCGCGCTGACGGCAACCGTGCCTATGACGATGCGCTGGGTGGCCGGGCCTATTACCTCGGCCGGGCAGAGCTCGAAATCCCGCTCGGCAGCGGTGCGCGCGAGATGGGGCTGCGCCCTTCGGTATGGGTCGATGTCGGCTCGCTGTTCGGCCTCGACACACCGAGGCTTGACGACTTCCCCAACAGCAAGCAGCTGTTTATCGGTGGCCGCGCTGTCTATACCGGACCGCTCTATGACGAGGACGGCGATCCGATCCTCGATACCGATGGCGATCCGGTGATCGGCGATACGTTCGATGTGACCGATGCCGATGGCAATGCCAATGCGATCAAGCTCGATCCCAATGGCTATTACAAGGAAGTATTCCTCGGCAACAGCGCCAGCCCGCGCATCACAGCAGGCATCGGCGTGAACTGGAATTCGCCCTTCGGTCCGTTCCGGATCGACGTCTCGCAGGTGATCAAGAAGCAGCCTGGCGACGACACCAAAGTGCTTACCTTCAACGTAGGAACCCAATTCTGATGAAACTTCTCACCAAGACCCTGGTTGCCGCGGGCCTCGCCGGCGCGGCCCTCGTCGCAACTTCCGCCGCTGCGCAGGTCAGCGGCAACATCGGCGTGGTGAATGCGCCTGCAACCATCGTCGGCTCCACGGCCCTGCGCACTGCCTACCAGCAGATCGGCACGACCTATGCCGCGCAGATCACGCAGATCCAGCAGAAGCAGACGCAGACCGAAACGCTGCTCAAGCAGCTCGACACCAACAGCGATGGCCAGCTCGACCAGGCCGAACAGCAGGCGGCCCAGAAGGCCCCGCAGATGGCACAGCTGCAGACGCTCGAACAGGAAATCGGCCAGCTGCAGAACCAGATTGACAGCGCGCGCGTCTATGCGATCGAGCAGATCCTGCAGAAGTACGGCGCTGCGCTGCAGACCGTTGTCACGCAGAACAAGCTGCAGCTGGTCCTGACCCCTGATTCGGTGGCATGGTCGGCCCCCGCCGCGAACATCAACGAAAAGGTTGTTGCCGCGCTGAATACCTCGGTGCCTTCGGTCCAGATCGTGCCGCCGCAGGGCTGGCAGCCGTCGCAGCAGGCGGTTGGCGTGTTCCAGCAGGTCCAGCAGATGCTGATGATCGCATCGGCGCGCCAGCAGCAGGCAGCAGCGGCGCAGCAGCAGCCCGCCACGCAGCAGCCGGCCCAGCCGAGCGGTCGCTAAGCCAAACCGGGCAGGGGCAGGGATATGAGCGATACCGGTTTCGACGTGGTCGAGGTGCTGAAGCGCCTGCCGCATCGCTATCCCCTGCTTCTGGTCGACCGTGTGGCCGAGCTGGTCGTCGATGAACGCATCCATGCGATCAAGGCGGTCAGCATGAACGAGCAGTTCTTCCAGGGCCATTTCCCCGGTGCGCCGATCATGCCCGGCGTGCTCCAGATCGAAGCGCTGGCACAGGCCGCCGGCGTGCTGGCGGTCGAGAGCCTCGGCCTCGCCGGATCGGGCAAGCTGGTCTATTTCATGGCGATCGAGAATGCCAAGTTCCGCGCGCCCGTGACGCCGGGCTGCCTGCTCGATCTCAAGGCCAGCTTCGTCCAGAAGCGCGCCCGCGTCTGCAAGTTCGCGGGCGAGGCTTCGGTCGATGGCAAGGTCACGTGTGAAGTTAACTTCACCGCGATGATCGCCGACGCCTGACCGGCGCTGCGCCGCCCGCGATGCGGCGCAATCTAGGTCCCCCGTGTATCGCCGAACAGATGGATATGCAGCCGGTCGCTGAGCCGGAAGCCGTGCTCGACGCATAGCGGGGCGAGCCATTTCTCCCGCTCCCGCAAAGTCGCGCTGTCGGTGCCTTCGGGCATCAGGAAAACGTGGCCGGGCCTGAAGCGGTAGCGCGCGTGGAGCGCCAGAACTTCCGCCACATCATCCGGCGTCGCCACCACGAATTTGTACCAGGCGCGCGGGTCTGCGGCATAGGCGTCGAGCCGTTCGGGCAACAATGCAAGATCGGCGGAATTGCCAGAATGCGCCAGCTTGGGGCTGACGTTGAACTGGTTGATGCGGATGTCGAGCGCGGGCGTGGCTTTGGTGGTGCCGTTTGTCTCCACCTCCACTACAATATCGGGCAGCAGCGCGAGCAGTTTTGCCAGTGCCGGGGCCTGCAAGAATGGCTCGCCGCCGGTGATGACCAGCCGGTCCTGCCCCAGCGCGAGGATGCGGTCTGCCACATCCTCCTCGCTCAAAGTGACCTGATTGGCTTTGCGTTCGAAGGTCAGCCCGTCACGATGCGGGCGGTTATCGCCTGTGAACCGCCAGGTATAGGCCGTGTCGCACCACACACAGGCGAGGTTGCAGCGCGACAGGCGCATGAAAGCGACGGGCGTGCCCATGCTCGGGCCTTCGCCCTGCACGCTGGCGAAGATTTCCGGCCCGCCCGTGTCGTCTGTTGCGAGTGTCAGCATGGCGACAGGGTTACAACAGGTGACAGGGGTGTAACCCTTGTCCAACACCCTATCCCGTTGAAAGAATTACATCTTTCAGGGGGCAGGTGACAGAATGGGGTAAGGGGGGTGTGGCCCCTTTCGCATTCTGGCAGGATTGGTGCGTCGGTCTGCATTACAGGCACAGCTATGGCAGGTCGGCGGCGTGTAGGAAAATGATTAGCGCGGCACCTATCCCAACCGCGCCAGCGCGGCCTGCAGCCGTTCGATCTCGCCCGTGTGATGCGCATGGTCGGCGCGGGCTTTCTCGACCGCTTCGGGGGCAGCGCGTTCGACGAAATTGGGATTGCCCAGCCGCCCTTCGAGCGACTTTGCTTCCTTGGTCGAAGCCTCCAGCGCCTTGGCCAGACGCGCCTTTTCCGCATCGATGTCGATCAGCCCTTCGAGCGGCAGCACCACTTCCACGCCGTCGATCACGAATTGCAGGAAGGCACCGGCAGGCGGCGCGCCGAAGGTGACGGGGACAAGCCGCGCAACGCGCTCCAGCGTCGCCAGCTTCGGTTCAATCAGCGCGCGGCGGCTCTCGTCGGGGAACCATGCGGCCAGCCTGGCACCCGGCGCTATGCCCAGCTCGTTCTTTGCCCCGCGCACTGCGCTGGTCAGCGCGATCAGCCAGTCGATCTCGGCCTTGGCGGCGGTATCGACTTCGGCCTGCGGATCGACCCATTTCGCGGTGATCAGCGGATAGTTCGCGCGGTCACCCTGCTTCGACCACAGTTCTTCAGTGATGAAGGGCATGAAGGGGTGCAGCATGACGAGAATCTGGTCCAGCACCCACCCGGCGACGGCCCTGGTTTCGTCGTCGATGTTTGCCTTGATCAGCTCCAGATACCAGTCGCAGAAGCGGTCCCAGGTGAAGTGGTAGATCGCATTGGCGGCGGCGTCGAAGCGCAGTTCGGCCATGGCCTTGTCGATGCTTTCCAGCGTCTCGACCACTTCGCCGATGATCCATTTGTTCACCGCGAGGCTGGCGGCAGGCGCGGCGATGCTGCTGCTCGCCCCGATGCCATTAGCCTGGCAAAAGCGCGTGGCGTTCCACAATTTGGTGGCGAAGTTGCGATAGCCCTCGACCCGGCGGTCATCCATCTTGATGTCGCGGCCCTGGCTCTCCATCGCGCACATGAAGAACCGCAGCGCATCAGCGCCGTATTTGTCGATCAGGCCGAGTGGATCGACGACATTGCCCTTGGACTTGGACATTTTCGCGCCGTCCGCCGCGCGGACGAGGCCGTGGAGATACAGCCGCGGCCACGGAATCTGGCCGGTGTTGTACATGCCCATCATCATCATCCGGGCATCCCAGAAGAACAATATGTCGAACCCGCTGACGAGCAGATTGTTGGGGTAGTGCTTGGCGAACAAGGACTCCCCCGCCCCTTCAGGGGAGGGGGTCGGGGGGAGGGGGCTGTTTGAACCGCCTGCGCCGTTCCCCTCTCCCAACCCTCTCCCCTCAAGGGGAGAGGGCTCTATGCCCGGCCAGCCGAGCGTGGCGAAGGGCCACAGGGCGGAGGAGAACCATGTGTCGAGGACGTCGGGATCGCGCCAGAGAACGATTTTTCCAGAGTTTGGCGCAGTCCATTCGCCTAACTCCTTATCGGTCGTGGCGACTACTACTTCATCTTCGAAGTCCTCAAAGTATGCACGAGCGATCCTAAGGGCTTCCTCCTCACTTTCGGCAACGAAAGGTCGATTGGCGTAGATAAGCATTCCGTCGCTTTGGATTGTCGGCCCGTACCACACTGGAATCCGGTGCCCCCACCACAGTTGGCGCGAGATGGTCCACGGCTGGATGTTCTCCATCCAGTGGAAGAAGGTCTTTTCCCATGTCTTGGGGACGATCTCGATCGCGCCCGATTTCACCGCTTCGATCGGGCCGACCGCCAGCTTTTCGGCATCGACATACCACTGGTCGGTCAGCCACGGCTCCACCACGACGCCGCCGCGGTCGCCGAAGGGGGTCTGGATCGTGC
>CBFGON010000138.1:0-5892 GCA_965650395.1 uncultured Qipengyuania sp. | reverse complement strand
TGATTCTGGCGGTGGTGCTGACCTACCGCATCTGCGACGCGATCTGGGGCACCTTCGCTTATCCCTTCTATCTGGGTGAGCTTAAATACACCAATGACGAGGTGGCTTTCGCGTCCAAATTCTTCGGCATCGGTGCGATCATTCTCGGCCTTGCACTGGGCGGCTGGATGCTGACGGCAATCGGACGCATGGCAACACTGGCGATTGGCGGAGTGCTCGCAGCGGTGACCAACCTGCTCTATGCCGACATGGCGATTGGCGGGCACACCATGGCTGCGGTGTCGAATGCCATTGGCTTTACCGCACTGGTGGAAAGTTTCCCGGGCGGCAGCGCCAAATTGGCCAAGCTGATGATCACCATCGGCGGCGAAAACCTCGCTATTGGCATTGCCGGTGCGGCCTATATCGCGTGGCTTTCTTCCATCGTGTCGAAGAAATTCAGCGCGGTGCAATATGCTTTGCTGTCCTCGCTTACTCTGCTGGTCGGCACGCTGGGTCGCGGGGCGCTGGGTGAGATGATCGAGGAACGCGGCTATTACGAAGTGTTCATCCTCACCACTTTCATCGGCTTTGCGGCGGTGGGGCTGGTGTGTCTCGAATGGTGGCGCGAAAGCCGGTCCAGGCGGGATGCAGCTGCGAACGCACCCGCGGCCGGCGACATTGCGGGGGCAGCATCGTCTTAACCTGACTGCAAGAACTCGCGCATAATTTGCCCGCAAACAGAAGAGCGCGGGCTATGCAGGAAGAGGGCACATCGAATCCACGCGAATACTCGCGGTTGCCGCTGGGAATTCCGGCGCAGATGGAAACGATACACGGACCGAAATCCGTAACGATTATCGACATTTCCCAAGGCGGTGCACAGCTTGAAGTGCCAGAAGAATGCAACTTCAAGAACGGCATGCTGATGTGGCTCGATTTTGAGGCCTTCGTCGACGTCACCAGACGAGACGGGCAATACGTCGGGCTGAAGTTCGAAGAACCGATATCGCACAAAACCGTGTTCGAAACGCGCCGTAACGCCGCACAGGCGCAGGAGCGGGTCGACGCGCGCCGCAATTTCGAGGTCCGCACCTGGGTGCAGGGCGCACGCTAGCTCAGTCGGGTAGCTGGCCGTTGAGCCGCAACACTTCGCCAGCAAGATAGAGCGAGCCTGCAATCAGCACCGGCTGCCCGTCAGCGGGCAGGGCGGCGAGAGCATCGGACACATTGTCCTTGATGTCGATGAAGCGCTTGATTGTGGCCCCGAATGCCTCGGAATCATGATACTCATGCCCCGGAACAGGCACTGACGTCACACTGATCATACTGTCTGCCAGCGGAACCAGCAGCGACGCCGGATCCTTGTTCGCAAGCATTCCGATGATCAGGTGCAGCCGCTGGCCGACAAAATGGCGTGCGAGCATTTTGCCCGCGCTGGGGTTGTGCCCGCCATCGAGCCAGACTTCGCGATTATGGACCAATGGACCATCGGCAAGCCGCTGGAGGCGGGCAGGCCAATTGGCAGTTCGAATGCCTATGGCGATTGCCTCTGGCGAAACCATCAGGGAGTTCTGGTGGCGGATCATTGCCACAGCCAGCGCGGCGTTATGCGGTTGGTGCACACCCGGCAGGGCCGGCAGGGGCAGGTCGAGGGCGCCTGACTTGTCCCGGTAAAGGATCGTGCCGGCCTCCACGCTTGCCCACCAGTCGAGATCGCGCAGTGCTGGCCGCGCGCCGGCCACCATCGCTTGAGCAATGACGGCCTTGGTTGCCTCTGTCGGATAGTCTTGCGTCACCAGCGGTACGCCGGGCTTGGCAATGCCCGCCTTCTCGAAAGCGATACGTGCGATGGGTTCTTCGGGCGTGCCATCCTCCGGCGCAAGAAGGAATTGCTCGTGATCGATCCCCAGCGCGGCAATCCCGCAGGCGGCCAGCACTTCGGGCCCCAGCACATTGGTCGCATCGAACCGCCCGCCAAGCCCCACCTCGACCACGCAGGCGTCGGCGGGCACCCGCGCGAATTCGGTGAATGCGGCAGCTATGGTGACTTCGAAAAAGCTCGGATTGAGATCCGCGCCGATGTCGAGCACTTCGGCCAGCAGTTCCGCCAGCCGTTCGTCGGAGATCAACTGGCCCGCAATGCGGATACGCTCGTTATAGCGCACCAGATGCGGGCTGGTGGTGACGTGGACGCGATAACCCTGCGCCTCCAGCATCGCGCGCAGGAAAGCGCAGGTCGAACCCTTGCCATTGGTCCCGGCGATATGGAACACCGGCGGCAGGCGTTCCTGCGGATTGCCCAACCGGGCAAGCAGCGCGCGGATCGTGTCGAGGCCCAATCGCCCCTGCGGCACCGAAAGCGCCGCCAGCCGGTCAAGCTGCGCCTGCACGGCAGCACTGTCGGAGCGGGCGAAGTCTTTCAAAGGCGGGGCTCAGGCCGCCTCGGCAGGCGCCAGATAATCGAGCAGGGTCGCCAGCGTATCCTTCAGATCATGCCGGTGCACCACCATGTCGACCATGCCGTGCTCGTGCAGATATTCCGCGCGCTGGAAACCGTCGGGCAATTGTTCGCGGATCGTGTCCTGGATCACGCGCTGCCCCGCAAAACCGATCAGCGCGCCGGGTTCGGCAATCTGGACATCGCCCAGCATGGCATAGCTGGCGGTAACGCCGCCGGTGGTCGGATCGGTCAGCACCACGATATAGGGCAGGCCGGCTTCTTTTAGGCGGCGCGTCATCACCGTGGCCTTGGGCATCTGCATCAGGGAGAGAATCCCTTCCTGCATCCGCGCACCGCCCGCGGCGGTGACGACGACATAGGGGCAGCGGCGGGTCAGCGCGCGTTCGGCGCCCTGGCAGAAGGCCGTGCCCACGGCCATGCCCATGCTGCCGCCCATGAAGCCGAAATCCTGCACGCCAACGACTGCGGGTTTGCCCTCGATCGCGCCTGAACCGACGAGGAATGCGTCCTTGTGCGGATTGCTCGCGCGCGCTTTCTTCAGCCGGTCGGTGTATTTAGAGGTATCGCGGAATTTGAGCGGGTCTTCCTTTACCTCGGGGATGGGAAGGACTTCATAGCCCTCGTCGAGGATCTGGCTGAGCCGCTCGTCAGCGCCGATACGGCCGTGATGATCACAGCGCGGGCAGACGAACGCATTTTCCGCATATTCCTGCGCGAAAACCATCTGCTGGCAGCCAGGGCATTTGACCCAGAGATTTTCCTCTGTCGTCCGCTTAGGGACCCAGGGGAGATTGTTACGGACGCGGGTAAACCAGTTCATGGCTGGGGCCTTAGGCCGCAAACGCGCGCAAAAAAAGCCCTGTCATTAAGCTCTGTCATTGCGAGGAGCCTTAGGCGACGCGGCCCACCATGGGGCAACATCGCGGGCCGACTCGCGATTGGAGGGGTCGCACCATGGATTGCCGCGCGTCTGTTGGACGCTCGCAATGACAGGTTGATCCCCTTCCGCTTTCAGGACGGGAACTTAGCGTGCCGTGCGGATCGCGGCGGAGAGCGACGCAGTCAGATCGCGCAAATGCGCAGGGGCCGCCTCGCCATGCTCTGCCACCAGCTCGACCAGCGCGCTGCCGACCACCACGCCATCGGCCACCTTGGCAATCGCGCCCGCCTGTTCGGGGGTGCGCACGCCAAACCCGACTGCCACGGGCAGGTCGGTCGCCGATTTGAGCCGCGCCACTGCGTCCTCGATACTGGCCTGCGCAGCCTGCTGGAGCCCGGTGATGCCCGCGACGGAGACGTAATAGAGGAACCCGTCCGAGCCTTCGAGAATTGTCCTGAGCCGGGTGGCATCGCTGGTCGGGGTGGCAAGCCGGATCGGCGCGATGCCAGCGGCGCGCAGTTGCGGGCCAAGCGCATCGTCTTCCTCGGGCGGAATATCGACGCAGATCACGCCATCGACGCCCGCCTTCTCGCACTCGGCCGCGAACCACTCGGGACCACGACGGACCATCGGATTGGCATAACCCATCAGCACCAGCGGCACGTCCGGGTGGCGCGCACGGAAGGCGCTGGCGATCGCGAGAACATCGGCAGTGGTGGTTCCTGCGCCGAGCGAGCGGATATTGGCCTGCTGGATCGCGGGGCCATCGGCCATCGGATCGGTGAACGGCATCCCCAGCTCAATCACATCCGCGCCGCCCTCGACCAGCGCATCGAGATTGGCCTCGGTGTCGCCATCGCCTGCGGTGATGAAGCAGACGAGCGCGGCGTGGGGTTTGGCGAAGGCGGAGGAGAGGCGTGTCATTGCGCGCTGCCCCTCTCAACTTCGCCTAGTTCGCTGCGCTCGCAAGGCTGCGCATCTCTCCCCTGGAAGCGAAGCTGTTCCGAAGGAACAACGGGAGAGAGCGAGTTAGCCCTCTCCCCTTCAGGGGAGAGGGTTGGGAGAGGGGGATGAGAGCGCATTTCCTCAACCACCTCGCCTAAACGCTCCAGCACACCGTCCATATTCTGCATCACATCCCAATTCGTAAATCGCACCACCCGGTATCCCTGTTCTTCGAGGAATCGGCTCCGCGCAGCATCATAGCTGTCGCGCCCGGCATGGGTATCGCCATCGACCTCAACCACCAGTTTCGGATCGTTCGCAGCGAAATCGGCAATGTAGCTGCCGATCACCTTCTGCCGCCGAAACTTGATCCCGCGAAAGCGCGCGGCGCGCAGTTCCAGCCACAGCCGCATTTCCGGCTCGGGCATGGTCTTGCGCATAGCCTGCGCGTGCTTGAGTGATGCGGAGTCACGCATCCTCCCACTCCCCTTTAGGGGAGGGGGCCGGGGGGAGGGGGAAGCCCGATACGTCGCACTTACTCCCCTCTCCCAACCCTCTCCCCTGAAGGTGAGAGGGCTTTTGAGGTTTCGAGACAGTGGAAGAGAGGCGAGCGCTCACTTTTTCCTCAAGAAAAGAGAATGAAATGTTGTAAAGAATTTAGCTGCACAAATGACAAGAAGCGCAAGTGCAGCGATAAAAAGCGGGACCATTATGAAAAGGGATATCGTTATGAAGCACTCATGATAATATACACCATCTAATGCGTCGCAACTATTGAGCGTGAAAAATCCTGTTCCTGCGAGCAGCCAAAATACAATCACGGAGGTTAAAGCACATGCGAATGCTGGAAAGTCGCATATGCGATTCCACCAAGGAGAGGACGGACGATTTTTTCCGATGAAGTCCATCAGATGCCAGAAGAGTGCGAGAGGAAACAGGAGCACGTAGACGATTAAAGCCTCAGCGATCATTGCTAAAGCTGGATAGGTTACCTCAGTGAATCCACTTGAGCGGACTTCAGGAATGCCCACGGTCCAAACGATGAGAAGCCCAATGAATGTACCGGCCCAAATCAGCAGGACTGTGCAGAAGTAGTTCAACAGTTTTTGACGGTAAGCGGCATTCACAAACTAGATCTCCACCCCCAGCGCATCAGCCACAGTGAAGATGTCCTTGTCGCCGCGCCCGGAGACGTTGACCAGGATGATCTGGTCCGCCGCATAATCCTTCGCCACCTTCGGCAGTGCGGCGAGCGCATGGGCACTTTCCAGCGCAGGGATGATGCCTTCCAGCTTGCAGCACAGCTGGAACGCCTCCAGCGCCTCGTCATCGGTGATGGGGAGATATTCGACCCGGCCGCTTTCGTGGAGCCAGGAATGCTCCGGCCCGATGCCGGGATAATCCAGACCGGCGCTGATCGAATGCGCTTCGGTAATCTGGCCGTCCTCGTCCTGCAGCAGATAGGTCTTGTTGCCGTGAAGCACGCCGGGCGCGCCGCCGGTGAGGCTGGCGGCGTGCTGACCGCTGTCGATGCCGTGGCCGGCCGCTTCGATCCCGATCATCTTGACATCGGGATCGTCGAGGAAGGGGTGGAACAGGCCGATGGCGTTCGATCCGCCGCCGA
>CBFGON010000137.1:0-5969 GCA_965650395.1 uncultured Qipengyuania sp. | reverse complement strand
CGCGCGCTCGACATCGCGGATCGCCAGCGAAGGATAGCGCCCCTCGGCCTGCGTGCAGGCACCCAGCAGAGCGGGAAGGGACAATAGAGTAACCATACTTGCAGTTCGCACCATAGCGCCCACATACCATGCCAGCTTGGCCGTGCCAGCGCGAATGGCAAAAAATGCCGGTTTCCGGCGT
Source organism: uncultured Qipengyuania sp. (assembly GCA_965650395.1). Classification (GTDB taxonomy): domain Bacteria; phylum Pseudomonadota; class Alphaproteobacteria; order Sphingomonadales; family Sphingomonadaceae; genus Qipengyuania. The sequence continues at coordinate 5,788 of CBFGON010000137.1, read as the reverse complement.
TGACTTGGGGCCCCCATTCGCCTAACGGCACGCTTCTTTCCGGGCCTGCCCATGGCGGGTCATCGGGTGCGCCGTGGATTCGCAAGAGTTCGTCCTGTGGATCGCGGCACAGCAATTTGAACGAGAGACACGTACCATGTTCGCAGTAGTGCGCACGGGCGGCAAGCAATACCGGGTTGCCGCCGGAGACAAGATCGCGGTTGAGAAGCTGGCTGGCGAAGCCGGTGACACCATTACGCTGGGCGACGTCCTGCTTGCAGGCGAAGGCGAAAAGCTTTCGGACGCAAGCAAGGTAAAGGTTTCGGCCGAGATCATCGCACAGGCGAAGAGCGAGAAGGTGCTCGTCTTCAAGAAGCGTCGCCGCCACAATTATCGCCGCAAGAACGGTCACCGCCAGCAGATGACCCTGCTGCGCATCACCGCTGTGGGCGATTCGAAGGCCGAGCCGAAGAAGGCTGCTGCACCGAAGAAGGAAGAAGCTCCCAAGGTCGAAGCCAAGAAGGCTGCGCCCAAGAAGGAAGCGGCTGCCAAGCCCGCTCCGGCCAAGAAGGAAGCCGCTCCGAAGAAGGAAGCCGCCGAGAAGAAGGCTCCGGCTAAGAAAGCTGCTCCCAAGAAGGAAGCTGCCGAAAAGGCCGCTCCTGCCAAGAAGGCTGCGCCCAAGAAGGCAGCGGCCAAGAAGACCGACAAGAAGTAAGGAAACCGGACCATGGCACATAAAAAAGCAGGCGGTTCATCGCGTAACGGTCGTGACTCGGCCGGTCGTCGTCTTGGCGTGAAGAAGTTCGGCAGCCAGGCAGTGGTCGCCGGCAACATTATCGTGCGTCAGCGCGGCACCAAGTTCTACCCGGCCGTCAACGTCGGCATGGGCAAGGACCACACGCTGTTCGCGCTTACCGACGGCGTAGTCCGATTCCACTCGGGCAAGCTCGGCCGCAAATACGTATCGGTCGACATGATGGCCGAAGCAGCCGAATAACAGGACGCTCCGATAACGGGATCGTCCAAGCGGGACGGTCCCAGCCGGGCTAACGATCCGGCAGACGAAGAGGGAGATGGGGCCGACCCGTCTCCCTCTTGTCGTTTCTCCCTCTTGAACTCGCAGCGAATCCGCGTTCGCTATCACGTAATTGTCACGCGTCCGGCCTAGGAGCCCGGAGCGTGGACCCTAGGGAGAATACCGATGTTCCATGTCACCGAAAGGCTGCTGCTGCGGCCTGCCTGGCCCGAAGATGCAGAAGCCCTGTTTGGCGGGATCGCCGACCAGAAGGTCGTCCGCAATCTTGCGCGCGCCCCATGGCCTTATCTCCCCGAACATGCCCGCCAATTCATCGCGATGGAACAGAATCCGCGCATGCCCAGCTTCCTGCTGACGCTGCCGGGCGCGCATGGTTCGAAAGTGATCGGCGGTGCCGGCCTTGGCGAATTTGAGGGCGGCGTCGAACTCGGCTACTGGATCGCCCGCTCCTATTGGGGGCAGGGTTTTGCGACCGAGGCTTCGCGCGGCGTACTCGAAGTAGCGCGGCTGCTGGGCCACGAGCGGGTTCACGGCGGGCACTTCACCGATAATCCGGCTTCGGGCCGCGTGCTGCGCAAGCTGGGTTTCCGGCCCACGGGCAAGACCGCTCCGCGCCACAGCTGCGCGCGCGGCGCGATGGCCGATTGCGTGCTCTACCAGATCGATCTGACGCAGGAGGAAGGGCCGACGCTGCAGGCCGCCTGATACTAAAAGGCCCCGCGATTCCTCGCGGGGCCTTGATTCGTCCGGTCCGGAAACCTTATTCGGCGGGTATCAGCGCCGCTTCAAACTCGCCTTCAAAGCGGTTGATCAGCGCGCGGTCGTCATGATCCCAAGGGTGGAAGCCGGGCTTGAAATAGGCCAGCCACGCCGGGAAGATCCGCCGCACCACGCCGGGCGTCATGGTCAGATATTTGAACAGGCCCCACTTCGCCTTCCAGCCAGTGATGCCATCCTGCGCCAGCAGTTCCATGCTGTCTTCCCAGCGATTGCGGAAGAAGCGGGTGGTGACCACCAGCATCATCAAGTTGCGCACCTTCCAGCGCTTCCAGTTCGTCCAGTCTCGCGTGGCGTGGTTCCAGGTGTCGAAGGCGACGCCCTTGTGCTCGATCTCTTCGATCGAATGCCATTCCCACATCGCGCGGACTTCGGGATCAGCATCGCCGAAATGCTTGGAGTTACCGAGGAATTCGGCCGCCATCATCGCCGTGTAATGTTCCAGCGCCATGGTTGCAGCAAGGTTGAGAATTTCCGGGCGGCCTTTGGTCAGCTCAAGCATTTCGGCCACGCGGCGATCCACCGCCTTGATGTCATAGCCATGCGCTTCGGCCAGCTTGTTGAAGGCGATATGCTCGCGCGTGTGGTTGATTTCCTGCTTCACGAAAGCGCGGATTTCAGCCTCCAGCCGGGGGTCGGCACCTTCGCGGAAGGCTTTCACCGATTCGATGAAGAAGGCTTCGCCGCGCGGGAATGTGGCGGACAGGGCATTGTGCCAGGCGGTACCGAAGGGCTCGCCCGCCCACCAGCGACGCGGCGTGGTGCCGCGGTTGAAACGCTCGTCACGCACGGTGATGGTCAGATCGCCGGGCGTTGGCGCGGTGCGGGCATTGGCGGTATCGATGGTCACTGGGGCGTTCATAACGGCTCCGGATTTAACTAACACCAATGTCAGTAGCGCTTACTTACATTAGTGTCAATAACTTTTGCAACGCGGCTTTCCCATTAGGCGATCATGGGTTAACGCAAACCGGATGAAGACGCGCAAACGCCTTTCGCCCGAAGAATCGCGGCTCGCCGCCCTGGAGGCCGCGCGCCATCTGCTGATCGAAACCGGGCCGCAATCGGTCACGCTCAAGGCCGTGGCAGGGCGAATCGGGCGCACCCATGCGAATCTGCTGCATCATTTCGGTTCGGCTGCAGGATTACAAAAGGCGCTTGCGGGACATCTCGCGGAAACCGTCTGCGCCACCATCATCGATGCGGTGCGCGCGACCCGGGCCGGCCTGGGATCTCCGCGCGAAGTGGTGGATCTGGCTTTCGATGCTTTCGACAAGGAAGGCGCAGGCGCGCTCGCCAGTTGGATGATCCTGACCGGCAACGAGGATGCGCTGACCCCGATAGTCGAGACGATCCACAATCTGGTCGACGAAATCGCACCCGAGGAAGCGGCACATGGTGCCAATCCCATGCAGGTTCACGAAGAAACGCTGTCGCTGGTGCTGATGGCCATGGGCGATGCGCTGATCGGCAACGCGCTGGCCCGTTCGCTCGGCCTGCCAAGCACGGCTGCGCGTGACCGGGCGGAGCGGATGCTGGTCCGCTCTATCGAAAGCCTCAACCAGCAGGCGTAAGCGCGCTGCGCATCCATTCAGGCGCGGTTCGTGGATCGATGTCTTCCACGCGCAGATGGTCGACCGCCAGCCCAAGATCGGGATAGGCAGCCTTCTGCCGCTTCTCCACTGAAGCTGACAGGGGTACCACCACCAGCCGCCGGTTGACCTTGCTGCGCCAGTTCATTCGCGCGGTGTTTTCCTGTCCTATGTAGCAGCCCTTGTCGAAGGCAACGCCGTGGAGTTCGACGGCATTGGTTTCCAGCCACAGGATATCGCCCAACTCGCCACGCCCTTCGGGTACGCCTTGCGACAGGCGATAGGCCAGCCATTCGGCATCGGCACTTTCGTCCTGCTCGGCAACAGGTGCCAGCCAGCGTTGACCCAGCGCGGCAAGGCGCGGATCGGCCGCACCGCCATCGCCCGAATGCCTTTCCCAATGCACGCCCAGCGTCTCGTCCACTTCGATCGTGATCTTGCGGCGCAGGCGATAGAGCGACAGCCGTCGAACCAGATCTGCAGCCGCTTCGGCTTCGCAATCGAGCAGCAATGCATCGCCGCCCGCTGGCCACACGATCATGTCGAACAGGGTCTTGCCCTGCGGTGTCAGCAGCGCGGCATAAGCGGGGAGGTGCCGGGTCACATCATTGGTCAGAAGTCCCTGCAGGAAGGCGGCAACATTCTCGCCAGGCTCCAGCGGGGCGAGGCGGATTACGGCGCGGTCGAACAGGCGGGTAGCAGTCATGGGTGACAGATAGGCGGCCCGCCGCCATAGGCAACCGCATGGCCGACTCGCTGACTATCCGCCGCCCCGATGACTGGCATCTCCACTTCCGCGACGGGGCGACCATGCGCGCCGTGGTGCCGTATACCGCGCGCCAGTTCGCGCGGGCGATTGTCATGCCCAACCTCTCGCCGCCGGTGACTACGAGCGTGCTGGCCGGGGCCTATCGCGAGCGCATTCTGGATGCGGTGCCGGAAGGGGTGAACTTCACCCCGCTGATGACTGCTTATCTCACCGACAAAACTGACCCTGCCGATCTGACTGCGGGATTTGCTGATGGTGTGCTGACTGCGGCCAAGCTCTATCCGGCGGGTGCGACAACCAATTCGGATCATGGGGTGACTGACATCGCCAATATCACGGGCGCGCTTGAGAAAATGGCCGAGATAGGAATGCCGCTGTGCGTCCATGGCGAGGTAACCCATGCCGATATCGACATCTTCGACCGCGAGGCAGTGTTTATCGACCGCGTACTGGCACCGCTGGTAGCACGACTGCCCGAACTCAGGGTCATTTTCGAACATATCACCACAAAACAGGCTGCCGAATTCGTCGATGCCGCCGGCCCCAATATTGCCGCCACGATCACGCCGCAGCACCTGCACATCAATCGCAATGCCATGCTGGTCGGTGGCATCCGCCCGCATATGTATTGCCTTCCTGTGGCCAAGCGCGAGGAACACCGGCTTGCTTTGCGCAAAGCGGCGACCGGAAGTTCAGGCAAATTTTTCCTCGGCACCGACAGCGCGCCGCACCACCGCCATGCCAAGGAAAGCGATTGCGGCTGCGCGGGCATTTTCAACGCGCCCTATGCACTCGAAAGCTATCTCACCGTGTTCGACGAGGAAGGCGCGCTTGACCGGTTCGAGGGTTTTGCCAGCCTCAACGGCCCGGCATTCTATGGACTGCCCGTCAATGAGGGCAGCGTGACGCTGGAAAAGGCTCCGATCGAAGTTCCAGCCGAAGTCGATGGCGGCGATGCTGCCATCGTCCCGTTCCACGCGGGCGAAACGCTCAGCTGGCGGCTGTCTTCCTGGCCCGCGCCACCAGATCCCAGATGAAGATCGCTGCTGCCGCCCAGATACAGGCGAAGCAGGCGGCCTGCACCGGTTTCAGATCCTCGCCGAATACAGTCAGCCCCAGCACGAAGACGATGCTTGGGGCGAGGAATTGCAGGAAGCCGAGCAGCGAATAGGGCAGCTTGCGCGCGGCAATGGCGAACATCAGCAGCGGGATTGCCGTCAGCACGCCGCCCAGCATGATCGACAGTGCCATACCGGTGCTTTGCGTGAAGGCCGATCCGGCAGGCTGCTGGCTGTAATACCAGGCAACGGCCGTGGCGGGCAGCAGCAGCAGGATCGATTCGATCGTCAGCCCCGGCAAGGCGCCGACATCGACCTGCTTGCGGATCAGGCCATAGGCACCGAAACTCAGCGCCAACGACAGGCTGATCCACAGCGTAGTCAGCGCACCCCCCAGCAGCAGCGAGACACCGATGGCGGCCAGTGCCACGGCGGCCCATTGCAAGCGCGACAGGCGTTCACCCAACAGCAGCGTGCCAAGCAGCACATTGACCAGCGGGTTGATGTAATAGCCAAGGCTGGCCGCGAAGACATTGCCCGCCTGGATTGCCCAGACATAGACCAGCCAGTTGAAGCC
>CBFGON010000136.1:0-6097 GCA_965650395.1 uncultured Qipengyuania sp. | reverse complement strand
AGCTCGACCATCGACAGCCTCGAAACCTCGGTCATGGAAGGCAAGCTGTGCCGCGTGGTCAGCTGGTACGACAATGAATGGGGCTTCTCGAACCGGATGATCGACACCGCCGGTGTGATGGCGAAGCTTATCTGAGGAAAGCAATCGATGGCCGGCTTCAAGACGCTAGACGACCTTGGCGATATCAAGGGCAAGGTTGCGCTGGTGCGCGTGGATCTCAACCTGCCGATGCAGGAAGGGCGCGCCAGCGACGTAACCCGCGTCGAAGCGGTGAAGCCGACCATCCTCGAACTGGCGGACAGGGGCGCGAAAGTACTCCTGCTCGCGCATTTCGGACGTCCCAAGGGCGCGCGTCATTCGACCATGAGCACCAGCATGGTGCAAGGCGATGTCGAACGCGTACTCGACCGCGAAGTGATGTTCATCCCCGAAGTGTCCGGCCCGGTGGTGGAACAGTCGATCGGCATATTGCGCGATGGCGATATCGGTCTGCTCGATAACGTCCGCTTCTGGCCGGGCGAGGAAGCCAATGATCCGGCCTTCGCCAAGGGAATCGCCGCGCATGGCGATTTCTACGTCAATGACGCCTTTTCCGCCGCGCATCGTGCGCACGCCTCGACCGAAGGACTGGCGCGGCTGCTGCCCGCCTACGCCGGACGCGCGATGGAGGCTGAACTCAAGGCGCTTGATGCTGCACTGGGCAATCCGCAACCGCCGGTTGCCGCAGTTGTGGGCGGGGCCAAGGTTTCGACCAAGCTCGACGTGCTGGAGAACCTTGTCGGCAGGGTCCAGCATCTTATCATCGGCGGCGGCATGGCCAACACCTTCCTTGCCGCCCGCGGGGTCGATGTGGGTAAATCGCTGTGCGAACACGATCTGACCGACACCGCCAACCGCATCATGGATACGGCCGATCACGCGGGCTGCACGGTGCATCTGCCCTATGATGTGGTGGTGGCGAAAGAATTCGCCGCCAATCCGCCTTCGCTGCGCACCTGCAATGTCCATGAAGTTGCTGACGACGAGATGATTCTCGATGTCGGCCCGCTGGCTGTCGAGGCCTTGGGCGATGTGCTCAAGACCTGCCGCACGCTGGTGTGGAACGGCCCGATGGGCGCGTTCGAGATCGAGCCATTCGATACCGCCACTGTGGCGTTGGCGCGCACGGCTGCTGCGTTGACGCAGGACGGCTCGCTTACTTCGGTGGCTGGTGGCGGCGATACGGTCGCGGCGCTGGCTCATGCCGGTGTGAAGGACGAATTCACATTCGTTTCCACCGCTGGCGGGGCGTTTCTGGAATGGATGGAAGGCAAGGATCTTCCCGGGGTGGCTGCACTCACCAAGTGATTTCCGCAGCACAGTTGCGGATGGCGGGGCCTGTTTGTATGGGCCGCGCATACGAATGCACAGGCGCAGGGATTCTTACATGACTTTCGATGAAATGAAGGCGCGCGTCGCCAACGGGCAGGGCTTTATCGCGGCGCTTGACCAGTCGGGCGGATCTACACCCAAGGCGCTCAAGGGTTATGGTGTACAAGACGACGCCTGGTCGAATGATGACGAGATGTTCGGCCTTATTCACGAAATGCGTCAGCGCATCATCGAAAGCCCAAGCTTTGGCAATGGCAAGGTGATCGGGGCGATCCTGTTCGAAAAGACGATGGACGGGCAGAGCGGCGGCAAGCCGGTTCCCGCACGTCTTGCCGAACGCGGCATCGTGCCCTTCCTCAAGGTCGACAAGGGCCTGGAAGACGAACGCAATGGCGCGCAGCTGATGAAGCCCAATCCGGGGCTCGAAGACATGTGCAATCGCGCGCGCGAATTGGGCGTGTTCGGCACCAAGATGCGCTCGGTCATCAAATCGGCTGATCCGGTGGGGATCAAGGAAGTGGTCCACCAGCAGTTTGCCGAAGGCGCACGCATCCTGTCCTGCGGCCTCGTCCCGATCCTCGAGCCCGAATATGACATCACCGCCGTTGACCGTGCGGAAGGCGAAAAGATCATGCTTGCCGCGATCGAGGAAGGGCTCGATGCTCTGCCCGAAGGCCAGCAGGTGATGCTCAAGCTGTCGATCCCCAGGGACGCCGATCTCTATGAAGGTCTGATCAGGCACCCCAAGGTGCTGCGCGTCGTGGCGCTGTCGGGCGGCTATTCGACCGATGATGCATCGAACGAGCTGGCCAAGAACCACGGCATGATTGCCAGCTTCAGCCGCGGTCTGTTGCAGGATCTGCGCGCGCAGCAGAGCGACGCGGAATTTGACGCCACGCTGTCGGCTGCCATCGACCAGATCCACGCCGCCAGCATTACCTGACGGCGTATCGCCCCCAACAGGCGCGCTATTTGCGCGTGAAAGTGAAGCGGTATTCGCCCGGCTGCATTGCGCGGTCGGCGCGTTTGCCGGGTGTGGCCACTGTCAATTCATAGGTCCGGCCCAGCACCTCGTAGGGCTCGCCCAACGTCAGCGGGGCGGTCTGTTTCCAATGTGTTGCCGTGATCCGGGTCGAGACGGTCAGCTTGCCCGCCCACACGCATTGTACGTCGACCGGGCAGCGGCTGTCCTCGGTCACTTCGAGCGGAGTCACGATGGTATCGCCTGCCCAGACCGGCTGGCCCAATGCCACAGGGGTGCCTTGCGCAGCGGCCTCTTCACCCACCATCGGCGTATCGGGAATGATCGCGCAGGCGGTGAGCGCGGGGGCGAGCAGCACTGGGACAAGAAGGCGCTTCATGTAGGTAGTAGAGGCCGCGCACGCTTTCGCGTCGCTGAATGCGTGACGAAGCGCGATGAAGGCATTAGGAGCCGCAACCGATGTCCGATGAAATCGCCACGCAGCTATACCTGATCTCTCCGCTCGACGTGTCGGGCGATTTCCCGCAGCGGCTCGAGCGCGCGCTCGATGCGGGGCAAGGGATCGTAACCGCCTTCCAGTTCCGCGTGAAGGGGCTGGACCAGCATGAGGCTGCCGCGCTGGCCGAACCTTTACAGGCAATCTGTGGCGCGCGTGAAGTGGCCTTTATCGTCAATGATTCGATTGCGCTGGCCAAACGGCTCAGGGCCGATGGCGTGCATTTGGGGCAGGGCGACGGTGATCCTGCCGAAGCGCGGACGGAACTTGGGCCGGAGGCGCAGATCGGCGTCACCTGCCATGCCTCGCGTCACCTTGCGCTGGAAGCGGGCGAGGCGGGGGCTGACTATGTCGCATTCGGGGCTTTCTTCCCCAGCGAGACGAAGGAAACCGAGCATCGCGCCGAACTGGACCTGCTCGAATGGTGGCACGAAATGGTCGAGATTCCTTCGGTCGCCATTGGCGGCATCACGCCTGCCAATTGCCGCCCGCTGATCGACGCGGGGGCAGACTTCCTCGCTGTGTCTGGCGCTGTTTGGTCGGGCGATGAAGTTGCTGCCGTGCGGGCATTTGCGGAGCAAATCGCCGCGAAGTGAGTTGTCCTTTGCGAAGGGGCGGGTCGCGTCCCGATGTACGGGAAACCTTGATGCGCAGATTGCTAGCTATCGCCACATCCTCGTTCGTCCTCGTCGCCTGCGGGATGCAGGGCCAGGATAATGAAAAGGCCGACAGCAAAACCGAATTGACCGCCGATCAGGGTGTGGACTGGGGCTACGAGACTTTCAGTGCCGACAATCTCGCCGACAGCATGGCATCGAACGATGCGGCACCAGGGACAATAGGTGCTGTCGAAGACCGTCCCTTGATGCAGGCGCAAGTGGTGCTCGATCGGCAGGGCTTCGGTCCCGGCGTTATCGACGGCAAGATGGGGCTGAGCATGCGCAATGCGTTGCGCGGTTTTCAGGAAGCCAATGCGCTGGATGTGACCGGTGAACTGGACGAGCAGACCAGCGCACAGCTGGCCAAATGGAAGAATATTCCCTCGACCCGCGAAGTGATCATTCCCGAAAGCTGGGGCACCGCAACCTATCTGGCGACGCCGGAAGATCCCGCCGATCAGGCGAAACTGTCCAGCTTGGCATATCAGTCGATCGATGAACGTCTGGCCGAGCGCTTCCACACCACCGTCGAAGTGTTGCGCGAGCTCAACACCGTCGCAACACCGACACCTGAAGCCAAGGCAAGCGCCGCGCCGCCGGCCAGCACATTTCGCGCAGGCCAGAAAATCCGCGTTCCCAATATCGGTGCCGACGGCATCGAGCCCGGCGTGATCGAGAATCGCGACTGGCAGCACACGCTCGCATCGCTGGGCGTAGGGACCGGGCAGCCCGAAGTGGCGCGCATCGTTGTCAGCAAGAAGGCCGGAACGCTGAAGGGATATGATGAAGCAGGCAGACTGGTGGCAATGTTCACCGTCACCACCGGCTCACGCTCCGATCCGTTGCCGTTGGGGGAATGGAAGATTCTCGGCAAGTCTTACAACCCGACCTACAGCTATAATCCGGCCCTGCTGCGCAACACGCCCAAGGATGCGAAGAAGCAGCAACTACCTGCTGGGCCGAACAGCCCCGTTGGTGTGATCTGGATCGATCTGAGCAAGGACCACTACGGCATCCACGGCACGCCCGAACCGGAACATATCGGGCGGACCGAAAGCAATGGTTGCGTGCGCCTGACCAATTGGGATGCTGCGCGGCTGGCGCAAATGGTCTCACAATCCACGCAGGTGCTTTTCGAAGCCTGACGCGCTAGGGGTATTGCATGAAGTTCTTCGATCGCCTGCTCACTATTGTCATCACCGCCACGCTGACCAGTGCGGTCTGGATTGTTGCAGGTGGCAGCCTGATCGAGATGGCTTCAGCCGAAGGTCAGCGCAGCACCACGCGCCCTGCCGAAGCCGCGCCAAGCCCCACTCCGGATGCAACAGCACCTGGCACATCGAGCGCGGCGTCTGCCGCAGGCACACTCGATACTTCCGTGGCAACAGTACCCGCTGACAGCGAGTCCGCCAGCCTGCTGGTTCCTGTCCTCAATGTGCGTCCTGCAGATCTGACCGACACCTACAGCGATTCACGCGGCGGCGGTACGCGCCTGCACGAAGCAATCGATATCATGGCCCCACTAGGCACCAGCGTGGTCGCTGCGGCGCCCGGCACTGTCGAGAGGATTTTCCAGTCGAGCGCAGGCGGTAATACGCTCTATGTCCGTTCGACCGATGGGGAGACGATCCACTACTACGCCCATCTCGATAAATATGCGGAAGGGCTGAAGGAAGGTCAGCGCGTGCGCCGCGGTCAGCGGCTGGGTTCGGTCGGTTCATCGGGTAATGCAACCGATGAGGCACCGCACCTGCATTTTGCCATCCTGCAGACCACGAAGGATGCCGAATGGTGGGAACCCGCGAACGCGATCAATCCCTATCCGCTTCTTCGCGGGCAATAGGGGCTAATCCAGCACTGGGCCGGAGCGATGACAGCGCAACCGCCCCAGATTACCATCGCGGTCAATCTCCTGCAGCATGCCCGAGGACACGCGCATCATCTGCTTGCCCTTCATCGGGCCGCGCGTGAACGTCACCCGCTGGCCTTCGAGCAGATAGGTGCCCGAACCATTGCCCGCGCGATAGCTCGATGCGCCGGTGATCGCGAAACTGCGATTGGGCAGTTCGTTCCATGCCGCGCCGGTAGCCGTTCCAGGCAAGGCACAGACATATTCGCCTTGCGGCAGCAGGCCCAGCCGGCCTTGCCCGATGGCGGGCATGGCCAACACTGCAGCCAGCGTGACAAACATGACCGAAAAGATGCGTTTCATCGCCTGTCCTTCTTCCCTCACAATATAGGTGAAGAGGCGCAAAATTTCCACCACCTTGCCCCTTTGCCCGACCTCGGGTAAGGCGCGCGGCGCAAGTCCGCCCTGCACGAATCCGCGTGCATATTCCAAGGGGCGGCGCTCTTTCACATCGAAGGCAGGTTTCTCATGAAGATCAGCGGCGTGGACATCCGTCCGGGCAATATCATCGAATACGAAGGCGGCATCTGGAAGGTTGCCAAGATCCAGCACACCCAGCCCGGCAAGGGCGGTGCCTATATGCAGGTCGAGATGAAGAACCTGCAGGATGGCCGCAAGACCAACGTCCGCTTCCGCAGCGCCGACACGGTCGAGAAGGTGCGCCTCGATACCAAGGACTA
>CBFGON010000135.1:0-6156 GCA_965650395.1 uncultured Qipengyuania sp. | reverse complement strand
CGCTGGAAGATGCGCGCGAGCGGGTGAAGGCCGCGCTCGGCTGGACCGGCGAGGTGATCTTTACGAGCGGGGCAAGCGAAGCGGCGGCGCTGGCGCTGCACTATGCGCAGGCAGGTGCGCGGCTGGTTTCGGCGGTAGAGCACGATGCGCTGCTCAAGGCTGCCGCTGACGCAGAACGATTGCCGGTGCGGACCAATGGTGCGCTTGATCTGGAGATTCTGTCCGAAGCGGTGCAGCGCGAAAAGCCGCTGGTGGCGGTGCAGCAGGTCAATTCGGAAACCGGCAACATGCAGGATCTGACGGCCATCGCAGGCATGGTTCATCAGGCCGAGGGATTGCTGCTGACCGATTGCGCGCAAGGCGCGGGACGTTTCGCAATACCGCCTGCCGACATGGCGATCATCTCGGCCCATAAATTCGGCGGACCGATCGGTGTCGGCGCGCTGCTGGTGAAGGACTATGCCATGCTCGCCCCGTCCGGCGGGCAGGAACGTGGCTATCGCCGCGGGACGGAGAACCTGCCCGGCGTGCTGGGCATGGCGGCCGCACTGGAGGCTTGTGCGCAGCCCTATATCGACCCTGCCGTGCTCGAACCGCTGGAGAGCCTTGCGCAGCATTGCCGCGATCTCGGCGGCACCTGGCTCAGCGACCGGCTGTCCGATCCCACCCACTTTATCCGCGCCATTGCCATGCCGCGCATGAGCGGCAGCGCGCAGGTGATGCGCTTCGACATGGCGGGGATTTCGGTGTCGCAGGGCAGCGCCTGTTCCAGCGGGACGATGAAGACCAGCCATGTGTTGCAGGCGATGCAGGTCGAACCCGATGTGGCCGACCGCACGATCCGCTTCTCGCTCGGCTGGAACACGACCCGCGCTGAGGTGGAACGGTTCTGCGAAGTGTGGCTGGAACTGGCCAAGGCGTGATGTTGGCCAGGCGGAAGGCCGAATTTCCCTCTTTCCTACACCGCAATGGCAGGGCACCGTTCAACTGATGACAACCGAAGCCACCGCCCTCCCCGCTCACATGCCAGGTGTCAACCGGCTGTCAGCCCTTGAAACCGGCGGTTTTCCGGGATTTTCGGGCCAATTCTCATGGGCGACACGGTGTCAACTTCGTCAACCTGATAATGGCGCGGCGGCATGATCTACCTCGACTATCAGGCCACCACACCGTTGGCGCCCGAAGCGCGCGAGGCCATGCTGCGCTGGCTGGGCGGGCCGGAAAGCGACGGTTTCGGCAATCCCCATTCCCCCCACCGCATGGGCCGCATGGCGCACGCGGCTGTCGAACTTGCGCGAGAGCAGGTGGCGACGCTGTTTCCGTCCGGTGGACGGGTGATCTTCACCAGCGGGGCGACCGAGGCGATTAATATCGCAATCCGGGGCGGGCGCTATGGCCCGGTCGCGTGCTCGACCATCGAACATGCCGCTGTGCGCGACACCGCGCGCTGGTTTGGCGACGAGCACGACTTGCCGGTCAATGCCGAAGGGCTGGTCGCACCCGATGTCCCGATCCCCGCAGATGCGCCGCTGGTGGCGGTGATGCAGGTGAACAACGAGATCGGCACGATCCAGCCGGTCGAGGCGATCGCTGCGCGCACTCGCGCACACGGGGCATGGCTGCTATGCGACGCGGTGCAGGGCGCAGGCAAGCTCCCACCTCCCGAAGGGGCAGACCTGATTGCGGTTAGCGCGCACAAGCTTCACGGGCCCAAGGGGATCGGCGCGCTGTGGGTGCGCGACGGGATTGAACTGGCGGCAGTCACCCATGGCGGTGGGCAGGAGCAGGGCCTGCGCTCGGGCACGCTCAGCCCCGCGCTGTGCGCTGGGTTCGGCGCGGCGGCGACGCTGGCGGTCGACCGGATGGAAGAGGACGCCGCGCATGTCGAAACGCTGTGGCACCGCGCGCGCGAACTCCTTGCCGACTGGACGCTCAACGGCAGCGCCGAAAGCCGCTGGCACGGCAATCTCAATATCCGCCGCGACGGTCTCGATGTGGCGCGGCTGATGAGCGATTGCCGCGAGGTGATGTTCAGCGCGGGCAGCGCCTGCGCCAGCGGGTCGGGCCGGACCAGCCATGTGCTCAAGGCAATCGGGCTATCGGGTGCCCAAGCCAAAAACTCGATACGGCTCGGTTTCGGGCGCTATACCACGCTGGAGCAAATCGAGGAGGCCGCGCGCCTCATCAACGCCGCTGCGCAGGAGCAAGGATTGTGAAGGTGCATTTTACCACTCCGCGCGGCGAAGCGGTCGAGGCAGAGGCGCAGGCGGGCGACAATCTGCTGCGTGTGGCGCAGGCTGCCGGAATGCCGCTGGAGGGGACCTGCGAAGGCCAGATGGCCTGTTCCACCTGCCATGTGATCGTAGCCCCCGAATGGTTCGATCTGCTTCCCGAAGCGGCAGAGGAGGAAGAGGACATGCTCGATCTCGCAGCCGGGGTGCGCCGCACCAGCCGCCTGTCTTGCCAGATCGTGCTGAGCGAGGAGCTTGACGGGCTGGCCGTCACCATCCCCGCCGAAGCCCATGATATGCGCGGCGCCTGACGCGCGCAGTCTGGCTTTGGTCGATTGGGCTTTGCCAGCCCGTGTGCCTCGCGTAGCGATGCCTCATCCAACACGCAGACCGGGGAGAGATGTCGTGCGTTTTCCAATTGCCCTTTTGCTTGCCGCCGCGCCGATTGCGGTGCTGGCACCTGCAGCGCCTGCCTTTGCACAGGTCGAAACCGCCGCCGATGCCGCGGCCGACCAGAGCGCAAAATTGCGCGCATGGTTCGACGCGAAATATGAAGAACAGGTGCTCGACAGCCCGCTGTTCCTGACCTCGCTTGGCCGCAAGGAACGCTATGGCGAGATCGACGATTTCTCGCTCGCCGCGCAGGACGAGGACCTCGCCTGGTTGAAGGCCAGCGTAGAGGAGATGGAGCGGACCTTCGACTATGCCAGCCTGAGCAAAGCCGACAAGCTGTCCTACGATCTGTGGAAATACGAATATGAACGCGCGGCCGAGGGCGCGAAGTGGCGCGACAACAATTACGCCTTCACCCAGATGCAGGGGCTGCATACCAGCCTGCCCACGCTGCTTATCTCGCAGCACCGGGTCGATACGGCGCAGGACATGCGCGATTACAATTCGCGCGTTGCCGCCATCGGGCGCGCCATCGGCCAATTGGTCGACATTGCCGAACCGCGTGCGGCAGCAGGCGTGCGCCCGCCTTATTTCGCCTATGATTTCGTAATCGCCGAAGCAAACAAGCTCGTCTCGGGCGCGCCGTTCGATGATGGTGCAGATAATGCGCTGTGGCGCGACGGTCAGGCCAAGATCGCCAAGCTGGTCGAAGCCGGGACGGTCACCGCCAGCGAAGGCGATGTGCTGCGCGCCGATCTCGAAGCTGCACTTAAGGGTGGATACAAGGCCGGATACGACCGCCTCGTGTCCTTCATGACCAAGGACAAGCCCAATGCCTCCAAGGTCGGCGTGGGGGTTGCGGGCCTCCCCAATGGTGCGGATTATTACGCCCATCGGCTGGCATCGAGCACCACCACCGATCTGACGCCCGAACAGGTCCACCAGATCGGCCTCGACGATGTGAAGCGCATTCACGGCGAGATGGAAGCGATCAAGGACAAGGTCGGCTTCGAAGGCGACCTCCAGGCCTTCTTCACCCACATCAAGGACGGCAAGTTCAACTATTACCCGCAAGGCGAGGAAGGCGCGCAGATGTATATCGATGCCGCCACGGCGGCGATCGACAATATCGAATCCAAGCTGCCCGAATATTTCGGCCTCCTGCCCAAGGCGGCGCTGGAAGTGAAGCGGGTCGAGGCGTTCCGCGAACAGGATGGCGGCGCGCAGCACTACCATTCCGGTACGCCCGACGGATCGCGACCCGGCGTCTATTACGCGCATCTTTCGGACATGAGCGCGATGCCGAAGAACATGCTGGAAGTGATCGCCTATCACGAAGGGCTGCCCGGCCATCACATGCAGATCTCGATTGCGCAGGAACTGACCGGGGTGCCGCAATTCCAGACGCAGCTGGGCTATGGTGCCTATGCTGAAGGCTGGGGCCTCTATTCGGAGCGGCTGGCCAAGGAAATGCCCGGCACCTATGCCGATCCCATTTCCGATTTCGGGCGGTTGAGCTCTGAGTTGTGGCGCGCGATCCGGCTGGTGGTGGACACCGGCGTGCATTCGAAGGGCTGGACCGAAGATCAGGCCATTGCCTATTTCACCGCCAATTCGCCGCAGAATGTGGAAACGGTGCGCAATGAAGTGCGCCGTTATCTGGTGTGGCCGGGGCAGGCGACCAGCTACAAGATCGGGATGAACAAGATCCTCGAATTGCGCGCCGAAGCGGAAGCCGAACTGGGCGACAAATTCGATATTCGCGCCTTCCACGACGCCGTGCTGGGTGGCGGCTCACTGCCGCTGTCGCTGCTCGAACGCCGCGTGCAAGACTGGATCGCGGAGGTGAAGGCGGGGTAAGTATTCGGCAGCCCCGCCGATTAGCTGCGGCGGGGCTTCCGCGATTTACGAGTGGCCTCAACCCTCGCTGGCGGCGGCGCTGCGCCGGTTGATCGTGCGGGCGGCCCAGGCCACGCCGAAGATCGGGGCGAGCAGCGCGCCAACCATGATCAGGGCAGCGATGACATAACCAAGAATGCCACCGATCGAGCCAAAGGCGCTGGCGATCGGGGCGGTGAAGCTGGAGGCGACTGCCGATGCAGGTGCGTAGTCGATTTCCATCCGGCTGAAGGCGACGCGGCCTTGCGTTTCCTTGAGCCAGCTGCGCGCCTGGTCGATTTCCTCGTTCACCGCGGCGACCTGACGTTCGGCTTCGACCAGCTCCTGCACGCTGCCCTTGCGGGTGCGCAGCACCTCCATCAGCCGATCGCGCAATTCCTCGCGCGCGCGGATGCGGGCTTCGGTGTCGGTGATCGTTTTGGATACTTCCTCGCTGCCGATGGTGGTGGCGGTCTGTTCGGCCCCGATGTCGGTGGCCTCGTCTTCCAGCAGTGCACTGACAGCGCGAGCGTGGCGGGAGGCGACCGCGAGCTGCAGTGTGCCACGCACATCGTCACGCTCGGCGCTTCCGGTGAGGTCCATTCCCACGATGCGGCAGGACTGCGGGCCCTGTTGTTCGCAGCGGTCGGCGTGGCGACGCATCAGCTTGCCGATGTCCGCCGAGGGCAGTTCGAACGACAGGCCATAGGCATAGGCCAGCTTGGGCATGGCCGCAGGGATGGCATCGGGCAGGGGAAGGCCGGATTCGGGCGCGACGGCGGCATCGGCAATCATTTCGCTCGACGCGGAAGCGGCCTCCACCGCATCGGCACTGCTTTCATTGGCCCGTTCGGCTTCGCCGCACGCCGCCAGCGCGATTGCGCCGACGCTTGCTAAAATCAATGGCTTATACATCGAAAACTCCTCTCGTTTCCGACCCCCGCCTTATTCCCGCCGTAATTGTGCCACATTTTCGCCGCATTTCAAGAGACAATGTTACAAGGGATAATTCGGGGCTGAAATTCGCCGTTCGAAAGAGTGGCCACCACGGGGGAAATATCCTCCCCATCTCGTTGTGAGTGACACACTTGCAGTGCTAGTCCGGCAGCCATGTCCACTACCGAGTTAGACGATTCCGGCGCCGATCCTTTCGACGCGATTGTTGATGCCCCTTTCGATTCCGCGCTGTCCGAGCGTTATCTGGTCTATGCGCTCAGCACGATTACCGCACGTTCGCTGCCCGATCTGCGGGACGGGCTGAAGCCGGTCCACCGTCGCCTGCTATGGGCGATGCGGCAGTTGAAGCTCGACCCCAACAGTGCCTTCAAGAAAAGCGCGCGCGTGGTCGGCGATGTGATCGGCAAATATCACCCGCATGGCGACGCCAGCGTCTATGACGCGATGGTTCGCCTCGCGCAGAATTTCGCGCTGCGCTATCCGCTGGTGGAGGGGCAGGGGAACTTCGGCAATATCGACGGCGATAATGCCGCCGCTTACCGCTACACCGAAGCGCGCCTGACCCGGACCGCGCTGCGGCTGATGGAAGGGCTCGACGAAGGGACGGTCGATTTCATCCCGACCTATAATGGCGAAGAGGAAGAACCCGAAATCTTCCCCGGCCTGTTCCCCAATCTGCTGGCCAATGGCGCCAGCG
>CBFGON010000134.1:0-6175 GCA_965650395.1 uncultured Qipengyuania sp. | reverse complement strand
GCCGATATGGCTCCACCCGTTTGCCGGTGCGCTGTTCACGCTGACGAGGATGCTGCCCGCTTCAGGCCGTGTGATCGGGCGTTGCTGTTCGCCGTAATGGCGCTTGAGCTGGAAATCCGCCGCCACGCCGTCACCTATGCCGAGCAGTTCGTCGGTAGCCCCGGGCTCGCCATCGCCGCCGTTGGAGCTGAAGTCGTAGGGATCGCGCAGCCGGAACCCGCGCGCCGGGCCGAAGCGGGCGCGGTAGAAGTCGAGCAGCACGCGCATTTCGCTCTGCGAGCGCACCCCCGGCCCGACATCGTAGCGCATCCGCGCATCGGACCACAGCGCATTGCGTCGCTCGTGCCCCGAGGAGGTCACGGCGACGCTGGTGGAGAATTCCGGGCTGACCGAAGCATCGCGGCCAAGCGAGAGCGGGTAGGCGACATCGTCGAAGGCGTCCATTTCATCGTCCTTTGATGGAGGCAGGCGGGTGTATCCGTCGCGCGCGACCTGCGGCAGCGCCCAGACGAAGCGCTGGGTCACGCCATCACGCCGCGCTTCGTCGAGCGCATCGTCGATCAGCGGCCAGAAGCTGTACTTGTCGGCGGGGTCGAGCACGAAGCCCGATAGATAGTCCTGCCGCTCGACCGGATAGCCGAGCCGCTGATCGACAAAGGCATGCGCCTTGCGCCGCGCGGCATGGGCACCGGCGGTGAGCCAGTCGTAATCCTCCAGCTGCAACCGGTCGAAGGCAGGGGAAGCCCAGCCCACCGGGAGGTTGAGCCGGTAGAGTTCGGGCATTTCGGGATCGAGCACGGTCGGAGTGAAGGCCAGCAGCATGACTTGCGCCTCGCCGCTGGCGGCATCGCGCACCGCCTGCGCCAATGCGGCGGTCGAAGCCGCCAGCGCCTCGCCTGCGCGGTCGAGCAAGGCGGTTTGCGCGGCATCCATCTCCAGCCGCATATCGGTGATCGGCACCAGCGCCTCGCCCCAATCGGTCTTCGCCTTGGCATCATAGATGCAGGGCGCGCGCGTGTCGGGCTGGACCCACCACCACGGCTCGCCGATCTGGAACAGCACTTCGGCGCCCGCCGCTTCAAGCAGGGCGACGAACTTTGCCGCGATCGACTTGAGGAAATCCATCGCTATTTGCCGCACCGGCGTCAGCAGCGACGAAGGAGGGTCCCATCCGGTGCGGGCATAGCTGCCGTCCCAGGCGCGCTGCTGCAGCCAAGTGGGGCAGTGCTGCGCAAGCAATTCATAGGACAGCGAAACAATCGGCGCGAAGCCAGCCTCTACTGCACGGGCAAAAAAGTCCGCATGCCATGCCTCGGCCGGGCCGCACAATTCGCCGCTGGTCTTGATCTCCTCCACATCGCTTCGCAGGCGATAATAGTGGCTCATCCCGACATAATGGACGATGCGCCCGCGATAGCCGAGCGCTTCCACCATCCGCAGCAGCCGCGCAGGCGTCTGGTTGAAACAGTCGTCATAGGCAGTGGCGATCTGCTCGCCATGCGCAGGCATGAGCACATCCCCTATCACCAGCATCCCGCCTTCGCCTTCGCAGGTCATCTCGCTGATTTCGGCCCAGCCATTGACCCGCGCGGCGAGCCGTGCGGTGGACCCTTCGACATAGCCTTGCGGGACAAGGCTGATGAACATGCGATCGATATCCGCCGGGTGGATTGCTTCGCCGGGCAGCGCAAAGCCTGATTGAACGGCGGAGAAGGGCAGCTCGACCAGCGCATCGGTCGGCGTGCCGCTGGCATAGTTCCACAGCCGCACATACCAGCTGCGCGGATTGCCCGCTGCATCGCGCCCTTCGATGGTCAGCGTCGGCCCGTTCGGCTGGTCGAGCGCGACGAGGCCGGAGGATTTCCAGCGAAACCGCAGCACGCAATGCGCGTAATCGCGCCGAGTGGCATAGGCGAGCAGCGGATGGTCAAGCGTGTCTTCGCTTTCCCAGATCAGTCCGGCCAGTTCGCCCTTGTAGTGAAACTCGCAATCCACCCGCATCGCATCGGGCGCGGTGGTGATGACGCTCGCCATCATCGGGCGCGGGAAATTGACCGTCCAGAAACGCGGATCGAACCGCTGGATCCAGTCGGACTGCTGCCCGTTTCGCTTCTTTGCCAGCCAGAAGGCCATGATCGGGTTCCTTTTTTATGTTTTTCGCACCGACCTCCGTCGGTGCGTCCTCGATGCTGTTCCGACGCTGCGCGTCGAGCATCTGCGGGCGGGCAGTCGCGCTTGCGGTCGGCTGGTCGCCGACCGGACTATTTCCAGACAATGATGGTGGTCACTGGTTCGCGAGGCGAAGCCGAGTGCAAGCGCGACCGCGCGCCCGCAGCGATGCGACCTTCAGGTCGCGCGAGCGAGGAAATCGCATCGACGGAGGTCGGTGCGCTAAACAACAAACGCGCGCCGCACCGCGCTGGCCACCTGCCGCGAACTCCGCTGGAGCGCGGCGGGCACGCTGGCACCGCGCGGCTGGGCGAGGTTGATCGAGACGCGCACATCATTGCGGGTGCCGCCCAGCGTGTGGGCGGGCTCGATCCGTCCGGCATTGGCGGGGACGAACAGCTCCGGCCCGCGCTCGCCGACCATATAGGGGCGATCGGGCGCGACCAGCCCGCCGGTCTCGCGCCCGGGCGAGCCGAGCAGATTGCCGAGCAGTCCGGTCAGCAGCCCGCCGCCCGCCGAAGCGCCGCCGGTAACGCTGCCCAAAGCCGAATTGACCAGCTTCGCGGCAATCCCGTCCACCACCGAAATCGCTGCCCGCCCCAGATCCTCGAAGCCGAACTTGCCGCTGCGCAGGGCGCTGAGCAGGCTCCGTTCGAGCACTTTGCCGGCCGCTTCGAACCCCGGCACCAGGCCGGTCTCGAACTCGCGCTTCATCTGCGCCATGTCCTGCGCGAACCCGGCGGTATCGGCGCGCACCGAAACCACCAGCTCTTCCAGATCGTCATCCATCGTCATCGCTTTCGATCAGCGCCATCACGTCGGCGCGGGTGAGGGGGGCGGCCTGTTGCTCGCTGCTGCCAAGGCAGGCGGCGAGTTCGGCCGGGGTGGCGTTCCAGAAGATCTCGGGCGTCCAGCCGAGCGACTGCGCGGCGAGGGCCGCCAGCCGCAGGGCAGAGTATGCAAAAAGCGCTTCCAAGGATCATCGCCCGCGCAGGATCTGGCCGAGCAGGGTCTTGAGCGGCTTTGCCGCTGCCGCCAGCCCCATTGCCAGCACCGCTTCGCCCAGCTCCTCGCGGCTGACCGCGGCGGGCCGGGCAAGGCAGTGCCAGAACAGGCCAGCGATTTCCGCCAGCCGCAACTGACCCGTGCCCGCTCGCTCGACCAGCGCGAACAGCGGGCCGAGTTCTTCCTCGGCGCGGCACAGCGCATCGAAGCTGGGGCGCAGCACCAGCTCGCGTCCGTTTACATGGATGGCGGCTTCGCCTCGCGCGCTGTTCGTCACGAGGGCACCACTGCGCCGCTGCTTTCAAGCTGCAGCGCATAGGTGCGCTCGCCGTTGAAATCGCCGGCATAGTCGAGCCGCTGGACCAGGAACCGCCCGCGCATCTTCGCGCCATCCTCGAAGCTCAATTCATAATCGTCGAGCGAGCCATCCAGCGCATTGGCGCGGACGGTGTTCTCGGCATCGCTGCCAAGGAAAATGCCGCTGGCCGAAACCGAAACCGAACGCGTTCCCGCGCCCGACAGCAATTCGCGCCAGCCGCCGCTTTCCTTATGCGTGACGACTACCGGCTCGCCATTGACCGTCATCTGCGTCGTGCGCAGGCCAGCGACGATTTCATAAGCAGGCGGCGCGCCGCCATCGCCGATCTTGAGCAGGAATGCGGCACCTTTCTGGGGGGTCATGTCGGGTTCTCCGTTGTGGGTTGGGAAAGAGGAAGGAAAGGGTTCGCGCAGAGGCGCAGAAGAAGCAGGGGCGCAGAGAATCTCGCACCCGCCGCGCAGCGGCTTTGATACTCACGCGAGGGCAGGAAGATGGTGCGCTTCGCTGCAACCCAACGCTGACATCTTCGTGTCTTCGTGCGAAAATGATTGCGGCTTCGCCGCCTTGTACCCTCTGCGTGAAACAAAATCAGCGCATCACGGCGATGCGAGGACTAGAAAGCGATACTCCAGCAAAGCCGCCCTTAGGCTGCGCGCACGGCGTTCGGCGCGGCTGCGCAGGAATTGTGTCACCACCAGCCGGAAGCCCGCCTGCTGGGGGCCAAGCGTAGCCAGCCGTTGCTCGATCCGCGCAGCGATGCTGGCAGCCTCGTCCGGCTGGTCGCCGCGCGTCACCAGTTCGAGCGCGAGGCGCACTTCGCGCCCTGCCATGCTCTTGTTGGACCAATCGGCGCTGGCGCTGGCGGCGATGGCCAGCGTGGGGGCGGGCGCTGGCGAGGGGCCTTCCTCGACCACCGCATTGAGCCTGCCGGAAAGTTCGGGGTCGGTGCGCAGCCAGTCGATCAGCGCAGTGCGAAGGGCGCTTTCCATCAGTGTTTCCTCGATGCGAACAGTGGCCACAAGAGGCGGCCAGAATACCAGGGGGACGGTTTGGCAAGGCGCCGCTCGCCATGCGCGCGGGCCAGCAGGTCGGCCTTGGCGGCAAGGCTGCGCGCGAGCCTTTCAAAGCTCACAACCGCACCATCCGCCACGGCCGCCACAAGGCAGCGACAGCGGCAGGCATCTGTTCGCCGGGTCCATTGTCACGCTCGCGATATTGATGCGCGGCGAAGCGGATGATGCCGTGGCGCAGCGCCACGTCGATCTCGCTCCAGGTGGTCGCGGAATGGCCGGTGAATTGCTGGCAGAGCTGCCACGCGGTTTCGAGCAGCCGCACCAGCAGCGCATCATCGGCAGTGGCGGCAATGGCGAGCCATTGCTTGAGCTCGCCCAGCGGCTCGCCGGATAGATCGGGAGTTGGCATGAGGGTGATACCTATTTTTGTGTTGCGCACCCGCCTCCGCGGGCGCGTCCTCGCCAGGCGTGCAGCAAGCTGCACCCGCTGCGGGCGGGCAGTCGCCCTTGCGGGCTGCTGGTCGCAGCCCGAAGCAGCGCAACAGGGGTGGATCGCGCTGGTTCGGGCGCCTGAAAGGCGACCGCAAGGCCGACCGGCCGTCGCGGCTTATGCCGCGGAAGCGAAGCTGGCCGTCAGGCCAACCCAAGGCGGACGGAGGTCCGCCGCCCGGCGTTTGAAGGCGAAAACAAGCTAAAGCTCGATCTTCAGCAGTTTGATCGCATTGCTATCCAGCACCTTCCCGCCGACGCGCTTGGTGGCGTAGAAATGCACGAAGGGCTTGTTGGTGAAGGGATCGCGCAGCACCTGCGTGGCGCTGCGTTCGGCGATCAGATAGCCGTGGCGGAAATTGCCGAAAGCGATGGGGTAAGCGCCCGCCGCAATATCAGGCATATCCTCGGCCTCGACCACCGGATAACCCAGCAGGCGGTCGGGCTGGCCCTCGACCAGACCCGGCTGCCACAGGAAGGCCCCGTCCGCCGTCTTGAGCTTGCGCACCTCGGCCAGCGTGGCGGAATTCATCACGAAGCTGGCGCCCTGGCGATGCCCGGCCTTCAGCGTGTGGACCAGGTCGATCAGCCGCGCATCGGGATTGGCATCGAAGCCGTCCGCATCGCCCGAACCGACATATTGCAGCGTGCCGAAACTGCGCACGCTGTCGGCCGCCGCGGTGGCAGGCGCATTGAGGAAGCCGTCGGGCTGGTTGATACCGGTGCCATTGACGAAGGCCGCACCCTCGGCGCGGGCGAATTCCATCGCGATCTCGCTCGCCAGCCAGGTTTCGAGGTCGAACCCGGCATCATCGAGCATGGCCTGCGATGCGGCGGGGTTGGCATACAGTTCGCCCGTTGGCGGGGCGATTTCGGCGAAATTGGGCGTGGCGGTTTCGGGGCGGCCCGCGACCTCGCTGACCCAGCCCGATGCCGTGCCGCCCAGCGTGACGAGTTTGCGATAGCCCGCGCTGCCGGTCTGCACGACCTGTGCGATCTGGCGGATAGGGCTGATCTCGGTCAGTGCGCGGGCGATCATCGCATCGATCTGGCGCGGCACGGCATAGCCGCCGTCAGACGAGACAGCGCCGCTGATCGACTTGATTTCGCGGGTGGAGCCACGCCGCAGGTATCCGTCGACAAAGCCCTTCACTTCCGGAGCGGTGTCTTCGGTTGCGCC
>CBFGON010000133.1:0-6258 GCA_965650395.1 uncultured Qipengyuania sp. | reverse complement strand
GGCTGGAGCGCGAGGAGCTCGACCGCTATCCGGAAGCGGAAACCGAGGAGCTGGCCTTGATCTATGAGGCGCGCGCCGGCAGGTCGCCGGCGGCGACGACCGGCTGGCGCAGACCGCAGGCTGGGCGGGGATTGTCGCGGCTGGCCTGCTGCTGCCCGAAGGTCGTCCGAGGCGGCTCTATGGCGAGGCTGGCTTGCTGCGCACGCTGGGCGAACTGGTCAGTGATGATGGCGGTGTGCTGTCGCGCAGCCCCGCCGCGCAGGCCGAAGCGATTGCGGTGCTGATCGATCTGCGCGCCTGCTATGCCGCGGTGGGCGAAGTGCCGCCTTCGGCGCTCGACACCATGCTCGGCCTGCTGGTCCCCGCACTGCTCAGCCTGCGCATGGGCGATCGCGGGCTTGGCAGCTGGCAGGGCGGCGCGGCGATGACGCCCGAAGCTCTCGATACGCTGGTAACCGCCAGCGGGGTGCGCAGCCGCCCGATGGTGGAGCCGCGGCACTGGGGCTATCAGCGCATCCGCACGCGCGATGCCGTGCTGGTGATGGATGCTGCCCCGCCGCCGCGCCCGCGCCATGCGCGGCACGCCTGCGCCTCCACCCTGGCGTTCGAGTTTTCGCATGGAAGCCAGCGAATCATCGTCAATTGCGGCGGTGCCGAAATGGCGGGCGCACTGGTTCCGGCGCGGATCGAGCAGGGGCTGCGCGGCACTTCAGCGCATTCGACACTGGTGCTCGACGATACCAATTCGACCGCGATCATGCTCCACGGCCAGATCGGCAAGGGGGTGGAGGAAGTCGACTTTACCCGCGACACGATCGAACGAAAGGGCCGCCGCGCGACCCGCCTGGAAGCTTCTCACAATGGTTATGCCGCGCGCTTTGGCCTGATTCACCGGCGAATTCTGATGTTTGGCGATGAAGGCATGGAATTGCTCGGCGAGGATGTGCTCGAGCCTTCCGGGCGCAAGGGGCAACGCGGCAAGATCGGGTTCGCGATCCGTTTCCACCTCGGGCGCGGCATCGAAGCGCGGGTCACCGAAGACGGGCGCGGCGTGCACCTGGCGCTGCCCGACGCAAGCTACTGGCAATTTCGCCTCGGAGGCGATAGCGGCGAGGCACATTGCGTCATCGAGGACAGCCTGTGGGTCGACGGGCATGGCCGCCCGCATGGCGTGCAGCAGATCGTGGTCGAAGGCATGACCGCGCGCAGCGGGGGACGGTTCCCCTGGCTGCTCAAACGAATGGGATAGTTTTCAAGTGACAGACGTGGCGATCAAGCGGGCACTGCTTTCGGTGTCCGACAAGAGCGGGTTGGTGGAACTGGGCCAGGCGCTGGCCGCGCGCGGGGTGGAGCTGGTGTCGACCGGCGGAACCGCCAGGGCGCTGCGCGATGCGGGCCTTGCGGTGCGCGACGTGTCCGACCTCACCGGTTTCCCCGAGATGATGGACGGGCGGGTAAAGACGCTGCACCCGATGGTCCACGGCGGCCTCCTCGCCGTGCGCGACAATCCCGAACACGCCGCCGCCATGGCCGAACACGCCATCGGTGCAATCGATCTGGTGGTGGTCAATCTCTACCCCTTTGAAGCGACCGTGATGCGCGGGGCGGAGCGGGAAGAGATTATCGAGAATATCGATATCGGCGGGCCCAGCATGGTTCGTTCGGCTGCAAAAAATCACCAATTCGTCACTATTGTCACCGATCCTGCGGATTATCCCGTGCTGCTGGCCGAAATCGAGGCCAATGGCGCGACCTCGCTCGATTTCCGCCGCAAATGCGCGGCCAAGGCGTTTGCCGCTACCGCTTCCTATGACAGCATGATCAGCCAGTGGTTCGCTTTCGCCGACCAGCAGCAGCTGTTCCCCGAATTTCTTGCGGTGAACGGCAAGGCACCGATCGAACTGCGCTATGGCGAAAACCCGCACCAGAAGGCCGCGCTCTATACCCCCGCCGGCCCGCATGGCCGCGGGATTGCGCAGGCCGAACAGCTGCAGGGCAAGGAACTCAGCTACAATAATTACAACGATGCCGATGCCGCGCTCGAGCTGTGTGCGGAGTTTGCCGGGGGCGATCCTGCGGTTGTAATCGTCAAACACGCCAATCCTTGCGGTGTCGCACAGGCTGCAACACTGTTAAACGCGTGGAATGAAGCGCTTCATTGCGACAGCGTTTCGGCCTTTGGCGGCATCGTCTGCGTCAACACCGAACTCGATGGGCCTACGGCTGAGGCAATCTGCGCAATCTTCACCGAAGTCGTGATAGCGCCCTCGGTGAGCGAGGAGGCACGCGCAGCCTTCGCGAAAAAGAAGAACCTGCGCCTGCTCGTCACCGGCGAACTGCCCAATCCGCGCCGCGGAGGCTTGCTGGTCAAGCCGATCACCGGCGGGTTGCTGGTCCAGACGCGCGACAATGGCGCAATCAGCGCAGCCGATCTGAAGGTCGTCACGCGGCGCGCTCCTACCGAACAGGAGCTCAAGGACTGCCTGTTTGCCTGGACCGTGGCACGCCACGTCAAGTCCAATGCGATTGTCTATGCCAAGGACGGCGCCACCGCAGGCATCGGCGCTGGTCAGATGAACCGCCGCGATTCAAGCCGCATCGCTGCGATGAAGGCCGCCGAAGCTGCGGAAACCTATGGCTGGGCGCAGAGCCGCACGGTAGGCAGCGCGGTGGCATCGGACGCCTTCTTCCCCTTCGCCGATGGCCTGCTGGCCGCCGCCGAAGCAGGCGCCACTGCGATCATCCAGCCAGGCGGTTCGATCCGCGACGACGAGGTGATTGCCGCCGCTGACGAGGCGGGCCTCGCCATGGTCTTTACCGGGATGCGGCACTTCCGGCATTGACCTGAGCGGGCGTTTAATCGCCTGAACCGTTCACAACAATCGCATTAACTGCGTTGAAATCGACATGCCTGTAACCAGATGGTCAAGCATATCGAAAGACCAGAACAATGACCCTGTTTACGCCCGACCTCTATCGCAATTTCGGCATCGGCTTTGCCGCCGGAACCATCGTTGCCGCCTTCTCCAATGGAGCGGCGCTCCTCGCTGCGATCCCGGCGCTGTTCTGATGCGCCGCTCCGCCATAGCGATGGCGGCAAGCGCATTTCTCGCCACAACAGCCTGCCAACAGCCTGCACTGGCTGCGGAAAAGCCAGTCGAAGCCCCCGCCGCGGCGCGCATTGCCAAGGAAGGCAAGGGCCTCAGGACCGCGATCTTCGCCGGCGGCTGTTTCTGGGGAGTCGAAGCCGTCTTCAGCCATACCAGAGGCGTGACCAGCGCCGTTTCGGGCTATCATGGCGGCACCGCGCGTCAGGCGACTTACGAACTCGTTTCTTCCGACATCACCGATCATGCCGAGGTGGTGAAGGTCACCTATGATCCGTCAGTAATCCGTTATGATCAACTGCTGCAGATCTTCTTCTCGGTCGTCACCGACCCCACCCAGCTCAATCGGCAAGGCCCGGACAAGGGCCCGCAATATCGCAATGCGCTGGTGCCGCTTTCACCCGAACAGGGCGCGGTGGCGCGCGCCTATCTGGCGCAATTGAAGCAGGCCAGATTGTGGGACCGGCCGATTGTGACCAAGATTGAGGCGGCACGAACCTTCTATCCGGCAGAGACCTATCATCAGGATTTCGCCGCCAAAAACCCGCGGCACGGATATATCGTCCGCTGGGATGCGCCCAAGGTGGCCGCGCTCAAGCGGCTCTATCCCGGTTCCTACCGCGCCGAGTTCAAACGCAACTAGCTTGCACGCGCGCGGGGGGATGCCTACTTCTCCCGCATGGCAGGACACGCACACGCACATAAGGAACATTCGGGCAGCGCCTTGATCGACGCGGCGCGGATCACGTTGACCGATTCGGGCGAGCAATGGACCGGCATGCGCCAGTCGGTGTTCGAGGAGCTGGCCAAGCATGACAAGCCCGCTTCGGCCTATGACATCGCCGATAATCTCTCGCAATCGCGCGGCAAGCGGGTGGCCCCCAACAGCGTTTATCGCATTCTCGACCTGTTCGTGCGTACCAATCTGGCCAACCGGATCGAAAGCGCCAATGCCTATCTGGTCAACACCCATCCCGGCTGCCGCCACGATTGCATTTTCCTGATCTGCGACGATTGCGGCAAGGCCACGCATATCGATGACGAGCGCGTGACGGGCGCCTTGCGCGATGCGGGCAAGGATGCCGGCTTCACCGATGTCCGCCCGGTGGTGGAACTGCGCGGGTTGTGTGACGATTGCGCTGCCTGATCGGCGACCAACCGTGCATTTTCATCGATAAAGCGTTCATCGACAGTTTTGTTTGGCGCGTGTAAGGCACAGCCATGACAATGCGCCCTGATACGCCTTTGCTGAATATGGTCGACACGCCTGCCGACCTTCGCAAGCTTGATAAATCGCAACTCCGCCAGCTCGCTGACGAGCTGCGTTCCGAAGTGATCGACGCTGTCGGCACCACCGGCGGGCATTTGGGTTCGGGGCTGGGCGTTGTGGAGCTGACCACCGCGATCCACTATGTGTTCGACACTCCGACTGACAAGCTGGTGTGGGACGTTGGCCACCAGTGCTATCCGCACAAGATCCTCACCGGACGGCGCGACCGTATCCGCACCTTGCGGCAGGGCGGCGGCCTTTCCGGCTTCACCAAGCGTGCGGAGAGCGAATACGATCCTTTCGGCGCTGCGCACAGCTCCACCTCGATCAGCGCCGCGCTGGGTTTTGCCATGGCCAACAAGATGCAGGACCGCCCGGGCCGCGGTATTGCAGTGATCGGCGACGGCGCGATGAGCGCGGGCATGGCCTATGAAGCGATGAATAATGCCGAACAGGCGGGTGACCGGCTGGTGGTGATCCTCAACGACAACGATATGTCGATTGCGCCGCCGGTGGGCGGCCTGTCCGCCTATCTTGCGCGCATGGTGTCCTCCAGCGAATATCTCGGCCTGCGTTCAATGGCCTCGAAGATCGCCAAGAAACTCAGCCGCCGCGTGTGGGCCGGGCTCGAAAAGGCTGAGGAATACACCCGCGGCATGGTCACCGGCGGGACTCTGTTCGAGGAACTGGGCTTCTATTATGTCGGCCCGATCGACGGCCATAATCTCGACCATCTGATTCCGGTGCTGGAGAATGTGCGCGACAGCGGGCAGGGCCCCGTGCTGGTCCATGTCGTGACGCAGAAGGGCAAGGGCTATGCCCCTGCTGAAAACAGCGCCGACAAATATCACGGCGTCGCCAAATTCGATGTCGTCACCGGCGAACAGAAGAAATCGGCTGGCGGCCCGCCCGCATATCAGAACGTGTTCGGCGATACGCTGGCGAAACTGGCGGACAGCGATCCGCGCATCTGCGCCATCACTGCCGCCATGCCATCGGGCACAGGCGTTGACCGTTTTGCCAGGGCGCACCCCGACAAGAGCTTCGATGTCGGCATTGCCGAACAGCATGCCGTTACCTTCGCCGCGGGCCTGGCAGCAGAAGGCATGCGCCCGTTCTGTGCGATCTATTCCACCTTCCTCCAGCGTGCCTATGACCAGGTGGTGCACGATGTGGCGATCCAGAACCTGCCCGTGCGCTTCGCCATCGACCGTGCCGGGCTGGTTGGTGCAGACGGATGCACCCATGCAGGGTCGTTCGACGTGACCTATCTCGCCACCCTGCCCAATATGGTGGTGATGGCCGCCGCAGACGAGGCCGACCTGGCGCATATGACCTACACCGCGGCCGAATATGACGCCGGGCCGATTGCCTTCCGTTATCCGCGCGGCGCGGGCACAGGCGTGACTATTCCCGAGGTTCTGGAGAAGCTCGAAATCGGCAAGGGCCGCATTGTGCGCGAAGGCAGCAAGGTGGCGATCCTGTCATTGGGCGCGCGTCTTGCAGAAGCTGAAAAGGCGGCCGATGCGCTCGAAGCCAAGGGTCTTTCGACCAGTGTGGCCGACCTGCGCTTCGCCAAGCCGCTCGACACCGATCTGATCGCGCGGCTGATGCGCAGCCATGAAGTGGTGGTGACGGTGGAAGAGGGCGCAATCGGCGGCCTCGGCGCGCATGTGCTGACCTATGCCAGCGACGAGGGTTTGACCGACAGCGGGCTGAAAGTGCGCACCATGCGCCTGCCCGACGTGTTTCAGGACCACGACGATCCGGCCAAGCAGTATGACGAGGCCGGCCTCAACGCGCCGCATATCGTCGACACCGTTCTGAGCGCGCTGCGGCACAATTCGGCGGGCGTCGAAGAAGCGCGGGCGTGACTTGATG
>CBFGON010000132.1:0-6288 GCA_965650395.1 uncultured Qipengyuania sp. | reverse complement strand
GCGAGGTCGAACTCGCCGATCCCGGCCCGCACGAGGTGCTGATCGACACCAAGGCCTGCGGCCTGTGCCATTCGGACCTGCACTTCATCGAAGGCAGCTATCCCCACCCCCTGCCCGCCATTCCGGGGCATGAGGCTGCGGGCGTGGTGCGTGCGGTGGGCAGCGAAGTGAAGACGGTGAAGCCGGGCGATCACGTCGTGTCCTGCCTCTCTGCCTTCTGCGGCCACTGTGAATTCTGCGTTACCGGGCGAATGGCGCTGTGCATGGGGGCCGATACCCGTCGCTCTGCCGATGCACCGCCGCGCATCACCCGTCCCGACGGCAGCCCTGTTGGACAGATGCTCAACCTGTCCGCCTTTGCCGAACAGATGCTGATCCACGAGCACGCCTGCGTCGCCATCGACAAGGACATGCCATTGGACCGTGCAGCGGTGATCGGCTGCGCGGTGACAACAGGTGCGGGGACGATCTTCAACGCCTGCAAGGTGGTGCCGGGCGAAACCGTGGCGGTGGTTGGCTGCGGCGGCGTGGGCCTCGCCGCGATCAATGCCGCCAGGATCGCGGGCGCGGGCAAGGTTATCGCCATCGACCCGATTCCGGAAAAGCGCGCGCTTGCCGAAGTGCTGGGCGCGACGCATTCAGTGGACGCCATGGCGGCCAATGCGGTCGAGGAAGTGATGGCGATCAGCGGCGGCGGCGTGCACCACGCCATCGAAGCGGTCGGGCGGCAAGCCAGCGCCGACCTCGCGGTAAAGATCCTGCGCCGCGGCGGCACGGCCACGATCCTCGGCATGATGCCCTTGGACTGCAAGGTAGGGCTCGGCGCGATGGATTTGCTCAGCGGCAAGAAGCTGCAAGGCGCGATCATGGGGATGAACCACTTCCCCGTCGACCTCCCCCGCCTCGTCGATTTCTACCTGCGCGGTCTGCTCGATCTCGACACGATCATCGCCGAGCGGATTCCGCTGGAGAAGATCAACGAAGGCTTCGAGAAAATGAAGGGCGGCCATTCCGCCCGCAGCGTGGTGGTGTTCGATTGAGCGCCACTGCCTTGCCCTTTCCTACATCGCTCCTTCGCACTAGGCCGGAAAGAGACGGCACTGGAGCAGGCATACCGATGATATCCGGAAGGTTACAACTCGAGACGCGACTTGGCCATGAAAACCCCGGAAAACCGGGACTTTCCGGCTTGAGCAAAGTTTTGCAAAAACGGGGGGTGTGTGGTCCATCGACCCACCGGGTCACAAGGGAATGCGCGCAATGACCGACATCGATTTCGACAAGGAAATGGTGGGTACGGTCGAAGTGGAAGAACGCGACCGGCTTGATATTGACGCGCTGACGGCGTGGTTCGAAGCCAATGTTGCCGATTTCGAGGGGCCGATTGCCTATTCGAAGTTCAAGGGTGGGCAGTCGAACCCGACCTACCGGATCGACACACCGGCGCGCAGTTATGTCCTGCGCCGCCAGCCGTTCGGCAAGCTGCTGCCATCGGCCCACGCAGTCGACCGCGAATATACCGCTATGGCGGCGCTCGGCCCCACCGGCTTTCCGGTGCCGAAGACCTATGGGTTGTGCGAAGATCCGGAAGTGCTCGGTTCCAAATTCTTCGTCATGGGGCTGGCCGATGGCCGATCCTTGTGGAACGGCGCGCTGCCCGGCGTTGCCCCCCAGGACCGGCGCGGCATCTACAACGCCATGATCGACACGATGGCCGATCTCCATTTGCGCAGGCCGGATGAAATCGGGCTGGGCGGATACGGCAAGCCGACCGATTATTGCGCGCGCCAGATCGCGCGGTGGAGCAAGCAGTACAAGCTCAGCGAGACCGAACATAATCCGCAGATGGAACGGCTGATCGAATGGCTGCCGCAGACCATCCCGCCGCAGCATGAATCGAGCGTGGTTCACGGCGATTACCGGCTCGACAATCTGATCTTCGAGAAGGACAGCAACGCTGTGCTGGCGGTGCTCGACTGGGAACTGTCGACGCTGGGCGATCCGATTGCCGATTTCAGCTATCTCATGCTCAACTGGCACAACCCGGCTGATGGCCGCGCGGGGCTTCTGGGCCTCGATCTGGCCGAACTGGGTATCCCAACGCAGGCCGAAGCGGTGGATCGCTATGTCGCGCGCACCGGCTATCCGGTCCCGCCGATGGACTGGTATTTCGCCTATAACCTCTTCCGGCTGGCAGGGATCATGCAGGGCATCAAGAAGCGCGTGATCGATGGCACGGCGTCTTCCGCCCACGCCAAGGCGATGAGCGAGCGGGTCGGCCCGCTGATCGAACGTGCCTACGAATTCGCGACTGCAGCGGGGATGGACTAGGGCGGCGGGGATGCTAACAGCGGCGCGATAGCCAGCCGGAGACTTACATGAGCGCCGCACTTGAAACCGCAATCGAAGCCGCCTGGGAAGACCGGGCCAACGTCACCCCGCAATCGGGCGATGTGCGCGAAGCGGTTAATGCAGCGCTCGCCTTGCTCGACAGCGGCAAAGGACGAGTAGCAGAGCCTGACGGTAAAGGTGGCTGGATCGTCAACCAGTGGCTCAAGAAAGCAGTGCTGCTGAGCTTCCGCCTCAACGACAACCGTGTGATGGATGGCGGCAGCGCGGGGCATCCAGCGTTCGACAAGGTGCCGAGCAAATTCGCCGGCTGGGACGATGCCCGCTTCCGTGCCGCCGGTTTCCGCGTTGTCCCTGGCGCGATCGCCCGCGAAGGCGCCTATATCGCGCCCGGCTGCGTGCTGATGCCCAGCTTCGTCAATATCGGTGCTTACGTGGGCGAAGGCACAATGATCGACACCTGGGCCTCGGTCGGCTCCTGCGCGCAGGTGGGCAAGAACTGCCATATCTCGGCGGGCACGGGCATTGGCGGCGTGCTGGAGCCGATGCAGGCCAATCCCACCATCATCGGCGACAATTGCTTCATCGGCGCTCGGTCCGAGATCGTCGAAGGCGTGATCGTGGGCGAAGGTTGCGTAGTGGCGATGGGCGTGTTCATCACCCAGTCGACCAAGATCGTTTTTCGCGACACCGGCGAGGTCATTCGCGGCCATATTCCGCCCTATTCAGTGGTCGTTCCCGGTTCGCTCCCCGGCACGGATGGCGGCCCCGGCCTCGCCTGCGCGGTCATCGTCAAGACAGTGGATGCGCAAACCCGCGCCAAAACCGGGATCAACGAACTGCTGCGCGACTGATCCAGATCAATTAGGACGGAACATTCGCCGCCAAAGGGCGTAAAACCTGCGAACGCTTAGCAGGAAGAAGCCCATGCATACTGAAGACGGTCACGTCCATCTGGACGAAGAAGAGGCCAGCGGTGGTTCGAAAGAGGGCGTGGTACGCTATGTCCTCATGGGTGGCCTGCTGCTCGCCATCATCCTGATGACGGTGGTCTGGGTCATCCCGGCCATGACGCGTGGCGGCGAAGTCTATACCCCACCGGCTGCCGATGCGGGCAAAGCTGCTCCCGTTACCGATGCCGGTGCCGATACGGTGGCGACAGAAACCGACCAGACAGCCGAGCAGGATGGTCTCGAGGTTGTCGAGAACTGATCTTTCGCGACGGCGGGCGTAAGGCACGGCAGCGCTGAAGAAAGCCTATCGTGCGTCATTCCGTGGTTCGCCCGCCGGATATTCGATCGGCGGCCTGCCCTTCTGGCTGGCAGCATAGGCTTCCGCTGCACGCAGCACGCGCATCATGTTGCGGCTGGCAATTTTCTCCAGATCGGCCTTTGAATAGCCGCGCCGTGCAAGTTCGGTGAACAGTGCGGGGTAGCCCGAGACATCTTCCATCCCCACCGGACCATTGGGTATTCCGTCATAATCGCCGCCAATGCCGATATGGTCGATCCCCGCCATTTTGCGAACCTGGTCGACATGGTCGGCCATGTCGGAAGTTGTCCCTTTGGGTTCAGGGTTCTTCGTGTCCCAATCCGCGAGCCGCGTCTCCACTTCGCCGGGCTGGCCCTGCCACAGCGACTTGAGCCGCGCTTCTTCAGCCGCGCGATCGGCGCTCCACTGCCGTGCCTTTTCACTGAGGAAAGCCGGATAGCCGACCACCATCACGATCCCGCCGTTCTGCGGTAGCCGTGCCAACACGCTGTCGGGCACATTGCGGGCATGGCCGTTGACCGCCCGTGCGCCGGAATGGCTGAAGATCACCGGAGCACGCGCCACATCCAGCGCATCCATCATCGCCGCTTCGCTGACGTGGCTGAGATCGACCAGCATGCCGATGCGGTTCATCTCGCGCACCACATCCTTGCCGAAAGTGTTGAGCCCGTCATGCTTGGGAACATCGGTGGCGCTGTCCGCCCAGTCGAGCGTCTTGGAATGCGTCAGCGTCATGTAGCGCGCGCCCAGCGCATACATCTGGCGCAGCACGGCCAGGCTGTTGCCGATCGAATGGCCGCCTTCCATCCCCATGAGCGAGGCGATCTTGCCCTGCTTCATCGCCTGCTCGACGTCTTTCGAAGTAAGCGCCAGAGCGAGCGAGCCGGAATTGGCGGCGATGAGCCGCTTGGTCACATCGATCTGTTCGATGGTCGTCTGCACTGCCACCGGCTCGCTCAGCGAAGCGCTGACATAGACCGACCAGAACTGTGCCCCGACCTTTCCCTTGCGCAACCGCGCGAGGTCGGTCTGCATCGCATCCTCGCTTTCGGTCTTGGTATCGAGCGTATCGGCGAAGTCGAAATCGCCGATCACATTGCCGAAACGCCCGCGCAGCTGGATCGGCACATCGTTATGCCCGTCCCACACCGGCGCGGCTTCGAGCGCCTTGGCTGCAACCTCTTCAGGACTGTCCTTGGCTGCCAGCGGAGAGGCCAGAACGGCGGTGGACAGGAGTGCTGCGGCGACGAGACGGTTCAATCGATTTCTCCCTTCGGAACTCGACAACCTGTCTAGCGCATGCGGAGCAATTGGAAAGACTTGCGCCCCAAATGCAAAGACGGCGCCACAGCCAGGCCGTGACGCCGTCCTAAATGCAATGCCGGAGCTATCAGCTCATGTGCTTCGAAACAGCACCGGTCATCTTGAACATGGAAATCTG
This sequence comes from uncultured Qipengyuania sp., assembly GCA_965650395.1. Taxonomy (GTDB): domain Bacteria; phylum Pseudomonadota; class Alphaproteobacteria; order Sphingomonadales; family Sphingomonadaceae; genus Qipengyuania. Next base: position 1,226 of record CBFGON010000132.1, on the reverse strand, counting down.
GTCCTTGCCGATGACTTCACCGAGCTTGGCGTCGGGATTGATCATCCGCTTGTCCTTGGAATCCTGCAGGTTGTTAGCCTTGATGTGATCCCACACCTTGGAGGTGACCTGAGCGCGGGTCATCGGACCCTTGCCCACTACGGCCTCGAGGGCCGGCGTCAGATTTACCGGCTTCTGCAGTGCATTGTTCTTGCCAGCCATTTCAGGTTCCTTTCTTTGGCAGTGCTTCAATCTTCGATGTCGAAGTCTTCCGCGTCCCACTCCTCCACCTCATGCCCTTCGAAACGGGCGCTGAGGATAGAGACAGCAGTGACGTGTCCCGTGATATTCTTGATCAGTTCTTCATGCGTCGCGCCGGGCATCAGTGTCAGCGGCAGGTCGAGCGCGAAAAGCTGGAAAACATAGCGATGTTCCACCCCCAGCGGCGGATCAGGCAGCAGCCATTCGGAATTGCCCTGCGCATTCTTGCCGGTACGTGGCGGCACTTCGCCTTCGAACAGTGCACCCTTCTGCGGTGCGAGGCCCCAGACGGCCCAATGGACATGGCCCGCATCGGCATCTTCCACCACCAGCACCAGTTCCTGCGTGCCGGGTGGCGGTGCAGTCCATTCCAGCGGCGGGGCGACCGAGTCATCTTCGCAAGCGGTGAAGCTGGGATCTAGTTCGCCGCCATTGCGGAAGGCCGGGCTGGAAAGCGTAAAGCCCGAGCGGCCGAGCATCTTTTCATCGGCCAGTCGCGCCACGGTCAGCGGAGCCTTTGCCTCACCACCCCCGATCGCTTGCTGGACCCACGCAGGTACTCCGCTACTCAAAATGCCAACTCCATCCGTATTTCAGGCGTAAACGTGCCTTTCGAACATCCGACCTAGGCATAGCGCAGGCGAAAACGCCATGCCGCAGGGTGCAGTTTGCACCGTTTTTGGCTCGCATGGGCGTGGTTTTCCACTGAAACTCCAGTCAAAACCCATCTCGCTTGCTCACAAAGGGTTAAGCGATCATCCTTCAGCACTATTGCTCAGTTGCGGGAATCGGGCCGCAACCAGGGGAGAATCTGTCATGCAATGGGGTCGCACCATCCTCACCGCAACGCTTGCCATTTCACTGTCGGCCTGCGGTGGAGGCGGTAACAACAGCAGCAGTGGCGGGGGCACATGGACCGGCGGCAGTTCGGGCGGGACCGGCGGCGGAACAAGTTGCACGCTCGCGTCGCGCCAGGACTGGGCGCT
>CBFGON010000131.1:0-6304 GCA_965650395.1 uncultured Qipengyuania sp. | reverse complement strand
CGCTTCGGCCTCGGTTGCGGCGACGACCTTTTCCAGCTCGCTCGCCTTGATCTTGTCGGCCTTGGTCAGCACTACGCGATAGCCCACGGCGGCTTCGTCGAGCATCTTCATCATCTCGCGGTCGACCTCTTTCAGCCCGTGGCGGCTGTCGACCAGCACCAGGTTGCGGACCAGTACCTGCCGCCCGCGCAGATAGGTCTTCACCAGCGCCTTCCACCGCTCGACCACTTTCACCGGCGCCTTGGCAAAGCCGTAGCCGGGCATGTCGACCAGACGGAATTGCGTGGGTTCACCTACTTCGAAGAAGTTCAGTTCCTGTGTGCGGCCCGGCGTCACCGAAGCGCGCGCAATCGCCTTGCGCCCGGTGAGCGCATTCAAGAGCGAGCTCTTGCCGACATTGGAACGCCCGCAAAAGGCGATCTCCGGCACGGTCGGTTCGGGCAGGAACTTGAGCTGCGGAGCCGAGAGGAGGAAATCCACCCGGCCCGAGAACAGCTTGTTGGCGCGCCGTTCGAGCTCGGCCCGTTCGGCGGCCTCTTCTTGCGTCATGATCTCGCCTTTGCGGCCTTCTCCGCCTCTGCCGCAGCCTTCAGCTGCGGATGGCGCGAGTAGAGATATTTCTGCTGCGCCAGCGTGAGCAAATTGGAGGTAACCCAGTAAAGCAGCAGGCCCGCAGCGAACGGCGCCATGATGAACATCAGCACCCACGGCATGATCGAGAAAACCTGTTGCTGCACGGGGTCCATCGCGCTGGGGTTGAGGCGGAAGGTCAGCCACATGGTCACGCCCAGCAGCACTGCAAGAATGCCGATGGCGAGGAAGCTGGGCGGCGTGAAGGGAAGCAGGCCGAACAGGTTGAGGATGGTTGCCGGATCGGGCGCGGCCAGATCCTTGATCCACAGGAAGTCGCGGTGGCGCATTTCGATGCCGACCACGAGGATCTTGTAGAGCGCGTAGAAGATCGGAATCTGCAGGATCAGCGGAAGGCAGCCGGCCAGCGGATTGACCTTTTCTTCCTTGTACAGCGCCATGATCTTCTGCTGCTGCGTCTGCTTGTCGTCCTTGTACTTTTCCTGGATGGCCTTCATTTTCGGCTGGATCGCCTTCATCGCGGCCATGCTGGCGAACTGCTTCTGCGCCACAGGGAACATCACCCCGCGCACGATCAGCGTCAGGATCATGATGGCGATGCCGAAATTGCCGACCAGATCGTAGATATTGCGCAGTAGCCACAGCAGCGGTTTTTCGAACCAGCGGAACCAGCCCCAGTCGATGGCGAGACCAAGCTGCGCCACGCCTGCATCCTGATAGCGGTCGAGGATCACGCTGTCCTTCGCGCCCGCATAAAGCTTCGAAGTGGTGGTGACCATCTTGCCTGCCGGAACCGTCACCGGGTCATAGATCATGTCGGCGCGGTAAAGGCTGTTACCCAGCGCGCGGAAAGTCGCATCGGGCGCTGCGCCTGCCTGCGGGACCATGACCGACAGCCAGTAGATGTCGCCAAAACCGAGCCAGTTGGCCGTGCCCTGCGGGCTGACCTTCTTCACCTCATCGACATCGTCATAATTGAAATCGGTGTTCACCGCATCGCCGAAAGCGCCGACAGGGCCGGAATGGGCGATCCACAAATCCTCGCTCGCCGTGTCACTGGTGCGCGCAATATAGCCATAGGGCTGGACCAGCAGCGGCGCGGTGCCGCGGTTCGTCACGCTCTGCGCGGCGGTAATCATGTAGTTTTCGTCGATCGAATAGGTGACCGCCAGCGTCACTCCATTGCCCGCATCATGCGTCAACGTGACGGGGGTGGCGGGCGTCAGCTGCTTGCCATCGGCTTGCCACACGGCAGCATCGGACACCTTCTGGCCGTTCACCAGATAGCCGAACTGGGCATATTCCTGCGCCGGGGTTCCGGGCGGCGAGAACAGGCGGACGGGGCCCGAATCCTTGTCGGTGGTCTCGGCGTAATCCTTGAGCACCACATCGTCGATCCGCGCGCCGACCAGGTTGATCGAGCCGGCCACGCGCGGCGATTCGATGCGCACGCGATCGGGCGATGCCAGCGCCTGCTTCACATCGGCCTTTTCCAGCGCGATAGCCTCGGGATCGGTCAGCCCGCCTGTGCGGGTATGCTTGACCGTCGCGGCGTCAGCCGGAGCATCCGCCTGCGCGGCAGTGACCGGCGGTTTTTCAGGCTGCGGATAGAAATAATCCATCGCCGCCTGCCAGCCGAGCAGGACGGCGAGCGACAGGGCGAGAACGAGCACAAAATTGCGAGAGTTTTCCAAGGTCGATCCCGTTGGTAATTCGAAAGGGCAAGATGGGAAGAGTGTATTAGTTCGTCAAGACAGCGCCGTCAGGGCACCGGATCATAACCGCACCCCCCCCAGGGTTGGCAGCGCAATAGCCGCTTGAACGCCAACCATCCACCCTTGATCGCACCGTATTTTTGCAGGGCTTCGATGGCATATTGGCTGCACGACGGGGAATAGCGGCAAGAGGGCGGCAAAATGCGGCTGGGGCCAAGCTGCCAGCCACGCGCAATCAGGATCAGCACATGTTTCATGCGCGCGGGCTCCGCCGCTGGCGGGGCGGGCGCGGCGGTGCACCCTTGCCCTCTGCGGCGCGGGAGAGCGCCGAGCCAAGTTCCTCGGCCAATTGCGCAAAATCACGCTCCACCCCGCCGTCGCGGCCGATCAGGATATGATCGTGATCGGGCAAGCCCGCTCCGGGCAGCGCCGCCCATAGCAGTTCGCGGAAGCGCCGCTTCATGCGGTTGCGCACCACGGCATTGCCGATCTTCTTGGTCACGGTGATACCATAGCGCTTGCCCAGCCCGCCGTTCGGGCGGGTCAGCAGCACGAAACCCGGGCGTGCATTCCTGAGGCCGCGGTTGGCCGCGAGGAAGTCCGCACGTTTGCGGATGACGGAAAGATCGCTTTTCACCGGCTGCACATACGCAAACGGGCTGGTTGAGTCTTTGTGTTCCGCACCGGCTTCCGCTGGCGCGAAATCCTCGCTCGCACGACCTGAAGGTCGCGTCGCTGCGGGCGGCCGGTCGGCCTTGCCTCCGCTTTGCTCCGGATGATCGCTGGACTGCATGTGGCTCAAACCAGAACGGGCTCCCGGATGGGAGCCCGCAAGGGCGACTGCCCGTCGCGGCTGATGCCGCGACGCCAAGGCGGACGGAGGTCCGCCGCCCGGCGTCTGAGGGTCTAGAAAATCAGGCGCAAAGGCTCTTGCGGCCGCGAGCGCGGCGGGCGCGGAGGACCTTGCGGCCGCCCGGGGTTGCCTTGCGTGCGAAGAAACCGTGGCGACGGGCGCGCACGAGGTTCGAAGGCTGGAAAGTCCGCTTCATCGGAAAGTCCTCAAAGTTAAATCGTTGCAAGCTGGCACAAGCGAATCGTACCAACAAAAAGGGCCGCCGCTTCCGGCGACCGCTCACAGGTGGGCGCGCTTAAGCGAAACCCGCCTGCCGGTCAAGCCTTAGCGGCGCGACAAATCTGCGTAGGCGATCCGCGATGGTGCACCGCTCACCCAACGGCGCATTTCACCGGCGTTGAGCCACAAAGCGCGGCGGTGCGGAACCGAATTGGTGAAGGCATAGAAGGCGCGTGCATTGCCCTCATCCATGCCCATTTCGCGGTAATAGTCGATATACTGGCGGTTCTGCGGCGCATCCTCGGCAAAATCCTCTGCCTCGCGCCCATAGTCGTCCATCCAGCTATGCACCGCGAATTCCGCGCCGTCGGAAATGTCGCGCACAGATCCGGCAAGAAACAGCTCGACCGCCCCTGAACGCACCGAACCGACTTGCGGCACATGCGTGGCGAGCCCGGCAGCGCGGATCATCCGGCCCAGCTTCATATTGGCTATATCGTCCCGCGTGCCGGGACATTCGACCATATCGAGCTGGCGCAGTTCGGGATAGCGGCGCAGCATCACGCGGAACCAGCGCGGGCTGGCAGCATCGGTTTCGCCCACAAGCGCCACGCGATTGGCATCGATCACGCGAAACGGGCCAAATTGGGCAATTCCGCGGTTATAGTCGCGCAGGCCCCGATCGATTTCCGGGAAGCGATTGGGAATCGGCGAATAGGTTTCAGGCCGCAGCCTGGGGCGAGGAACAAATTGTTCTACCCGAGGGGTGACCGGCTGCGCAAACACCAGCGTGCCTTCGGCGTGAGCGGACACCTGCGCCGTGACCGGCGCGATGCGCTTGCCGTGGTGGGTCTGCTGGACAACCGGCTGGCTGACGAAGACCACCGGCAGATTGACCAGTCCGAGCGATTGCGCAGCAACCGGCCCGGCAGAAGCCAGTCCAAGCGCGGCGAGCAGGATCGAGAACAGTCGAAGCATGCAGCTTACATGCCCCCAAGCACCTTGCCACCTCCCCAAGAGGAATGGTCAACGCGGGGTTTACCAATTGTATTCGTTCTGGATGTTCAGCCTGCCAAGTCTCGACAAGGACTGGCTTTCTTGCCAAGCCCCCGCGCAACGACAGGGTCGGGGGGTTAACTTTGGTCGCATTGGTACGGACGGTCGCCTATCTCGGGCTGGAGGCGCGCGCGGTCGAGGTACAATGCTCGCTTGCGCCCGGCCTGCCACATTTCAACATCGTTGGCCTGGCGGACAAGGCAGTGGGCGAAAGCAAGGAACGGGTGCGCGCCGCGCTCTCCTCGATGGGGCTGGCACTGCCGCCCAAGCGGATCACCATCAACCTGTCGCCCGCCGACTTGCCCAAGGAAGGCTCGCATTACGATCTGCCGGTGGCGCTGGCGGTGCTGGCGGCCATGGGCATTACCGATCGCGAACAGCTGGACGAATGGATCGTGGTGGGCGAACTGGCACTCGATGCGCGGGTTGCGCCGTCGCCCGGCGTGCTGCTCGCCGCAATCCACGCCAGCGAGGCGGAGAAGGGGCTGATCTGCCCCGCCGCACAAGGCGCGGAGGCGAAATGGGCGAGCGAAGTGCCGGTAATCGCCGCGCCTGACCTTGCCAGCCTGCTCAACCATCTCAAGGGCACGGCGCGCCTGCCCGATCCCGAGGCTGGCGTGGTCGAGGAGCTGGCCAGCGTGGTCGATCTCAAGCAGGTCAAAGGGCAGGAGACTGCCAAGCGCGCGCTGGAGATCGCGGCGGCCGGTGCACACAATTTGCTGATGATCGGCCCGCCGGGTGCAGGCAAATCGCTGCTGGCGAGCTGCCTGCCGGGTATCCTCCCGCCGCTCACCCCGCCCGAGGCGCTGGAAGTAAGCATGGTGCAATCGGTCGCCGGCACGCTGGAGGATGGCAAGATCAGCCGCGCCCGTCCGTTCCGCGCACCGCATCATTCGGCCAGCATGGCGGCACTCACCGGCGGCGGTCTGCGGGTCAAGCCGGGCGAAGTCAGCCTGGCGCATCTGGGCGTGCTGTTCCTCGACGAATTGCCCGAATTCCAGCGCGCAGTGCTCGATTCGCTGCGCCAGCCGCTGGAGACGAACAAGGTCGATGTCGCGCGCGCCAATGCGCATGTAACCTTTCCCGCCAATGTCCAGCTGGTGGCGGCGATGAACCCGTGCCGCTGCGGCCATCTGGGTGATGCTGCTCTTGCCTGCTCGCGCGCGCCCAAATGCGCGGCGGATTACCAGAGCAAGGTGAGCGGGCCCCTATTGGATCGGATTGACCTGCATGTGGAAGTCGATCCGGTAAGCGCGGTCGATCTGGCGCTCCCGCCTCCCGCCGAAGGCAGCGCCGAAGTCGCCGCGCGCGTCAGCGAAGCCCGTCGCCGCCAGTCCGTTCGCGCACAGGCTTCGGGCGCGCGCACCAATGCCGAACTCGAAGGCGATGCGCTGGAGGAATTTGCCGGACCCGACGAGCCGGGCCGCCAACTGTTGATGCAGGCCGCCGCCGCCATGCGCCTGTCAGCGCGCGGCTATACGCGAATGCTCAGGGTCGCGCGGACGATCGCCGATCTGGCAGGCGCCGAGCAGGTAGGACGCATCCACATTGCAGAGGCGCTGAGTTACCGGCGACAACCGCCGCGCGCTTAGATGGGCTGAAAGCCTGCTTTGAGGTGGATAGTGGACACTACCCATCAGGAGCGCATGACCGGCGACCGACGCACATCGGGAAACCAAGCATCCCGAGGAATGCCGAAGTCCAAGAAGCCCGCTTCTTTGGCCATTTCAATGTCGTCTTGGAGTATATCGATCTTGCATTCGTCTGGGTTTGAGCGGTCGTAGATCAGCAGATAGGTGCCTTCATCTTGCACCTCGATAACCCCGATTATTGGGCTACTCGGCCGGTCTGCCACAAGGATTGTCATATG
>CBFGON010000130.1:0-6387 GCA_965650395.1 uncultured Qipengyuania sp. | reverse complement strand
GCTCGACCAGGCGCTTCGCCTTCTCGATCACCATCTCGGCGACCTGAACGTGGCGCGACGCGGGCTCGTCGAAGGTCGAAGAGATCACCTCGCCTTTCACCGAGCGCTGCATGTCGGTCACTTCCTCGGGCCGCTCGTCGACCAGCAGCACGAGCAGGAAGACCTCGGGATGGTTGTCGGTGATCGCCTTGGCGATGTTCTGCAGCAGCACCGTCTTGCCGGTGCGCGGCGGGGCAACGATCAGCGCGCGCTGGCCCTTGCCCTGGGGCGAGATGATGTCGATCACGCGGGCCGACTTGTCCTTGACCGTCGGATCGAGCGTATCGAGGTTGAGCTTGCTGTCCGGGTAGAGCGGCGTGAGATTGTCGAAATTGGTCCGGTGGCGGACCGCATCGGGATCGTCGAAATTGACCTTGTGGAGCGTGGTCAGCGCGAAATAGCGTTCGCCTTCCTTGGGCGCACGGATTTCGCCTTCGACTGTATCGCCGGTGCGCAGGCCCCATTTGCGGACCTGGTTGGGCGAGACATAGATATCGTCCGGCCCGGCGAGATAGTTCGCCTCGGGGCTGCGCAGGAAGCCGAAACCGTCCTGCAGCACCTCGATGGTGCCGATGCCCATGATCTTTTCTTCATATTCCTCGTCTTCCGCGAGCTCGCGCAGGATGACGAACAACAGGTCCTGGCGGCGCATGGTCGATGCGCCTTCGACGCCCAGTTCCTCGGCCATTGCCACGAGGTCTGCGGGTGTCTTTGCTTTCAAGTCTTTGAGATGCATTTCATTTCTCTGTTCGAGAGTGGGAATGGCCGGCAGGTCGGTATGGGCTTGGAGAAAGCGGACCCGGCCCCGATGGATTGCGGGACCTTTAGCCGGTCGGTGAGTGTCAGATAATTTCGCCGGTGCGCGGCGTCAATCGGCAAACGCTTGAGCCGCCCCGGCGTCAGAACGGTTTGACGATTACCAGCACCACGATCACGGCGAGCAAGATGCCGGGCACTTCGCCCAGCATACGCAGGCGTTTCTCGCTCAAACTGCGTTCGCCAGCGGCCATCTTCTTCGATTGTGCCACCATATAGCCGTGGAAGCCGCTCAGAAGCACTACGAAGAGCAATTTGGCGTGGAACCACCCCTCACCCCATGCGCCGATGCTTTGTGCCAGCAGCAGGCCCAGCAGCCAGACTACGGCGATGCTGGGAGTGAGGATGATTGTGCGCAGCAGCACCATGCGCCTGGCCCATGCTTCCGCCTCGGGTGATCCGGGCGGGGTACCGTGCAAGTAGATCATCTGGCGCGGCAGCATGAACAGCCCCGCCATCCAGAACACCATGAAGATGATGTGCCCCGCCTTGAGCCAGAGATAGGTCACAGTCAGCAGATCCTGCATGGTGCGTATCTAGGGTTCCGCATGCCGCGCGTCACCCCTGCCATCCACGAACCGCTGCAATCAGCCGTTCGACGTGGGCAATCGGCGTGCGCCGGTCGATCCCGTGGCCCAGATTGAAGACATGGGGACGCCCGGCAAAGGCTGCAAGGATCGCGTGGACGCGCCGTTCCAGTTCATCGCTGCCGGCCAGCAACAGCAGCGGATCGAGATTGCCCTGCACCGCCATGCCCGCGGGCAATTCGCGCGCCACCCACAACGGATCGAGCGTTTCATCGACGCCGACCGCCTTCACGCCGGTTTCGCGCGCATAGGCGGGCAGTTTCTCGCCCGCACCCTTGGGGAAGCCGATCACGGGAGTTTCGGGGTGACGTTCGGCCAGCGCAGCCACGATCCGCGCGTTGGGGGCGATGACCCAGCGCTCGAACTCGTCGGGCGCAAGGCTGCCGGCCCAGCTGTCGAATAATTGCACCGCTTCCGCGCCAGCCGCGATCTGGCCGGAGAGATAGGTGATCGTTTCACCGGTGATCGCATCCACAATCGCCTGCATCTTGCCCGGATCGCTATAGGCCAAGGCGCGCGTCTCGTGCTGGTCGCGGCTGCCCTCGCCCGCGACCATATAGGTCGCCACGGTCCAGGGGCTGCCGGCAAAACCCAGCATGGTCACCCCTTCGGGCAGGCGCTGGCGGCACAGGCGGACGGTTTCATAGATCGGTTCATAGCGTTCATGCCTGGAACGCAGCGTATCAAGCGCTTCATCGACAAGTGTCGGCGCCAGCCGCGGGCCCTCGCCAGCCTCGAACCACAGATCCTGTCCCATGGCATGCGGCACGATCAGTATGTCGGAAAACAGGATTGCCCCGTCGAAACCGAAGCGGTCGATCGGCTGCAAGGTCACCTCGCAAGCCGCCACGCTGTCATAGGCGAGCTCGAGAAAGCCGCCCTTTTCTGCCCGTAATGCGCGATATTCGGGCAGGTAACGCCCCGCCTGGCGCATGAGCCACAGGGGCACTTGCGCGGATCGCTTGCCGTTCAGCGTATCAAGGAGGAGACCGGGCATTCGTTAAGAGTCCAATCCAATAATACTTATTATTAGAAGAGTTGAAGGAGTCTGTTGGCCCTGTGGATATCGGGCATAGCCGGCCCCTGCCCGATTTCTCCCGCGGATGGAAGTGGCCGATGGAATGGCGAATCGCGGGAATCGCTGAGTCGAGTCAAACTTATCCCTGCTGTCCCCAGCCTGCGGACAAAACATCCGTCCTGTGCGGGAATCACCTGCGAAAGTGACTCGTAGCGGGGAGCAAATTTCGTCCCGAACTTGTCGGCAGCGCTCTCCCGTGGTTTATCACGACGCTTGTCCACAAGGCCCGGGAAGCCTCCCATCTCCAACCGTATCCACCTCCACCTGCTGTCCGATTCCACCGGTGAAACGCTCGAGATGCTGGCCAAGGCGGCGCTCGCGCAATTCGAGGATTCGGACGTCGTGCGCCATTTCTGGCCCATGGTCCGCAGCCGTCAGCACCTTGACCGGATCGTACCTGAACTCAAGGCCAATCCGGGGCTGGTGCTGTTCACGCTGGTCAATCCGGAAACGCGCGCGCGGCTGGAAGAAGCCTGTTCGCAACTCGGCCTGCCTGCGGTGCCGATCCTCGATCGCGTGACCGAAGCGCTGGAAAAGGCGCTGGGACAAGAAGCGCATGGTCGCCCCGGTCGCCAGCACCAGATGGACAAGGCCTATTTCGACCGCGTCGAAGCGATCCAGTTCACCATTGCCCATGACGATGGCGTGGGGTGGGAGAATTGGGAGGCCGCCGATATCGTGCTCGCGGGCGTGTCGCGCAGTTCCAAGACGCCGACCAGCATCTATCTCGCCAATCGCGGCTACAAGGTCGCCAATATACCGCTGGTGGTCGAAAGCCCGCCGCCGCAAAAGCTGTTCCAGTTGAAGCGCCCGATGGTGGTCGGGCTGACTACTGCGCCCGAGAGGTTGGTGCAGGTCCGCCGCAATCGGCTGCTGACACTCAACGAGCAGGCGCGGACCAACTATGTCGACAATGAAAGCGTAAAGGATGAAGTCGCATTCGCGCGGCGCATGTTTGCCGACAATGGCTGGCCGGTAATCGACGTCACCCGCCGCTCGATCGAGGAAACCGCCGCCGCAGTGATCCGGCTGCTGGGCGAGCGCAAATCGCGCGACGATGGCGAGTTCGAAGGGGTCAAGCCGATATGAGTAGCGGCATTTCCGGCAGTGGCATCGTGCTCGCTTCGAACAGCGCATCGCGCAAGGCAATGCTCGAAGCTGCTGGCGTGGCGTTCGAAGCAATTCCTGCTGATGTGGACGAACGTGCGCTCGAAGCCGAGATGGCGGGTGCTGAACCGGCCGAAATTGCGCAGGCGCTCGCCGCGGCCAAGGCAACGGCAGTGGTGTCCGATCGTCTTGTATTGGGCAGCGATTCGCTGGTCGAAGCTGCTGGACAGAGGTTCGACAAGCCCGCGAGCCGCGAGCAGGCGGCGGAACATCTTCGCTTCTTCTCTGGCAAGGTGATGACGCTTCACAGCGCGGCGGCGCTTGCGAAAGACGGGCACATCATCTGGGTCGGCAGCGATTTCGCGCGCCTCAGGGTGCGTGATCTGTCTGAAGAATTCATCGACGCCTATCTCGATGCCGAATGGCCCGCCGTGTCCTGGTGCGTCGGCGTGTTCCGGATCGAAGGCCCGGGCGTGCAATTATTCGACAGCATCATGGGCGACCAGTTCACCGTTCTCGGCATGCCGCTGCTGCAGGTGCTCGGTGCCTTGCGCGAGGAAGGCGCACTCCCCTCGTGACGCAATATGCGGAAGTCATCGGCGATCCGATTGCGCAGTCGAAATCGCCTGCGATTCATGGCTTCTGGATTGCGAAACTCGGGCTCGATGCGGCTTATCGCGCGCAACATGTCACGCCCGAAGCACTGGCCGATTATCTGGCACAGCGCCGGACGGATCCCGAATGGCGCGGCTGCAATGTCACCATGCCGCACAAGCAGTCGGTGATCCCGCTGCTCGACAGGCTGGACCCGCTGGCGGCGCGCGTCGGGGCGGTCAATACGATCACCCGCGAGGATGACGGAGCCTTGATGGGCCGCAATACCGATGTGGCAGGCTTCCTGGAGCCGCTGCGCAGCCGCCTTGCGGAACAGCACTATTTCCGCATGGCGCGTATCCTGGGCACAGGCGGCGCGGCGCGCGCTATTGTTGCGGGGCTGGCGGAACACGGCTTCACCCTGGTGCTCGCCGGGCGCAATCCCGAGAAAGCGCGCACCTTGCTCGACGAGCTTGATCCTGGCGGCGAACACCATGTCGCAACGCTCGACCATTTTGCTGAAGCGACCGAATTTGCCTTCGATGACCGGGAGGGCATTTGCGATCTGGTGGTCAATGCCAGTCCGCTGGGGATGCGCGGCTCGTCGCCGCTGGCCTTCGACTGGAGCCATGCGCCGCCCGGTAGCATTGCCTATGATATCGTCACCGACCCGCTCGACACGCCCTTCCTGCGCAATGCACGCGCGTCGGGGTTCGAGACAATTGACGGGTTCTCCATGCTGATCGGGCAGGCAGCCGCTGCCTTCGTGCATTTCTTCGGCGTCGAGCCACCACGCGCGGATGACGCAGAATTGCGCGAAAGGCTGATGGCGTGACCCGGCCGCTCATCGTCGGCCTCACCGGTTCCATTGGCATGGGCAAGTCGACCGTGGCCGCCATGTTCGAAGCCGCAGGCGTGCCGGTGTTCGATGCCGATTCCCAAGTGCGCGCCATGCAGGGGCCGGGCGGCGAACTGGTCCCGGCTATCGAAGCGGCGTTTCCGGGCTCAACCGGTGAAGGTGGCGTGTTGCGCGACCAGCTGGGCGCGCAGGTCTTTGGCGACCGCGATGCCCTCGCCCGGCTAGAGGCCATTGTCCATCCCGCAGTTGCCCGCAGGCGCGAAGCCTTCCTGATCGAACATTATGGCGCGCCTTTCGTGGTGTTCGACATCCCGTTGCTGTTCGAAAAGGGTGGCTATGCCTCGGTCGACCGGATCGTGGTGGTTTCTGCCGGCGCCGAAAAGCAGCGTGCCCGCGTGCTCGCGCGCCCGGGCATGACTGAAGAGAAATTCGCGCATATTCTCTCGCTGCAGACGCCTGATGCGGAAAAGCGCGCGCGTGCGCACCACATCATCGACACGGGAATTTCGCTCGACGAAACCGAAACCGAGGTGCTCGCCCTGATTACCGAACTGGCCGCCGCCAGCCGTGCGCGCGATGCGTCGGGCGCGGTGCTGTAACCCCCTTGTAATCTGCGCTGGCGAGTCCGATACTCTGGCAGATGCGTGAAATCGTGTTCGACACCGAAACCACCGGCCTCGACCCCAGGACTGGGGACCGGATGGTCGAAATTGGTTGCGTCGAACTGCTGAACCTCGTGCCCACCGGTGCGACCTTCCACGCCTATTACAACCCCGAACGCGACATGCCCGCAGGCGCTGAAGCCGTACACGGGCTTTCGGCCGCATTCCTCTCGGACAAGCCGCTGTTCCGCGATGTGGCGCATGAACTGCTCGATTTCATCGGCGATGCCCCGCTGGTGGCGCATAATGCGGGTTTCGACTTCGGGTTTCTCAATACCGAACTTGGCCTGTGCGAACGCGAGGCGGTCTGCACCAGCCGCATGGTCGACACTGTGGCACTGGCGCGCAAACGCCATCCGGGGGCGAAACTCTCGCTCGATGCGCTGTGCACGCGCTACGGGATCGACCGCAGCCACCGCGTGAAGCATGGCGCGCTGCTCGATGCCGAGCTGCTGGCGCAGGTCTATGTCGAATTAAAGGGCGGCCGCCAGATCGGCCTCGAACTGGCAGCCGATGCCGCAGCCCAGCAGGCGGAGGCGGGCGCCGTGCGGCAGGCGCCCGCCGGTCCGCGGCGCGAACCGCGGCCGCATGCGGCAAGTGCAGAAGAGATTGCGCGGCACAGGGAATTCATGGCCGGGATCGCAA
>CBFGON010000129.1:0-6464 GCA_965650395.1 uncultured Qipengyuania sp. | reverse complement strand
TATCGCAGAAGTGTATTCATCACATACATCTGGGCATGGGCCGCCGCGCCATTGCAGCCTGCCGCCTGGATTTCTTCCATGATCACGGCTGCCGCATCCAGCTTGAGTCCGCTGCCGCCATATTCATCGGGGATCAGAGCTGCAAGAAAGCCTGCCTGAGTGATCGCATCGACAAATTCTCCGGGATAAGCCCGCTCGCGGTCCTTCGTGCGCCAGTATTCACCGGGAAAGTCATTGCAGACGGCGCGAACCGCGCGGCGGATGTCGTCGTGACTGTCGGTTGCCATTTGCCACTCATGGCAAGCGCTTCCGCTTAAGGCAATCCGTTGTCACACCGTGTTGGTTCGCCGGCCCCTTCCTTGACAAAAAGACCCCACGCGCGTATTTGGTTTCCATTGCAACTAAATTACGGACAGAGGATTGAAATGGCCGATCTCTTCGAAAATCCCATCGGTCTCGACGGATTTGAATTCGTCGAATTCTGCGCACCTGAAAAAGGCATCATCGAACCGGTTTTCAAGGCAATGGGCTTCACCCATGTCGCCACACACCGTTCGAAGGATGTCGACCTGTGGCGCCAGGGCCAGATCAACCTCATCCTCAATTACGAACCCAAGAGCGCGGCGTGGTTCTTTGCCCGCGAACATGGCGCTTCGGCGTGCGGCATGGGCTTCCGTGTCCGCGATGCGCGCAAGGCCTATGCCGAACTCCTTGAACGTGGCGCAGAACCCGTTGCCGTCCAGACCGGCCCGATGGAACTCCACATCCCTGCAATCCGCGGAATCGGCGGTGCAATTGTCTATTTGATCGATCGCTATGCCGATGCAGCAGGCAACGGCCTGTCGATCTACGACATCGATTTCGAATATCTTCCCGGGGTCGAACAACACCCGGTCGGCGCCGGCTTCAATGTGATCGATCATCTGACGCACAACGTCTATAACGGGCGCATGAAATATTGGGCGGACTATTACGAAACGCTGTTCAACTTCCGCGAAATCCGTTTCTTTGACATCAAGGGCGAATATACCGGCCTGACCTCCAAGGCGCTCACCGCGCCGGACGGCAAGATCCGCATTCCTCTCAACGAGGAAGGCGAAGGCGGCAAGGGCCAGATCGAGGAGTTCCTGAAGGAGTTCAACGGCGAAGGCATCCAGCATATCGCACTGATCTGTGACGATCTGGTCAAGTGCTGGGATAATCTCAAGGCGCTTGGCGTTCCCTTCATGACCGCCCCGCCCGAAACCTATTACGAGATGCTTTCCGAGCGGCTGCCCGGACATGGCGAGGATGAGAGCCAGCTCAAGATGCGCGGCATCCTGCTCGACGGTACGACCGAAGGCGGACAGCCCCGTCTGCTTTTGCAGATCTTTGCCGAAGCGCAAGTTGGTCCGGTGTTCTTCGAATTCATCCAGCGCAAGGGTGACGAAGGCTTTGGCGAAGGCAATTTCAAGGCGCTGTTTGAAAGCATGGAGCGCGACCAGATCAAGCGCGGTGTTCTGAGCGTCGATGAAAAGGAGCCGGCAGAATGAGCGCGCATCCGGTGAAGCTGGGCGGCGTCCACCATGCAGCCTATCGCTGCAAGGACGCCAAGGAAACCGTCGAATGGTACGGTAAGGTGCTGGGGATGGATTACACCACTGCCTTTGCCGAAGATCATGTGCCTTCGACCGGCGCTTATGACCCGTACATGCATGTCTTCCTTGACGCTGGAAACGGCAATATTCTCGCCTTCTTCGAGCTGCCTAATCAGAAGGATATGGGCCGTGACGAGAATACTCCGGCATGGGTCCAGCATCTGGCATTCAAAGTCAGGACCGAGGAAGAGTTGCTGGCAGCCAAGGACCACATCGAAGGCCTCGGCATTGAAGTGCTTGGCCCGACACATCACGGCATCTTTAAATCGATCTATTTCTTCGACCCCAACGGCCACCGGGTCGAACTGGCGGCCGATATCGGCACAGACGAGCAATATGCCGAGTTGAAGCGCGTTGCTCCTATCATGCTTGAGGAATGGAGCCAGACGAAGAAGGCACCTCGCCACGCCGATTGGCTGCACGAAATCGCGCGTCAGGAACACGGACAGGGTTAAGAGCGGGCCCTTGGGTCGCAAACCATGTAATTTCGCGAATTCGGAACCCTGCGCGGTGCACAACGTTAGGCCGCAAAGGGAGTCCTTCGGTTGAATTACGTCGCAACGCTGCGCGAGCAGTTGCAGGAAATGGGCAAGGGTTTCGTCGAGGCCCTGCCCAATCTTGCCATCGCCCTGTTCATCATCCTGTTGACCTGGATCGTCGCGCGCTTTGCAGTGCGCATTTCGGATATGCTGGTGGGTCGCACCACCATGCGCGCCAGCCTCAAGACGCTGGCAGACACAATCGTGCGGTTAGGCATCTGGATCATCGGCCTGTTCATGGCGGCAATCGTGGTCATGCCGGACCTAACGCTGACCAGCCTGCTTGCCGGCCTGGGTATCGGTGCAGTGGCGATCGGTTTCGCCTTCCAGGACATCTTCGAGAACTTTTTCGCCGGCATCCTCATCATGCTGCGCGAGAAGATGCAGATCGGCGACGTCATTGAATGTGAAGGGATCAAGGGCAAGGTCGAACATATCACCCTGCGCGAAACGCATGTCCGCAAGCTTTCGGGCGAACTGACGGTCGTGCCCAATTCGATCCTGTTCAAGAACCCGGTCGAGATACTTACCGACATGGACCACCGTCGCTTCGAGGTGGTGGTCGGCGTGTCCTATGACAGTAATCTCGACCATGCAGCCGACGTGATCCGCCGCTCGGTCGAGAATGCGCAGGACGTACTGGTGACCAAGGGTGTCGACATTTTCGCTCAGGAATTCAACGCCAGCTCGGTCGACTTCCTTGTGCGATGGTGGGCCGAATCCACACCGCGGGCAGGTTGGGACAGCAAGGACAAGGTGATCCGCGCGATCAAGTCCGGGCTCGATGACGCTGGGATCGAGATACCCTTCCCCTATGTAACGCATACTTTCAAGGAAACGGTACCAGTGAGCCAGTTAGGGCGGACGACCAAAAAGACGCCGTAGAATTACTCCGGTTCCAAGCGCGGTTCGATAAACAACTCTTGGTGGTGCGCCCGACAGGATTCGAACCTGTGGCCCCCAGATTAGGAATCTGATGCTCTATCCGACTGAGCTACGGGCGCGCTGGGGTCCGTATAGCGGCTCGACGCCGCTATACAATCAGTTGAGTTCTTCGGGTGGTGCAATGGGGAACAGGATAGGAGCAATTGCGATGCCTTCCGCTGCCAGCTCCTGAGCTTCCTCACGCGTGGCCTTACCGTGGATCGGCGATTCCTCAGCATCGCCATAGTGTTGAGAGCGCGCCTTCTCGGCGAACTTCTCGCCCACCCAAGTACTGCTTTCCAAAGCCTTGGCTTGCGCTTTTGCCAGCGTTTCGAGGGCCGTTCGCACCTCGGGCGGCATCGGCGTATTGGACAATTGCTCGGCCTTGACGGGCGCAATTTCGGTACGCGAGTTGCCCTTGGCTCCGACAGCGGGGGCCATCGGAGCCTTGCTTACTTCTGCGCTGCCGCAATTTGGGCACGAAACCAACCCACGCGCCTTCTGGCTATCATAGTCGGTGGATGAACCGAACCAGCCCTCGAACCGATGGCCATTGTCGCAGTGAAGGTCGAAAACGATCATGCGCGCCTAGTTGGGTATTTCGCGGCGGTTGGCAAGGCTTGGCACTTGAGCGCGGACTTCCGCGATCCGTGCTGGGTCAATCTCGGCAAAGGCGAGCCCTGCCGCTTCCCCGCCCATGTCGAGCGCCACCGAACCCCAGGGGTCTATCACGAGGCTGTGGCCATATGTTGCGCGCCCATCTTCATGCACACCGACTTGCGCTGCAGCGATGACATAAGCGCTCGCTTCTATGGCACGGGCACGCTGGAGGACATGCCAATGAGCTTGTCCGGTCGGAACCGTAAAGGCGGCGGGAATGGAGATGGCGTCACAGCGCGCATTGCCGAGTGCTTCGAATAGCGCCGGAAAGCGAAGGTCATAGCATACCGCAAGGCCCAGCCTGCCGATGGGCGTTTCCACACTTACCACCTTGTCGCCAGCTCGGTAGGCGTTCGATTCGCGCCAGCTTTCGCCGCTTGCAAGATCGACGTCGAACATATGCATCTTGTCATAACGCGCGGCGATGTTGCCCGTAGGGTCAATCACAAGGCTACGGTTGGCCCATTTACCTGTGCCGGTATCGACCGCCAGCGAGCCAATGCAGGTCCAGATGCCGTGCCTGGCTGATGCCTCACGAACGGATAGGAGCACCGAGTTTTCGCCTTCGGCTACGATATGTGCGGCAGCGCGCTGCCTGTCACGGTCAAGCAGTCCTGACATCTCGGGGGTAAAGATCATCGCAGCCCCCTCCGCAGCTGCTGCAGAAATAGCGTCACCCAACGTTACAGCATTGACCACGGGATCGATGCCTGTGGTCATCTGGAGCACGGCGATGCGCGACATTCAGCCCGCCAACAAGGCGTCGAGCTTGCCTTCGCGTTCGAGCGCAGCAAGATCATCCGATCCGCCGATATGGACGCCACCAATGAAGATTTGTGGCACTGTCATCGCACCCGGCGCGCGCTGCATCATTTCATCGCGCTTCGGGCCGCCCATTGTGATGTCAAATTCTGTGTATTGAGCGCCCTTTTCATCAAGCAGGCGCTTGGCGCGGAAGCAGTAGCCGCAACCGAATTTGGTGTAGATGTCGATTTGAGGCATGCTTGTGCTTGTTCCAGTTTCTCGAATGCATCCAACTAGCGCTAGCAGAGCCGACTTGAAAGGGTTTGCGCGCGGCTTATCTTGGTGTGGTCGCTGCATGGTGTGGTGACATGGGGGGCGCCGCTCACGGGCTCCCTACAAAAGTCAAATTGCTCAGATGAGGATTTGTTTCGATGAACCGTTTGGATACCTCCCCCTATCGCCGCTCCACTGTCGGTTTCGACCGTTTGTTCGACCTGATGGAACGCCAGGCACGCAATGCGGGTGGCGACAATTACCCGCCTTTCAATATCGAGCGCCGCGGTGACGATGAATATCGCATCACGCTGGCCGTGGCCGGTTTCGGCGCCCAAGATCTCGACATCACCGCGCAACAGAATTTGCTGGTTATCCAGGGCCGCAAGCGTGACGATCAACCTGAAGGCGAAATGCTCCACCTCGGCATCGCCAATCGTGGGTTCGAACGCCGCTTCGATCTTGCCGATTATGTCCGCGTCGAGAACGCTGACCTCAAGGATGGCATGCTCGTAATCGATCTGGTGCGTGAAGTGCCCGAGGCTATGAAACCTAAGAAGATCGCCATCGGCGGGCAGAAGACGCTCGAGATCGTCAAGGATGATGGCGATACTGCCGCGGCTTGAGCGCCGCACAAATCCACCATGAACTTGCTCAAATGATAGGGGGCGGCACCATAAGGCACCGCCCCCGCGACGACTAGCGCCGCCAAGCCCCGAATTCGGCCGTCCGGGTCGCAGAAGACGACCGGGTTCGAGGCAAGCCCACCACATGCTGACGCAGTGTAAAATTTGCCTGACTCAAGCGCTCTCCCCGCCGGAGTCGGCTGTCTCCTGCTACATATATATCAAAAGATAAAGGCAGGCGAGTTGACGGGATTGATGCGAGGTGTCGCATCCATACAACTCACCTCGCGCACGCGAAACGATTACAATCGTTTACGCGTGTTTTCGAAAGCCTAAAAAAATTTCTTTAGACCAGTCTTGCCTGTTCTAGTGCCGCGCCGATGAAGCCGGCGAAGAGCGGGTGCGGGTCGAACGGCTTGGACTTGAGTTCCGGGTGGAACTGCACGCCGACAAACCACGGGTGGTCCGGGCGTTCCACGATTTCGGGCAACAGGCCGTCAGGAGACATGCCGGAGAAGATCAGGCCCTGCTTTTCGAGCCGCTCCACATAGGCACCGTTGACTTCATAACGATGGCGGTGGCGTTCCGAAATATCGGTGTTCCCGCCATAGATCGCCGAAACATGGCTGTTGGCCGCCAACTTGGCCTCATAAGCGCCAAGACGCATAGTACCGCCAAGGTCGCCCCCCGCTTCGCGGGTCTGCAGGCCTTCTTCAGTCATCCATTCGGTGATGATGCCGACCACGGGTTCTTCGGTCGCGCCGAATTCGGTCGAGCTGGCATTCTCCAGCCCGGAAGCGCGCACGCCTTCGATGCAGGCCATCTGCATGCCGAGGCAGATCCCGAGGAATGGCACTTTGCGCTCACGCGCGAAACGTACGCTGGCGATCTTTCCCTCGCTCCCGCGCTCGCCAAAGCCACCGGGCACCAGGATACCGTCCATCGGTTCGAGTTGCGCAGCGATATCGCTGTCGTCCATCTCGAAGATTTCGGCGTCGATCCACTTGACGTTGACCTTGACGCGATGCGCCATACCGCCGTGGACCAATGCCTCGTTGAGC
>CBFGON010000128.1:0-6801 GCA_965650395.1 uncultured Qipengyuania sp. | reverse complement strand
AAATGGTGCTGCTGGGGAGGATTGAACTCCCGGCCTCACCCTTACCAAGGGTGCGCTCTACCACTGAGCTACAGCAGCACGGGTCCACTGCGAAATGGCTCGCGGGGTGGAGGCGCGCGCTATTGGCAGGACTCAGGCGAAAGTCAACCTTAGGTTGATTCTCCCACGCGATTTGCAAAAGAGTTGCGCCATGTCCGATGCAAAAGACCAAATGACCCGCGAAGAGCGCCTCGCCGCGAAACTTCGCGAGAACCTGCGCCGCCGCAAGTCGCAATCGCGCGAAATACGCGATTCGGACGCGGGCGGGGTTCCCAATCCGCGCGAGGACAGCTAACGCGCCGTGCTCCTAGGAAGTCGGGAGTTTCCATGTCCAAGCTGATCCTCGTCCGCCATGGCCAGAGCGAGTGGAACCTCGCCAACCGTTTCACCGGGTGGTGGGATGTCGACCTCACCGAACAGGGCGAAGCCGAGGCCAAGGCTGCGGGCGAGCTGATGAAGGCCAAGGGTGTGTTGCCCACCACCGCTTTCACCAGCGTGCAAAAGCGCGCGATCAAGACGCTCAACATCGCGCTGGAGGCCTGCGACCGGCTGTGGATCCCGGTAACGCGCGACTGGCATCTGAACGAGCGGCACTATGGCGGTCTGACAGGCCTCGACAAGCAGCAAATGCGCGATCTCCATGGTGACGAGCAGGTGCATATCTGGCGCCGCAGCTTCGACGTACCGCCGCCCGAACTTCCCGCCGACAGCGAATTCGATCTGGCATCCGATCCGCGTTACGCAGGCATCGCCATCCCCAACACCGAAAGCCTCAAGCTCACGATCGAGCGCGTGCTGCCCTATTGGGAGGAGCATATCCTGCCGCAACTGGGCGAGGGCGAGAATGTGATCATCTCCGCCCATGGCAACAGCCTGCGCGCGCTGGTCAAGCATCTCTCGAACATCTCCGACGACGAAATCACCGGACTCGAGATTCCGACCGGCCAGCCGATCATCTATGACTTCGAGGGCACGCAGGTGACGGGCGAACGCTATTATCTGAAGGACGCTTAGGGATGGGGGCAAAGGTAGCCATCGTGATGGGCAGCCAGTCCGACTGGCCGACCATGCAGCGCGCCGCAGATGTGCTGGGCGAGCTGGGCGTGGACGCCGACGTCCGCATAGTCTCCGCCCATCGCACGCCTGACCGCATGTATGATTTCGCCAAGGGCGCAGAGGCGGCGGGCTTTGAAGTGATTATCGCGGGCGCAGGCGGGGCGGCGCATCTGCCCGGCATGATCGCCGCGCTGACGCATGTGCCGGTGCTGGGTGTGCCGGTGCAATCGCGCGCCTTGTCGGGCGAGGACAGCCTGCTCTCGATCGTGCAGATGCCTGCGGGTGTGCCCGTCGGCACGCTGGCGATCGGCGAAGCGGGGGCGACCAATGCCGGGCTGCTGGCTGCCGCTATCCTTGCCAATCACGATGCGGCGCTGAAGGACCGGCTCAAGGCCTGGCGGCAAGCGCGCAGCGATGCGGTGACGGAGCGACCCGAAAACTGATGCTACCACGCGGTTCGACCATCGGCATTCTTGGCGCAGGCCAGCTTGGCCGGATGCTGGCGCTGGCCGCCGCCGAGCTGGGCTATAGTTGTATCGCATTCGCCCCTGAAGGCGACAATGTCGCTGCACCGGTGAGCGAGCATATCTTCGACTGCGATTGGGATGATACAGCCGCGCTGGCCGATTTTGCCGCGCGCTGCGATGTGGTGACATGGGAGTTCGAGAACGTCCCTGTGGCCACCGCCACGGGCATCACCTCAGCGCAGGTCTTCCCGCACCCCGGCGCGCTCGAAACCGCGCAGGACCGGGTGGGCGAAAAGACCTTCATCGAGAATCTGGGCGGGCGCCCCGCGGCCTGGGCGCGGGTGGATTCTCAGGCCGACCTCGAAGCCGCGGTCGACCGGCTGGGTGCGCCCGGGATCCTCAAGACACGGCGCGACGGATATGACGGCAAGGGCCAGTGGCGGATCATGTCGGTACGCGATGCGCAGGCGCTCAAACTGCCCGATGTGCCAACGGTCTATGAAGCCTTCGTCGAGTTCGAGGCCGAGTTCTCTGTCATCCTCGTGCGCGGGCAGGATGGGGAAATCCGTTTCTGGGATTCGCCGCTCAACACGCATCTCGACGGGATCCTCGATACATCGGTACTGCCCGCCGGGCCGCTGGTCGCGGCGCAGGTCGGGGAAGCGCGGGGGTTGGCGGGGAAGGTGGCGGAGGCGCTGGGCTATGTCGGGGTGCTGACACTGGAATTCTTCGCCACAAAAAATGGCCCTGTTTTCAACGAGATGGCCCCGCGTGTCCATAATTCGGGGCATTGGACCATCGAGGGGGCGGCGACCAGCCAGTTCGAAAACCATATCCGCGCCATTGCCGGTCTGCCGCTGGGCGACACGGCGACAGTGGCGGGCGAAGTGACCATGCGCAACATCATCGGCGAGGACATCCTGGGCGCGCAGAAACTGCTGGGTGAGCCCGACACGCATCTGCATGATTACGGCAAGCGCGAGGCGCGCGCCGGGCGCAAGATGGGCCATGTCACGCGTCTAAGCCGATGAATTTGTTCCTGATTTATGCCCGCGCCGACAATGGCGTAATCGGCAAGGACGGCGGCCTGCCGTGGCATCTTCCGGCCGATCTCAAGCACTTCAAAGCGCTGACCATGGGCCTGCCGATGGTGATGGGACGCAAGACTTTCGAGAGCTTTCCTGCGCCGCTCCCCGGCCGCCGCCATATCGTGCTGACCCGCGATACGGGCTGGCAGGCGGCAGGCGCAGAGGTTGTCCATACTGTCGATGAAGCGCTTGATCTGGCCCTGAACAGCGTCGGACAAAGGACCGAACGTATTGCAGTGATCGGCGGCGCTGAAATCTTCGCCCTGTTCGAACCGCTTGCCAGCCGCATCGAACTGACCCAAGTTCACGGCGCGTTCGATGGCGACACCTACATGCCCGCCCCCGGCCCCGAGTGGCTGGTCACCAATCGCGCAAAGCATGCAGCCGAAGGCGATCGGCCCGCCTATACCTTCCTGACGCTGGAGAGAGCCGGATGAAGCGCAAGATTGCATGGGGCGCATTGGCGCTGGTGGCCGTGGCCGCAGTGGGCTTCTTCGGTTTCGCCCCCGCCTATGTCGAGCGCGACATGAACCGGATCGACGGCAAGCCGCTGATCGCCGTCTCGCCCGAGGCCAGGGCGCTGCACCAATCGCTGACCGTGGTCGACCTCCATTCCGATACGCTGATGTGGGACCGCGATCTGCTGGAGCGCGCGAACCGCGGCCACATGGATCTGCCGCGGCTGCAACAGGGCAATGTCGCGCTGCAGGTCTTCTCCAGCGTGACCAAGACGCCCAAGGGCCAGAATTACGACGCCAATAGCGACGAGACGGACAATATCACCCTGCTGGCCGTGGGCCAGTTGCAGCCCGTCCGCACATGGACCAGCCTGCTCCAGCGTTCGCTCTATCATGCCGAAAAGCTGGATACAGCGGTCGAGAAAAGCCGCATCGGGCTCCATCAGGTCTGGACGCCAGCGGATCTGGACGGGCTGCTCAGAGCCCGAAGCGCTGCGGTCAAGCCAGTCGGCGCGCTGCTCAGCATCGAGGGGCTGCAGAACCTCGAAGGCGATCTCGACAATCTCGACGTGCTGCACAAGGCGGGCTTCCGCATGGCGGGCCTCACCCATTTCTTCGACAATGATCTGGCCGGATCGATGCACGGGCTGAAAAAGGGCGGCCTGACCAACAAGGGCCGCGCCGCGATTGCACGGATGGAGCAGCTGGGCATGGTGGTCGATATCGCGCATTGCAGCCACCAGTGCCTGGCGGATATCTTTGCCGTGGCGCGGCGCCCGGTCGTGTCCAGCCACGGCGGGGTGCAGGCCACCTGCAGGGTCAACCGCAACCTTTCCGACGATGAAATTCGCGGCGTGGCGAAAACCGGCGGCGTGGTGGGCATCGGATATTGGGACGCGGCCATCTGCGATACGTCCCCGCGCGCCGCGGCGAAGGCGATGAAACATGTGCGCGATCTGGTGGGCATCGAGCATGTCGCGCTGGGCAGCGATTACGACGGAGCCACCACGGTGCGCTTCGATACCAGCCAGCTGGAACAGGTGACGCAGGCGCTGCTGGACGAAGGCTTTACCGGGGACGAAATTCGCGCCGCGATGGGCGGCAATGCGCTGCGGGTGCTGCGCGCGGGGCTGGTGCCGCTGTCCGAACTCCCCTCCCCAACCCCTCCTCTCAAGGCGAGGGGCTAGGCGATGAGGTTCCTCGACCACCGCGAGAAATTGCCTGAGTCCCTGCGCGGCGCGGTTATCGCACTGGGCAATTTCGACGGCTTCCACCTCGGCCATCAGGCGGTGGCGAAAGAGGCTATCGAGTGGGCGCGCGCCGAAGGCCGCCCTTCGATCATCGCCACTTTCGATCCGCATCCGGTGCGCCATTTCCGCCCCGATGTGCCGCCCTTTCGCCTGACCACGCTGGAACAGCGGCAGGAACTCTATCTCGCCGCCGGGGCCACCGCGATGCTGGTGTTCCATTTCGACGGCGCGCTGGCGGGAACCACGGCGGAGGATTTCGTGCGCGTGCTGCTGGCCGAAAAGCTCGGCGTCAAAGGCGTGGTGACGGGCGAGGATTTCACCTTTGGCAAGGGCCGCACGGGCAACCGGTCGATCCTCGAATCGCTGGGGGCCGAAGCGGGCATTCGTTGCCGCGCCGTGGCCCCGGTTTTGGACGGGGGCGAACCCGTGTCCTCCAGCCGCATCCGCGACGCGCTGCGTGATGGCAACCCGCAGGAGGCCGCGCGCCTGCTGACCCGCCCCTTCGCCATTCGCGGCGTGGTGGAACATGGCGACAAGCGCGGGCGCACCATCGGCTTCCCCACCGCCAATCTCCCCATCGAGAATTACCTGCGCCCTGCCTATGGCGTCTATGCCGTGACCGGGCGGATCTTGAGCACCGGGCAGGAATTGAAGGGCGCGGCCAATATCGGCGTTCGCCCGCAATTCACCCCGCCCAAGGAATTGCTCGAGCCCTATTTCTTCGATTTTTCGGGCGACCTCTACGGGCAGGAAGTGGAAGTCGCGTTCCACCATTTCCTGCGCGGCGAGGCCAAATTCGACAGCCTCGACGCGCTGACCGCACAGATCGAGCGCGATTGCGACGAGGCGCGGCGGCTGCTCGGCTGATTGGTTCACGCAGCGGCACAGAGTATCTCGTGCCCGCCGCGCAGCGGCTTTGATACTCACACGAAGACACGAAGATGGTGCGCCTCATTGCAATCCAGCGCTGACATCTTCGTGTCTTCGTGTGAAAATGACTGCGGCTACGCCGCACGCACCACACCTCCGCGCCTCCCTTCTTCTCTGCGCCTCTGCGTGAACCCCCTTCCTCACCAACGAATTTCGAGTGACCTCCACCCACTCCGTCATTGCGAGCAACGCGAAGCAATCCATGGCGCGACGGTTCGGCTATGGATTGCCGCGTCGGCCCGAACGGGTTCGGGCCTCCTCGCAATGACGATGGTGGGATTCAGCCCTTCACCTCCCCCGTCATCCCGGACGTGATCCGGGTTGGCGCCTGATTCTGCTACGCCGGAGGAAGGCAGCACTGGCCCGGATCCAGTCCGGGCCGACGGTTGTATGATGAGTGGAATGCTGAGTTGATGCCACGTTCGCCCCCTCTCCCGCGCGAACCCCTTTCCTACAGCGCGCAATTCCTCTAGCGGCGCACACCTATGTCTGAACAGCGCGACTACCGAGATACCGTCTTCCTGCCGAAGACCGATTTCCCCATGAAAGCCGGCCTTCCCGCAAAGGAACCGGTGATTCTGGCGCGCTGGCAGGACGAAGGCCTGTATGACGAGTTGCGCGCCGCGCGGGCGGGGCGCGAGAAGTTCATCATCCATGACGGCCCGCCCTATGCCAATGGCGATATGCATATCGGCCATGCGCTGAACCGCATCCTGAAGGACATGGTGGTGCGCAGCCAGACGCTGCTGGGCAAGGACGCGCCCTTCGTGCCCGGCTGGGATTGCCACGGCCTGCCGATCGAATGGAAGGTCGAGGAACAATACCGCAAGAAGAAGCTCGACAAGAACCAGGTGCCCGCGGCCGAATTCCGCGCCGAATGCCGCGCCTATGCGCAGCATTGGGTCGATGTGCAGCGCGAACAGCTGAAGCGGCTGGGGCTGATGGCCGATTTCGACCACCCCTATCTCACCATGCAGTTCGCCAGCGAGGCGACCATCGTGGCCGAGCTGATGAAGTTTGCCGAAGCAGGCAATCTCTATCGCGGGTCGAAGCCGGTGATGTGGAGCCCGGTGGAAGAAACCGCGCTGGCCGAGGCGGAGGTGGAATACGAGGACATCACCTCGACCCAGATCGATGTGGCATTCGAGATTGTCGAATCGCCGATTCCGGAACTGGTCGGCGCGCATGCGGTGATCTGGACGACGACGCCGTGGACGATTCCGGTGAACCAGGCTTTGGCCTATGGGCCGGAGGTTGAGTATGTGCTGGTCAAAGTCGTCGACAACTCTACTGGCCAATCGCTTGGGCGGTACGTGATCGCTGAAAATCTAAAGGCAGATTTTGCGCAAAGGGTCGCCATGAAGATGGCGGACAATACTGTTCTCGAAGACCTTTGGGCCGGCAAAGGCTCCGAACTCGCCGGAACCGTCGCCCGTCACCCGATCTATAACCTCCTCAAATCCCGTCGCCCCGGCCCCCGAGCCGGGGCAGTGCTGCCTTCTTCCGACGGTGC
>CBFGON010000127.1:0-7079 GCA_965650395.1 uncultured Qipengyuania sp. | reverse complement strand
CGGATACCGAATGGGCGCTTGCCACGCTTGCAGGCCTGCCGGTGGCGGCATTGCTGCTCGACCGCATGGTTGATCGACACGCGCGCATCTGGCTCAAGCAGCAATTGGTGCGGACAAAGCCCGCTGCGGCAAGCTACGAAAGCGCCGCAGCCTAGACCCGCATCGGCATCAGCACATAGAGCGCAGGGCTGTTCTCGTCCTTGCGGATCAGCGTTGGCGCGCCGGCATCGGCGAGGTGAATTTCCACCGTGTCGCTGTCGATCTGGCCGAGGATGTCCTTGAGATAGGTGGCGTTGAAGCCGATCTCGAACCCGTCCGAAGCATATTCGGCAGGCAGTTCCTCGGTCGCGGTGCCATTGTCGGGACTGGTGACAGTGAGGATCACCTTGTCCTTGTCGAGCCCCATCTTGACCGCGCGGGTCTTTTCGGTGGCGATGGTTGCAACGCGGTCCACGCCTTCGTGGAAGCTCTTGGGGTCCAGTCTCAGCAGCTTGTCATTCCCAGTCGGGATGACGCGGCTGTAATCGGGGAAAGTGCCGTCGATCAGCTTGCTCGTCAGCACCACGCCGCCCTCGCCGCTCAGTGCAAAGCGGATCTTGCTGGCCGACAGGTCGATCTGGACATTGCTCTCGCCATTTTCTTCCAGCAGCTTGCGCAGTTCGGCGACCGCTTTGCGCGGCACGATTACATCGGGCATGCCCTCGGCGCCGGACGGACGCGGCAGGGTGAAGCGGGCAAGGCGGTGGCCATCGGTCGCCGCAGCCTTGAGCACCGGCTGGTCCTCGTCCGAGACATGGAGGAAGATGCCGTTGAGGTAATAACGCGTTTCCTCGGTCGAGATCGCAAAACGCGTGCGGTCGATCAGTTCGGCCAGCGTGCGGGCGGGCAGTTCGAAGCTGGTCGGCAGATCGCCTTCGACAATCACGGGGAAATCGTCACGCGGTAGTGTCGGGAGCGAGAAGCGGCTGCGCCCCGCCTTGATCGCCATGCGGTTTTCGGCCGTTTCCAGGCTCACCTGGCTGCCTTCGGGCAGCTTGCGGGCGATATCGAACAGCAGATGGGCCGAAACGGTAATCGAACCGGGGCTCTCCACACCGGCGTCGATATGTTCGACCACCTGCAGGTCGAGGTCGGTGGCCATGACTTTCAACCCGCCGCCCTCGGCCTCGATCAGCACGTTGGAGAGGATGGGAATGGTGTTGCGGCGTTCCACGACCGACTGGACGTGCGAGAGACAGCGCAAGAGGGTCGCGCGTTCAATTGTGGCCTTCATGGTCCTTCTTTCGTCCCTTGTGGGCAGCGGAAGGGCCGGAATCGCCCCACCAGCGCCGGAATACGGATAGCGACCTTAGCGGGGCTGCCATGTCGGGCAAGCTTCTGCCGCGCGCCAGACCGATTCCTTGGGGATAAACCCCGTCTTAGCTGAACATCGCCATGCCGCCGTTCACATGCAGCGTCTGTCCGGTGACATAGGCGGCTTCGTCGCTGGCGAGATAGGCCACGGCGGCACCGATCTCGTCACCCTCGCCCATGCGGCCCATCGGGATGCGACCGTTGATGGCAGCTTTCTGGTCATCATTGAGCGCTTCGGTCATCGCCGTGCGGATGAAGCCGGGCGCAACGCAGTTCACGGTAATGTTGCGGCTGGCGAGTTCCTGCGCGAGGCTCTTCGACATGCCCGTCAGCCCGGCCTTGGCGGCGGTGTAGTTCATCTGCCCCGGATTGCCTGTAGCTCCGACAACGCTCGTGATCGAAATGATCCGGCCGTGGCGCGCCTTCATCATCGGGCGGGCGGCAGCGCGCATCAGGCGGAAGCTGGCTTCGAGGTTGATGCGGATCACCTCGTCCCACTCCTCGTCCTTCATCCGCATGGCGAGATTGTCGCGCGTGATCCCGGCATTGTTGACGAGGATATCCATGCCACCCAGCGTATCGACGGTGGCGGGCACCAGTTCCTCGACCTGCTGGGTATCGGAGAGGTTGCAGGTGATCTCGACATGATCGCCGCCGACTTCGGCTATGAGCTGATCGCGAAAGGCGCGCAGCTTGTCACCATTGGACCCGGAGAGAGCGAGCCGCGCACCCTGGCGCGCAAGTGCATAAGCGATCGAGGACCCGATCCCGCCGCTGGCACCGGTAACGAGCGCAGTTTTTCCTTCGAGGCTGAACATCATGCGTTCTCCTTGGCGAAATTCTCGAGGTCTTCCATTGTGACCAGGCTGACCGTCACAGCATCGGGGGCGATGCGGCCGACCATCGGGCCGAGCACCTTGCCGCCCAGTTCGACGAAGCGTTCGACTCCCGCTTCACGCATGGCCAGCACGCTTTCGCGCCAGCGCACGCGTCCGGTCACCTGTTCGACCAGCAAAGCCTGCTCCTCGGCCGGATCGGTCACACGCGCCGCTGTGACATTGGCGAAGATCGGCACGGTGAAGGCAGCAGGCGAAACCTCTTCCAGCGCGGCTTTCATGCGCTGAGCTGCCGGCTCCATCAGCGAGCAATGGAAAGGCGCGGACACGGGCAGCTTGATGCCCCGCTTGATGCCGTGCTCCTTGGCCAGTTCGATCACGCGATCGATGGCTTCTGCATGGCCGGAGATGACCACCTGCGTCGGATCGTTGTCATTGGCGACTTCGCATACCTGGCCTTGCGCAGCCGCTGCGGCCAGCGCGGTGGCCTTGTCGATGTCGGCACCAAGCAGTGCCGCCATCGCGCCCACACCCACAGGAACCGCGTCCTGCATGGCAATCCCGCGCAGTCGCAGCAGCTTGGCGGTATCGGCAAGCCCGAAAGCTCCGGCAGCACACAGCGCGCTATATTCGCCCAGAGAGTGACCCGCGACGCAATCGGCCTTAGCCGCCAGCGAAACACCGAATTCCTTTTCCAGCACACGCAGCACGGCAATCGAATTGGCCATGATGGCGGGCTGGGCATTGGAGGTCAGCGTCAGCTCGCTTTCGGGCCCGTCCTTCATCAGCGCCGACAGCTTCTGGTTGAGCGCTTCGTCGACTTCCTGGAAAACCTCGCGTGCATGCGCACTGGCTTCGGCAAGCTCGACACCCATGCCGACCTTCTGGCTTCCCTGTCCGGGGAAGATGAATGCAGTCATTTAACTCTCCTTGTCGCCGCGCGCTTAGGCGCGCACGCCCTTCCCCTCAAGGCCGAAGGGCACGATCCTGTTGGCAGATGAATGGCCGATCTCGGCTCGGCCGAGGTAGGGAATATCCGCCCGCGCGCACCAGTAACGCACGATTTCCTCGACATCGGCGCCAAACGGACGGTCGTTTTCAGGGATTGCCGTAACTTCTCCCAGCCTGATCCCGCTGACCCCGCGCAGCTGTTCGACAAGGTGGAACATCAGCCGGTCGATGGCATATTCATATTCGCCCACTTCCTCGATCAGCAGTTCGTGCCCATCGAGGGCGGGCATGAAGCGCGTTCCCGCCATCATGGCCAGAGTGCAGAGGTTGAAGGCGACCGCCGGAGTGCCGCTCAGGCCCGGCTCCAGGCCCGAATCGTCACCGCCCATCCATGCGAGCACGCGGCGGATGGCTGCATCCCCGCCTTCGCGCCTGATATCGACCGGCATGGGTGCATGGACCGGCTTGCCGATCCCCGAACGAT
Organism: uncultured Qipengyuania sp.; assembly: GCA_965650395.1. Taxonomy (GTDB): domain Bacteria; phylum Pseudomonadota; class Alphaproteobacteria; order Sphingomonadales; family Sphingomonadaceae; genus Qipengyuania. The sequence goes on along the minus strand of CBFGON010000127.1, from coordinate 3,455 downwards.
AAAGCCCGCCCAGCAGCGTGCCGCAGTCTGAATAGCCGAGATAGGTCTTGCCGCGCGCGTCACTTTGCGCCTGCGCGAGAAATGCGCGGGCAATGCGGTTCGAGCCATAGCCGCCCTTTGCAAACCATACTGCATCGACACCGGGATCATTGGCGCAGTCGAGCAATGCGGCAAGCCGCATTTCGTCAGACCCGGCGAAATGCCCGTCCTCAACGAAGCACTGGTCGAGAAAATGAAGCTCGACGTCGGGAAATTCCGCCGTCGCCAGCGCCAGCACTGCATCGGCCTGCTCGCGCTTGAGCGGCGTGGCAGGGGCGCAGATCGCGACTTTGCGGATGGAGCGTGGCACGCCTGCGTCATGCCCGCTTGTGTTCGGCCTTACAACTGCATAGCCGTGCGCGGATGAATGACGTCCCCAGCCCCGATCAATTGTTCGCCCGCCCATTCTTCTTCGTCGGCATCGGCGGATCGGGAATGTTGCCACTCGCGCAGATAGTTGGCGGACGCGGCGTCACGGTGGCCGGGTCGGACCGCAGCTACGACCAGGGCCGCACGCCAGAGAAATTCGCAGCGCTGCAGCAGCAGGGATTCACGCTTCATCCGCAAGACGGCAGCGGAATCGTTTCTGCCGATCAGGTAGTGGTCGCCTCCGCTGCCATCGAGGATACGGTGCCCGAAATCGGGCGCGCAAATGCGCTCGATTGTCTGCGGTTGACCCGTGCGGACCTCAATTCGATCCTGTTCAATACCAGCGGCGCGGGGCTGGCGATTGCCGGGACCAGCGGCAAATCGACCGTCACGGGAATGCTCGGCTGGATCCTGCAGGCAATCGGGCGCGAACCGACGATCATGAACGGCGCGGTGATGAAGAATTTCGTTTCACCCGATCGCCCATTTGCCAGTGCGGTGGTGGGCAGCCAGAGCCTCTATGTCAGCGAGGTCGACGAGAGTGACGGGTCGATTGCGCTCTATCGCCCGGCGGTGGGCGTGCTGCTCAACGTCAGCCTCGACCACAAGAGCATGGAAGAATTGCGCGAGTTGTTCGGAGATTATCTGGAGCGCAGCCGCATCGCCGTGATCAATGCCGACGATGCAGAAGCACTGGCGCTGCTGCCGCGCGCGAAAGAAGTCATCACTTTCGCCATCGATCAGGAGAAGGCGCAGATCGGTATCGTTCCGGGCAGCATTGCCGAAGGGCCGACGCGGCAGGCCGCATTGGTAGTGGACAGACACGACGGTTCGCAACATGCGCTCAAGCTCAACCAGCCCGGGCGCCACAATCTCTCCAACGCGCTGGCGGCCATTGCAGGCGCAGCCGCGGCAGGAGTGCCGGTTGCAGCCGCAGTCGAAGCACTGGCGTCATTCGAAGGACTGGCGCGCCGGTTCGACATTATCGGCACCACCCATGCCGCCATCACAGTGATCGACGATTTCGGCCACAACCCGGAGAAATGCGCCGCCACACTCCGCACACTTCGTGCGCATCCCGACCGTGTGATCGCATTCTTCCAGCCTCACGGCTATGGCCCCTTGCGCCAGATGGGCGCGGAACTGGCCGAGACTTTCGCGCATGAATTGCTGCCGGACGACCGCGTGATCCTGTGCGACCCGGTCTATTTTGGCGGCACGGCCGACCGCAGCGAAGGCAGCGAACGGATCGTGCGACTGGTCGAGGAAGCAGGTGGCCGTGCCGAATATATCCCCTCGCGCAAATCGGTCGAGGACCGCATCGTTTCCCTCGCCCGTCCCGGCGACCGCATCGTGGTGATGGGCGCGCGCGACGATACGCTATCCGAATTCGCGCGCCGGATATTCCAGCGCCTGTCATAAACTCTCAGTGCGCCTCAGCATCCTTGCCCACGCCGTGGCCCATACCGAAAACCTTGTGCAGCAGGAAAACGATTACCAGACCGATTACCAGCCCGACCACGGCTGACACCGCCGCATAGGTAAGCCAGCCCAGCATGCCGGCCAGTGAACCGGTGGCTGCTTCGACCGCATGCTGGATGCCATGCGCGATGTCCGAAGGCCCGTGGACGCCCAATTCGTGCAGCCCGTGGATGATGATGCCGCCGCCGACCCACAGCATCGCCACTGTGCCGATAACCGAAAGGGCCGCCAGCAGCACCGGCATAGCCTTGAGCAGGAACCGCCCGACCGATTGCGACAGGCTCGATTGCTTTTCCGCCAGATGCAGACCCACATCGTCCATCTTCACGATCAGCGCGACTGCGCCGTAAACGATCACGGTGATGGCAATGCCCACCGCGGCCAGTGCAATGGCGCGGGTCCAGAAATCATCGGTCAGCGTGGCCACTTCATTGAGCGCAATGGCCATGATTTCGGCCGAAAGGATCATGTCGGTGCGGATCGCACCCGAAACACGCTCCTGCTCGAACTTTTCCGGGTCCTCGATCTGATCGTCCAGCGTCTTGCCGTGTTTCTGTGCGCCCAGCTTCTCGATCACCTTCTCCGCGCCTTCGAAGCACAGATAGGTTCCGCCCAGAATCAGCAGATAGGTAATTGCCTGCGGCAGGAATACGCTCAGCAATAACGCACCGGGCAGCAGGAAGATCAGCTTGTTCTTGAGGCTGCCCTTCGCGATCTTCCAGATGATCGGCAATTCGCGCGAGGGGCTGAGCCCGGTGACATAGGACGGGGTCACCGCCGCATCGTCGATCACCACGCCGGCGGCCTTGCTGCCTGCCTTGCCGACCGCCACGCCGATATCGTCAACCGAGGCCGCTGCCACCCGAGCGATGACCGAAATATCGTCAAGTAGAGCTACTAATCCGCCGGGCACGCACAATTCTCCGCTGTTTGCGAGGTAACTGTCCCCTGCCCCGCGTGTTCCTGCCGCACAAGCCCCATCTTGGCTTGCATTATGCGGCGATCCCGCTATGTGCGCGCATCCCCTGGGTCCGCCCCGGGGATTCGAAGAAAGCCGGAGGGGCCCCGCAATCCCGCGGACAAGCCAGCGATCGGCCACATGTGAAAGGACAAGAGCATGGCTCTCTACGAGCATGTTTTCTTGGCGCGACAGGATCTGAGCCAGGCTCAGGTCGACCAGCTCGCCGCCACCGCTACCGAGATTGTCGAGTCGAACGAAGGCAAGGTCACCAAGACGGAGACCTGGGGTCTGAAGAACCTCGCCTACAAGATCGACCGTAACCGCAAGGCGCATTTCGTCATGCTCAACATCGAAGGCCCCGGTGCCGTCGTTGCCGAGCTCGAGCGTCAGACCCGCATCAACGAAGACGTGATCCGTTACATGACGATCCGCGTCGACGAGCACGAAGGTGGCCCGTCGGTAATGATGCGCAAGAACGAGCGTGACAAGAAGCGCCGTGAAACCCGTGAGGAGCGCGACTGATGGCCCGCCCGTTTTTCCGCCGCCGCAAGTCTTGCCCGTTCTCGGCCAAGAATGCCCCCGCGATCGACTACAAGGATGTGCG
>CBFGON010000126.1:0-7151 GCA_965650395.1 uncultured Qipengyuania sp. | reverse complement strand
CGATCCGGCCAAGCAGTACGACGAGGCCGGCCTCAACGCGCCGCATATCGTCGACACCGTGCTCAGCGCGTTGCGGCATAACAGCGCAGGCGTGGAAGAGGCGCGGGCATAATAGCCCACAGAGCATGACGACTTCAGACTGGATAACTATAGCAGGCACAGCAACCACGTTAATCGCTATGGCGATTAGCGTCGTGCAGGCCCGTCGCGCCCTCAATTCTAGCGCGAAAGCGAGGAAGGCTCTCCAAACTATTCAACTTTCGGCGATTTCAGAGCGATTGAAATCCGCACAAGAGAATATCCGAGCAATTGCCCCGACGAGTGTAGCGCGGAGAGGTTTTAACGCTTCCCACGCATTTGCGCTCATTAGGCGGGAATTCGACACTGCAATGAGTGCGCTACCGCGAACTGGTGATGGAAGTGATGCAAGGATCGAGTTGGGGAAGGCACAAGCAATGCTGGCTAAGTATGAAACTAGCATTGCCGCCAAGCCCGATTCCGAATTTTGGCAGGCTGTTCAAGTGCACGTGCAAGACGCAGTATCCGAGTTGAGCGAGAAAGCTATCGAATTAGGTGCGAATCAATGAAGGAAGAATCACTCGAGAAGCAACTAGACAAAATTCGGTATCATATCCGAATTCTAAGTGAGACGGTAAGTTTCGACGATTTTCCTGTTGAAGCATTAGTTCTTTTTAAGAACTGGGATCAAGACGACCTGAACCGAGCTCATGATATATTCGAGCGATGGGAGAAAAAGCTCGACGATGGAGAAAAAATGCAATCATTCGAATTCGAAAAGGATTTCGATGACGAGCTAGGTGTGTCTTACCAAGGTTTAAAATCGATCATCAGCGCTTTCTACCGCAATGGCCAGTGGACCAACGTTTGCGAAGCCTATGTCGACAGTATGGGCGACTCACCACCAATCGAATACCGTGCGATCCAGCGGCGCGAGCGATTCTGAGAGAGTTGCAAGAACTAGCCGGGGATCACCCTCGTCACTGCTTCAGATAAACACTAACAACCACGTCACAACCCTCACCCTCACCCTCAAACGCCCCGACACGATGAACTCGCTCGGCGCAAAGGTCGCCGCCATGCCCCGTCATGCGCTGCTCTAGGCCAAAAATCTGATGCGGCAGGGGCGCTCGACATCATACGATAACGCGCTGAAAATGGCGGCCAATGCGCAGGCGCTGATGCATTTTAACGCAGGATCGCATGGAAGGGATCGACGCGTTGCTCGAAAAGTGCGCGCCGGACTCCCAAGCCAATTGAGCGAACCTTTCTCGCTGTGCCTCTGCGCTGCCTGAGGGGGCTCTTGTCGCCCTACCGCTTCGTTGCTTGAAGGCGGTCAGAGCCACCGCCACAGCCCGGCATCCATGCCATTGGCGTGGATATGGCCATAAGTCGCTACCAGCCACAGCGCCACACCGCCGATCCATGGCACTGCGCCTGCCTTCAGCAGTCCCGCGGGGCGCGGCCAGTAGCTGGTCCTTGCCGCCCATCCGGCCCATGCCTCGCCCATCAGCATGGCCTTCTTGCGGTCCTGCATATGCGCGCCAACCAATGCGAGGAAGGCTATGGCCCCGCACAGCACGATCTGGCGCGGGGTCGGGCTGACCAGCACATGCGCCACGGCCCATAGGGCGAAAGCGCGCATCATCGGGTGGCGGGTGACATGGAATACGCCGTGGACGCCCTGCGCCGCATGGCTCGCCGCGCGCGGATCTGGCAGGGCGGGGTTGCGGATGAAGCTGCCCACTAGCAGCACCGACGCGATCAGCGTTAGCAGGGTCGAGATCGCCCACAGCACATCGCCCGAACCGTCCCACAGGGGCAATTCGCCCGGGCCGACTGCGCGGAATGCGAGTATCATCCAGACGAATGTCCCCAGCGCCACCAGCGAATAGAGCCCGCGAAAACCGGCCTCGCCCAGCCGCGCGACCAGCCCGGCGCGCAGGGGATGCGATAGGGCGAAGTGGAGGCCGACGAATGCGAGCGAAGCGGCGGTGAGCGAAGTGAGGGCGTGATCCATCATGCAGCGCCTTTCATGTTTACGGCGTCAACATATATGCCGGTCGAACCTGCGATTGGCAAGCGGTATCTGTGCTTTCCTACTTCGATCCGGCCTGCCACTATCCGTGCAGATCTTTCTCATCGCTGCACCCGGCCCGCGAATGACCGCACCTCTTCAGGCCGAACCCCCTTAACCCGGATGTGTCACCCGACGTCAGGTAAAATACTGATTCTGCGTCATTAAAACCTGGCGCAATGGGTGACAGGCGTGTCACCTCTTGTCACCCTGTCCGGCTACTCTGCTGCAGGATTTATGGCGATCAGCTGGACCTTGAACAGCAGCGTCGCACCGCCGGGAATTGGTCCCTTGCCAATGGGGCCATAGGCAAGGTCGGCGGGTGCAGCGATCTCGATCGTATCACCAACTCCCATTTCGGGGATCGCCATCTGCCAAGCCTTGATCAGCCGCCCGAGCGGGAAGGTCGCCGGTTCGCCGCGGTCGAAGCTTGAATCGAAGGTTGCGCCATCGATGAAGGTCCCGGCGTAATGCACTGTCACAGTGTCCGCCACGCTCGGCTTTTCGCCCGTGCCATCGCCGGCAATCCGCCGCCATTGCAGCCCGCCCGACATATAGCGCCAGCCATCGGCAGGCTTGAGCGCGGCGAGATAGGCCTGCTGCGCATTCATCCAGGCAATGTCCTGCGATCGGTCCGGCCCGGCATCACTCTGCGCAGTGGCGGCATAGAAGCCCACCGCGGCAAAGGCTGCGCCCAGCGAGAGGATGGTGGAACGCAATCCGGCCATCATTCTCACCAGTCATAACCCTTGGGCAGATCGCTCTCGTCCAGGTCGCCATAGCGTTCACGCAGGCGGCTCTGGTGGCTGCTAAGCGGTTGTTCGATCCCGTCGATGAACACGCGCTGCGGCACGGATCCCACTTCCAGCGGATCGCCATCCCACACTACGACATCACCCGCCGCACCAGGGGCCAACACGCCCAAGCGTCCACCGAACCCGTTGATCTCTGCCGGGACCGAACTGATCGCGGCAAAGGCCTGCCCCCAGCTCAATCCATTGGCACCCGGCACGCGGCCCAGCGCCACAAGATTGCCGGCATATTGCGCCAGCCAGCGCGGCTGCTCCATTGAACCGGCAATGCCGACCTTTACTCCGGCTGCGACCATGCGGCCGATGTTGCTCTGCGTGGCGGCGAGTTGCTCGAAACTGTCGGGCAGATCGTCGAGCCCGTCGGCCAGCACCGGAACGCCCGCAGCAGCAATATCCTGCGCCACCAGCCAGCCTTCGCCCGCACCCACCAGCACCAGCTTGAGCGCGGGGAACTCCTGCTTCAGCGCCAGCACCGAACGGATATCGGCCGCGCGTTCGGCCACGACATGAAGCGGCTGTCGACCGCTCAGCACCGCGCCCAGCGCCTCGGCATCGGCGCGGGTGAGGAGATTGTCCTCCCCGCTCCAGCTGCCATTCGCGAAATCACGTGCCTCGCGCAGCGCATTGCGCAGTTCGAGATGCGCGGCCACGCGGCTGCCGCCGGCCAGTCTCGCCCCTGCCTCGCCCAGCATGGCCGTCTGGAAGGCGCGTGGGGCGACGACCATCTTGCCGTCGGTCCCCAGATCTACCACTGCGCCCTGCCCGGCAAAGATCGCGCCTGCCGGATAGGTTACGCTGGTTGCGCGTGTCACACCACCGGCGCGGCTGACGGAGACATCCTGCGCCGAAGGATTGAGCGCCGGTGACACGTCCATCGCGGCGTTGAAGCGGCCGCTGCCTGCGCGCGTGTCATTGCTTTCGCTGACCGCACCAACATCGACCAGCCCAAGCGTGGTGGGGGCAGCGAACAGGCCAGGGGTGACCCATTTGCCCGAACCGTCGATCACTTCGAGCCCTGCGGGCGCGCTGCCGCTGCCCACTGAAACCACCTTGCCGCCGCGCACCACCACGGTCGCGCCGGTGATCGGCTCGCTGCCGTCACCCTTGGCAACAGTGGCATTGGCGATGGCGAAATCCTGTGCGGCGACAGGGGCCGCGAAGGCGAGTGCCGCTGTTGCGACGAAGAATGAGGAGCGGATCATTTCACGTCTCCTTCACCGGGCTGGCCCAGCTCGAAATCGCTCACCGGCCGTCGTTTGCGGTCGGAAGAATCGAACATCAGCGCGCCATCGACCCAGACCTTCTCGGGACGCGAATAGACGCTCAGCGGATCGCCGTTCCACAGCACCACATCGGCCATCTTGCCCGCTTCCAGGCTACCGGTCATGCTGTCGATGCCCATCGCCTTGGCTGCGTTGAGCGTGAACCAGCCGACGACCTGCGCATCTGGAATATCGATCCCTACGCGGCGACCGGCGGCCTGCGCCTTGGCGGCTTCCTGGTTGAGGCGCTGGATGCCGTTGGCATCGTCCGAATGGATCACCACACAGGCATCCTCGCGCTGGAGGTAGGCGGCATTTTCGAGAATGCCGTCATAGCTTTCCATCTTGAAGCCGTACCAATCGGCCCAGACCGCGCTGCACACGCCCTTTTCGCGGAGCAGATCGCCGATCTTGTAGGCTTCGACAGCGTGGTGGAAGGCCGTGACCTTATAGCCCATCTCGTCCGCCATATCGAGGACGAGCGCCATTTCGTCAGCGCGATAGCAGTGGTTGTGGATCAGGATCTCGCCGTCGAGCACGCCCTTCAGCGTTTCCTTGCCCAGATCGCGCTTCTTGCCGTCATAGGCCTGCGCATCGAGCCACATCTGCCGGTTGACCGCGAAATTGCCCATACGGGTGGAAGGCATCCGGCCCTTGCCGCCATAGACGCGCTTGGGATTTTCGCCGCAGGCCATCTTCATGCCATAGGGCGCACCAGGGAACTTCATCCCCTGCACCGTGCGCGAAGCGACATTCTTGAGCGTGACCGAGCGCCCGCCGGTGAGGTTGGCGGAGCCGGGCAGGATCTGCAGCGAGGTTACGCCGCCATTGGCAAGCGCGCGGGTAAAACCGGGGTCCTGCGGCCAGACCGAATGTTCGGCCCAGACCTCGGGGGTCATCGGGCTGGTCGCCTCATTGCCATCCGAATGCGCTTCGACCGAAGGCGTGGGATAATCGCCGAGGTGCGAATGGATGTCGATCACGCCGGGGGTGACGAATTTGCCCGTACCGTCCACCCGGTCATAGCCCTCGGTCGAAAGCGAGGCATCGCCAATGGCCGCGATCTTGCCATCGCGAAACAGCACCGTGCCATTGTCGATCCGCTTGCCGGCGCCGTCATAGACGGTCGCGCCAACCAGTGCCGTAGGGCGGCCGGGATAGGGTTTGTAGGTCGAAGGGAAAGGGGCGCTGCCATCATCGCCGACGGGCGCGGCCCAGTCTTTCGATGAAGCCGATTCCGTGCCTTCGCTTCCGCCGGTGGTCGAACAACCTGCCACGGCCAGTGCGGCGGCGCAGGCGAGCAAAGCATGTCTTGTCATGATACCCCCAAAGCAATCGGGCCGGAGCATTGCTGCCCCGGCCCGTGCGGTCAAATGCATTTGTCGGACCCTTGCGGCGGTTCGCCGATTGGGCCGGGAAGCATGGCTCAGCCCTGCGGCCTGGTGGCCGGGTGGATTCCAGCCGCCTGCGGCTCGCCAACTTCGCTGCCGCCGGCAAGGTCGTCACCGACATTGTCGTCACGCAGCGTGTCGAGGTGCATCATGCGCTTGATCAGCGGGCTGATCACCAGCACAAAGATGCCCACGCCCACGGCTACCCAGCCGACGGTCGAATAGACATTGAGCACGACTTCCTTGCCCGATGCCTCGCCCACGCTTTCCGCGCCGGTCGCCGAAGCGATCAGGCCGGCGGCGAAGTTGCCGGTGGCCGAAGCAAAGAACCACACGCCCATGATCAGCGATGCCATATGCGCCGGAGCCAGGCGGTTCATTGCCGAAAGGCCGACCGGGCTGAGGCACAGCTCGCCAGTGGTGTGCAGCAGGTAGATGAGGAAGATGAAGATCACCGGTGTCGGCACGTCGATGCCGACCGATTTCGCCCCCCAGACCAGCACGAGGAAGCCGAGGCCGACCTGAACCACGCCGAGTCCGAACTTGAACGGTGTCGACGGTTCGGCGCCCTTGCGACCCAGCCAGGTCCACAGCGTGGCGAAGACCGGTGCCAGCAGGATGATGTAGATTGCGTTGATCGACTGGAATGTCGAAGCAGGAACTCCGCCGCGATCGACATGGCGGTCGGTGAACAGATTGAGCGAGGAGCCTGCCTGTTCGAACAGCGCCCAGAAGATGATCGAGGTGATGATCAGGAACAGCGCGGCGAAGATGCGGTCACGTTCGTCAGGCGACAGCTTGGTTACTGCCGTGGTGATGACATAAAGCACCAGCAGACCGCCGAATACGCCGAGCAGCCAACCCACAACCTGCTGGTACTGGATCAGCGCCCAGCAGATCGCGACGAGCGAGAGGCCGATGCCATACATCGAGAGTTCGCGGCTCTTGGTCAGCGGTGCAGGCGGTTCGCCGCGGCCGAGCAACAGCGGCTTGCCCCACACGAACACTGCCAGGCCTGCGAGCATGCCGACGCCGGCCAGACCGAAGCCATAGGCCCAGCCATAGGTTTCACCGATATAGCCGCACAGCAGCGAGCCGAGCGCAGCGCCGAGGTTAATCCCCATGTAGAAGATCGTGTAAGCGCCATCGCGACGCACGTCGGTGCGCGGATAGAGCTGACCGACCATCACCGAGATATTGGCCTTGAGGAAGCCCGATCCGACGATAATCAGTGCCAGCGCCAGCCAGAATACCAGCAACATGGAATTGCCTTCATGGCCCGCCGCTTCCTGCCCTTCGAAGGCCATGAAGAAGTGGCCCAATGTCAGCAGGACCGCACCAAACAACACCGCCTTTCGCTGGCCTAGATATTTGTCGGCCAGATAGCCGCCCACCACAGGGGTGATATAGACCAGCGCGGTGTAGGCCCCGTAGATGATCCCCGCTTCACTGTCCGAATAGAGCCAGTGCTTGGTGAGGTAGAAGATCAGCAATGCCCGCATGCCGTAATAGGAGAAACGCTCCCACATCTCGGCGAAGAACAGCATGAACAGACCCTTGGGGTGGCCGAGGATAGTCCCCGCCGAATCCC
>CBFGON010000125.1:0-7214 GCA_965650395.1 uncultured Qipengyuania sp. | reverse complement strand
CCGTTCAAGGCATTCCATTGCGATTGGGAAGAACAGGCACGCGCCGCGCTCGATCTTGCGCGGATGGCGGGCATTCTCCCTGCTTTCCTCGTCGATCCGGCAGGGGCTGGCGAAGCGGTTGCACTGGAAGCGGGTGATGTTGCCGCTTTCACCGATCCCGCGCGGCTCGAAATCGCTACGCGCGCGCATTTGCCGGTGGCTGCGGCAGAGGGCGCGCATATCATCGCCTTTCGCAGCCCCGACGATACGCGCGAGCATGTCGCGCTGGTGATCGGCAAACAGCGCAGCGACCATGCGCCGCTTGTACGGCTGCATTCCGAATGCCTCACCGGCGATATCCTGGGCAGCCTCAAATGCGATTGCGGGCCGCAGCTCGATGCCGCGCTGCACGCGATGGCGGATGAAGCGGCGAAGGGCGGCTGGGGCGTGCTGCTCTATATGCGGCAGGAAGGGCGCGGGATCGGCCTCGTCAACAAGCTGCGCGCCTATCGACTGCAGGATCAGGGCTTCGATACGGTCGATGCCAATACACGGCTGGGCCTGCCCGACGAAGCCCGCGATTTCCCCACTGCTGCGCGGATGCTGGCGTTGCTCGGCGTCGAGGCAATCCGGCTGATGACCAATAACCCGGCCAAGGTCGCCGCGCTGGAGGCCGAAGGCGTGACGGTAAGCGAACGCGTGCCGCACAGCCTGCCCGATAATCCGCATAATGCCCGCTATCTCGCCACCAAACGCGATCGGGCAGGGCACTTGTTGCCGTGAGCGCATTCGTGATCCGGTTGGAGCAAGCTGGCGATGAAGCACAGATCGCTGCAGTGACCGGCGCGGCCTTTGCCGAAGTCGAATACAGCGACGGAAGCGAGGTCGGCATTATCGAGCGCCTGCGCGGTGACGGTGATCTCACACTGTCGCTGGTTGCCGAGGATGGCGGTCGTGTCGTCGGCCATGTGGCGATTTCGCCAGTGACCATCACGGACGGGAGCGAGCATTGGTATGGGCTCGGCCCGATCAGCGTGCTGCCGGATCTGCAACGCATGGGCCTTGGCGTGCGGCTAATGCGCGGGGCCATAGAGCAGATGCTGCAGCAGGGCGCGCGCGGAATAGTCCTGCTAGGCGAACCCGCCTATTACGCGCGCTTCGGTTTCGAGCATGACCCGCAGCTTGCCTATCCCGGCCCGCCGTCCGAATATTTCCAGCGGCTGGTATTGTCGGGAGATCCGCCCAGCGGAATTGTAACTTACGCGCCTGCCTTCGGCTGAAGGCGGCGGCCGAGCGCCTGCCCCATCAATACTGCGTCGCCAGCCCCGATCCCGTCGAGCCACTCGACCAGGCCCGGTTCGAACAGCAGCACCACGGTCGAACCGAGGAAGAAACGCCCCATTTCGTCGCCCGCGGCAAATCTGTGCTGGCCGCCATTGAAATCGGTGCGTTTGAGCGTGCTGGCATGCGTTTCTTCGTGGCCCGACCACACAGTCTCGATCCCAGCCACGATCATCGCGCCGACCATGACGCTGGCGAAATGGCCGTCAGGCCCGTCGAACAAACAGGCAAGCCGCTCGTTACGCGCGAACAGCCCGTCGACATTTTCGGCGGTCACATGGTTCACCGAGAACAGTTCGCCCGGCACATAGGCGGTAGAGCGCAGTTCGCCCGCTGCGGGCATATGCACCCGGTGATAGTCGCGCGGGGAGAGGTAGATGGTGGCAAAGCTGCCGCCCTCGAACCGCGCCGCTGCAGCTTCATCGCCGCCCAGCAATTCGGCAGCGGTGAAGTGCCGCCCCTTGGCCTGGAATATGCGCCCCTGCTCGATCCGCCCGATCTGGCTGATCGCGCCATCTGCGGGCGAAAGGATAAAAGCTGTGCTGTCGGCTAGCGGTCGCGCGCCGGGCTTGAGCTCGCGGGTGAAGAAATCGTTGAAATTACGGAACTGCCCCACCTTGCGCGCGGCCTGGCTCATATCGACATCATAAGCGTCAATGAAGCGGCGGATCATCCTGTCCCTGAGCCACGGGGTTTCGCTCTCGGCCAGCCTTCCGGCAAGGCGCGAGACGGCATGATGCGGCAGGGCGTGCTGGAGGAGGATGAAGGGCGTGGCCATGCCTGCCTAGTGGACGCAGCCGCTGCCAAGCGCAACTGGCAGCTGGACGCTCTGTTTCAGCGCTTCTCCAGCGGAACGAGGTTTGCACCCAGCGAATTGCGACCTATTTCCAGCGTGTCACCTGTCCAGTCGCGGACAAAGGCCGAGGTAAAGTCCGATCCCGGAACGTGGCGGGCGTCATTGTCTTCGATCACCAGCCCGTCGGCACTGTATTTTGCATCCTCGGCCCCGACAGCGATCAGCGTCGACCGGTTTTCCTTGTCCTTGCCTTGAGCGAACCAATTGCCGCGGATTGCGCCGGCTCCACCGTTGGGCAGGTCAATGAGATAATTCGTCCCCTTGCCGCGGCTGTCGTCGAAACTGTTATCCTCGATCACATTACGCGCGGCGCGCGATTTGAGATAATGGCCGCCGCGCCCTTCTTCGAACCGGCTGCGGGTGACGCTCAGGCTGCCGTAGTCGCCGACATAAATCGAATGCGCACAGCCGCCGCCCCCTTCGCAAGTGCCAAGCCGCGTAAAGGTCGACCGGTCGACAGAAAGCGAGCTGTCCTTGCCGCTGACGGTGAGGATGCCTTGCTCGCTATCGCGAAACCAGCTTCGTGTTACTTCGAGTGTGCCGTTCTCGAGCCTGATGCCCGCACCGTTCTTGTCGCGAACGCGGATATTGGCGAAGGTCAGCCCGTTGACGGTCGCCCCTTCGCCGCGCAAGACCAGAGCCGCCTTGTTTGCGCAGGGAACTCCGTCGAACGTAACGGAACCCGGGATGCGCGCGACGTAATCGATCCGGCCCTTCTTCTGATAGCCGCATTGCGCATAGCTGCCCGCGGCAATCTCGATAGTACCGCTGCCTTCACCAATTACGTCGATTGCCTCCTGCAGAGTATCGTAGCGCTGTCCGCTCTCCGCTATTCGAAAGGGCGCGGCCGAATTGTCGCCGAGTACCGCTGCCATCGGGATCGCGCCGACGGCCAGTGCGGATACCGCAAACAGCACCCAGCGCGGAATTCTCACGCATGCAGAGGCGAATGGCGAGACCATCGCTCTGGCATAGGAAGTAATGGTTAACATCGAGACAAGATTGCCCTTGGCGGGCCTTCCGATCAATCCCTCTTGCCCCAGCGCCAGTGCCAGCCTCCACGGGTTTTTGCGCGTGAGATTGCCATGAGCGCCGCTGTAGCCAGGAGGATAATCGCCATGCCAGCCGGCCGCCCGATTTCGGTGTCCCACTCGATCAGCAGGACTGCGAGGCCGATTATCGCCATATAGGCCATCAGCAGCGCCCAGCCTTGCCGCGCAATGGGCAATCCAGCGCCATAACCATACCGCTTCGGCGCGAACCAGGCGTCGTCCTTGTCACTCATTGCCATCTTCCTTTACCGGGCGCCCGCGCCTGGGCTTGGCCGTGTGCTTTACGGCAATGCCGCGCTCGTCGAGCGCTTCGCGCAGCAGCATTTCGATCTGGGCATTGGCGCTGCGCAGCTCATCCGCCGCCAGGCGCTCGACCGCGGCGTGGACCGCCGGGTCGAGGCGCAAGGCGAAGGATTTCTTCTGCATCAGCTCAGGTCCCGAACGTCAGGCTCAGTAGAGCGAACCGGCGTTGACCACGGGATGTGCTTCGCGTTCGCCGCACAGCACCACCATGAGATTGCTGACCATGGCTGCGCGACGTTCGTCGTCGAGTTCGACGATATTATCCTGGCTGAGCTTGGTCAGCGCATCGTCGACCATGCCCACTGCGCCCATCACCAGCTTGGCGCGCGCGGCGATCACTGCTTCGGCCTGCTGGCGACGCAGCATGGCACTGGCTATCTCGGGCGCATAGGCAAGGTGGGTGAGACCAGCTTCATCGACCACAATGCCGGCAACCTTGAGCCTGTCGCCCAGTTCCACCAGCAGCTCGTGATTGACCACATCGGCGCTGCCACGCAGCGTCACTTCCTCGCCGACCAGATCGTCATAGGGATGGCGCGAACCGACGGTGCGAAGCCCCGCCTCGATCTGGATGTTCACGAAGGCCTTGTAGTCGTCGACGTCAAAACTGGCCTGTGCCGTATCGGAAACGCGCCACACGACATTGCAGGCTATTTCGATCGGATTGCCGCGCAAATCGTTGATTTTGACTCGCTCCGAATGGACGTTGTGCGCGCGGGCGGAAATCTTGTTGCGACCCATCCACGGCCATACCCAGCGCAGCCCCTCGGTCCGTTCGCTGCCCTTGTATTCCCCGAACAGCGTGATCACCGCCGCCTGATTGGGCTGGATCATGAAGAAACCGGCCGAAACAATGAGCAGGCCAAGAATTGTCAGGACCAGCGTGCCCACGAAGGCAAGCTTGGCGACCCGCGTAGCACCTTCGCCCGGAAACAGCCCCGGAATTGCAAAGGCTGCCACTGCGATCAGCGCGGCGAGCACCAGCAGCATGACATAGCCACTGTGGCTCGATGCTGCATGTTCGCGGCTGGTCTTCATCCCCTTGAGTTCAACCGACATGACGAATCACTCCTCCGATATAATTATGATATCATAGTTATATCGAATCGAACCGTCCGGCAAGAACATTCGAAAATGGCCTTGAACCTTGGATGCAGCGCCCTAGATTGAGTGAGCGGACCGGGCCCCTCTGGCGCGGCGCGGCGGCCCATCAGGGCGTTGCGCTTCGTGATGTCGGACCGCATCGGATGACGCCGATGCCGGGCCCGGGATGACCCTCCCCCCCAATCAGCCCCGCCCGGCTCGGCGCATCCGATCGAACTCAACTTTTGTTCGAAAGGGATTACACTATGTCCGAACGCCTGTTCCGCCTGATGGAACGTCACCAGAAACTCGACGAGCAGATCGACCGTGCGCAAAGCCGCCGCGGAAGGGATGCGCTGGAAGTACTGCGGCTGAAGAAGCTGCGGCTGGCGATAAAGGACCGGATTGCCCTGATGTTGCGGCAAGGCCGGCCAGCGCACTGACTGCTCAATACTGGCGGATGACTGCGAGAAAGGCATCACCGTAGGCGTCCAGCTTGCGCGATCCGATCCCGGAAATCTCCGCCAGTTCCGCGCGCGATGACGGGCGGTGCATGGCCATTTCGCGCAATGTCGAATCGTGGAACACCACATAGGGCGGCACACCGGCTTCCTGCGCCAGTTCGCGGCGACGATCCCGTAACGCTTCGAACAGCGGATCGCCAACCGGGTTGGCCGCACCTTCACTCCGCCGCCCACGCCGCTCGCGCTTGGGCGGGACGACGATCTCGACCGTGCGCTCGCCGGTCAGAATGGCACGAGCCGATCCGCCCAGCGCCAACCCGCCATGCTCGGTCGGTACGAGGTCTCCGCGGGCCTGCAAAGCTCGAGAGAGCGGCTGCAGCAGTCGTGCATCCTCGCCTTCGACGATACCGAATACGCTTAGCCGATCGTGCCCTCGCTGGCGCACGCGGTCATCCTCGCTGCCGGTCAGAACCTTCTGCAAATGGCCCATGCCGAAGCTCTGTCCGGTGCGATAGACTGCCGAAAGCAGCTTGCGCGCCAGAACGGTGACATCGGTGACGCCGGGCGTATCGAGGCAATTGTCGCAATTGCCGCAGGTCTCAGGCGGTGATTCACCGAAATGGCGCAGCAGCAGCGCACGGCGGCATTCATGCGTTTCCACCAGTGCGGCCAGTGCATCGAGCCGGGCGCGGTCGGCAGAGCGCCGCTCCTCCGGCGCTTCGCCCAACCTCTGGCGCGCAGTGGCGAAATCGCCCGCCCCCCATAACATGGTCGCCTTGGCAGGGTCACCGTCACGCCCCGCGCGGCCGGTTTCCTGATAATAGGCCTCGATCGACTTGGGCACGCCGACATGGGCGACGAAGCGCACGTCCGGCTTGTCGATACCCATCCCGAAAGCAACCGTGGCGATGATCACCATATCTTCGCTGGCGACGAAGGCGGCCTGGTTGTCGGTGCGCGTCTGCGGGTCGAGACCGGCGTGATAGGGCAGCACAGCGCGTCCGGTGGCGGCAGCAAGTTTATCGGCGAGTTCCTCAACCTTCTTGCGGGTCTGGGCATAGACGATGCCGGGGCCGGGCTGTTCCGTCATGAGCGTCACGATCTGCCGCACCGGGTTGTCGCGGTGGTTGATCGCATAGCGGATATTGGGCCGATCGAAGCCTGCCAGAACCAGCCCTTCTTCCGGAATGCCAAGCTGCGCCATCACATCGGCACGCGTCTGCTGGTCGGCGGTCGCGGTCAGCGCCAATCGCGGGACATCGGGGAAGGCGTCCATCAGCGGGCGCAGCATGCGGTAGTCAGGGCGGAAATCGTGACCCCACTCGCTTACACAATGCGCTTCATCGACGGCGAACAGCGCCAGAGGGGTGGCCGAAAGGAAATCACGGAAAGCGGGCTGGCTGGCGCGTTCGGGTGCAACATAGAGCAGATCAAGTTCGCCTGCGCGAAAAGCATCCTGCGTCTCGCGCCAGTCTGCATCGGCGCTGGTCAGCGTAGCCGCACGGATGCCATTGGCGCGCGCGCTGCGCAACTGGTCATGCATCAGTGCGATCAGCGGGCTGATGACCACGCAGGTCCCGTCGAGCATGACTGCCGGAAGCTGGTAGGTCAGCGATTTGCCTGCCCCGGTAGGCATCACCGCCAAGGTCGATTGCCCTGCCAGCACGCGTGCGACCACTTCTTCCTGCCGTCCGCGGAAATGATCGAAACCGAAAGTGGAGCGCAATGCCTCATGCGCAGGATCGGGCAGGCTGGTGACGGTTTCGGGGGCGGCCATGCCTCTCTCTCGCCAAACCATTCGTCGCATGCAACCACGCCGGACTGCATTTTCCCTTGGCCAATGCGCTTGCGTGCCTTTATCCAGCCATAATCCGTGCCTTGCCCCCGGCTCGTGGCACTCTGAAGGAGAGATTTCATGAAGTTCCGTATCGCCGCTGTTGCTGCCGTTTCCGTCGCGCTTGCCGCTTGTGGCAGCTCGAACGACGCTTCGACCGAAGCCGAGGCCGACACCGTAGAAATCACCGCTGACGAAGCGATGGAGCCCGTTGCCGAAGTACCGGTCGCTGATCCCGCCGCCAATGTCGTTGCCGATGACGCGAACACTGCCGAAACCGCCAAGGCTGCCGAAGCCGCCAC
>CBFGON010000124.1:0-7276 GCA_965650395.1 uncultured Qipengyuania sp. | reverse complement strand
GCTTTCGTCAGGCGGCGGAGGTGGCCACCTGCTCTCCCGCCGGCTTGGATTCGGCGGGATGGACCTTGTTTTCTGGCACCAGCGGCCACAGCAATTGCTGGCCGATCGAAGCGGGCGCGAGATTCTCGACGCCATAGCTTTCGGGATAGGTGCGGGTGATCTTTGCAGTGCCGAACAACACGTCCCAGAAGAACAGCAGATTCCCGAAATTGCCCTTGTAGTTAACCGCTGGATCATCGGCATGGCGGCCATGATGCGCGTGATGCGTGGCGGGCGTGGAAATTGTCCGCTCGACCAGCCACATCACCGGGTTCAGCCATTTTATACGATAGAGCGGCTTGTCCCAGGCAACATCGCTATGCGCCGCGATGATGACGGTCATCTTGACGATGGCATAGCCGACATAGACCCAGCCGAGGCCGAGATAGACCAGCACGCCTGACAGCCAGATGCCTGGCATCAGCGCGTAATAGAATACATTGTTCCGATAAACGATCCGCACCGACATATAGCGCGAATCGTGGTGCGCGCGGTGCAGGTTGTAGAGCCACGGCACACTGTGGCTGGCACGGTGCAACCAATACTGCGTCATGTCGTCCAGCAACAGGAACAGTGCGATGGCGGCGAACACATTGAGGTTCGTCAACGCGCCCTTGAACTCCGGAGCCAGCCAGCTGGCGAGCGCTGTGGCGGCGAGCACTACCGTGGGCTGCGTCACTGCGAGCAGCACGGTAGAGCCGATCAATTCGACCCAACCATCCTTGCTGGTCTGTTCGGGTTTGGAAAACAGCCGCGTCTGCCACAGCTCGAGCAGCGCGAAACCGATGAAGACGGCAAAAATGGCCGCAAGTTGTGCAGGCATCTTCTCTCTCCCCGGAGCCGCAAAGGACTCCATGACTTTCTTGTCGATTCGAACACTATCGTTTACCGAAGCGAAAGAATGTCCAAATCTTTACATTCTCATGCGACTCGCCGCTCGGCAGCCACGCCGATGTTGTTTGAAGCGCTTGACCCCGCCTTGCGGGCGCATCTGCTGCGCGGCGCGACCGAGCGTGCATTCGCAGATGGACAGATCATCCAGCAGCGCGGCGATATTGCGGACGGATTCTGGCTGATCGAAGAAGGCGCGGTAACAGTGGGCCAGTTCACCCCCAGAGGCGACTTTCGCGCGATCGCCTTGCTTGGCACTGGCGATTCCTATGGCGAGCTGGCCGTATTCTCGGGCCAGCCGCGGATCGTCGATGCAATTTCGCGCGGGCCCAGCCGCGTGCGGTTCATCGCGGCCAAGGCCTTCCTCGCCGCGCTCGACAATTACCCTGCATCAACCCGCGCGCTGCTTGGCGCATTGTCAGAACAACTGCAGAATGCGCTGGGCCTGCTGACAGGGATGCGGCGGGGCACCAACCCCGCGCGCATGGCCGGACTGCTGCGGACCATGGCGGGCGAAGGCCACGAAATTGCTGCCACCCAGCAGGAACTTGCCGATCTGCTCGGTGTCACCCGCGCCACCGCCAATGCTGCCCTACGCGATCTGCAGAAGGCGGGGCTGATCGAGCGCGGTTACGGCACGCTGCGCCTGCCCGATCCGGATGCGCTGGCGTTGTTTGCCATGGATTAGTCCGAGTGGGCCAGGATCGGGCAATATACGCACGCCGGCCGTATTCCGACATCAGGAGGCGGCCTTCCAACTGGTCCGCGCAACCTCCGGATTTCGGTGGCGCGTCGCCCAAAACATGCACTGCGAACACAGCACTTTCTGCAACAAAGTGAAACAATTACGGTAGGGATTCTGTAATTCTATCGTCACAGTTCTTACTAAAACTTGGTCAATATAATGCGGCTTTGCAAAATTGCGTCATTGCAGACGAATGTTGCCTTGACCATTTTTCGTTCGTCTGGGATGGTTGGTTCTGCATATGGGGTTTCACAGGGCGCTTTCAGTGAAGTATGTCTTTTTGCTCGCTCTCGCAGGTGCCGTTGCATCGTGCGGAGGTGGAGATAGTTCAAAGTCGGGATCGATCTTGCCATCTCCGACGCCGACACCCACTCCTACACCCACGCCACCGCCGCCTTCATTTGCCGCCGGGCCGAATGTGGTGTTGATCGTTGCAGACGATCTCAACGATTTTGTCGGACCGCTGGCGGGTCACCCGCAAGCGCTGACACCTAATCTCGATCGCCTGGCCAGCAAGGGTGTGACATTCACCAATGCACATGCCAACGCGCCGCTGTGTTCGCCATCGCGTGCGAGTTTTCTCAGCGGCTACCTCCCCTCAACCAGCGGGAAGTATCATTCGACCTATCATTTCCGCGAGCATCCGGTGCTGAGCGATGCGAAGCTGCTGCCCGAACATTTCCGCGACAATGGCTACGCGGTCTATACCGCCGGAAAGGTCTTCCACGAGGGCGAAGGCGATTACAGGGTTTTCGGCACTAGCGACCCTGCCAGCCACGGAACAACAATGGGCGACCGGTCGAGCGGCTATATCGGCCCGGATTCCGAATTCGGGCCTTACCCGTGGGATGGCATCACCAAGAGCTTCAACAAGCCGACGAGACGGGTGCCTGGCGGTGCAGAAGGTACCGACTGGGTGCGGCGTGCGTCGGGCCTGATCGACATTTTGCCGGGCGGAAGTTGGAACACCAATCCCGACCTGCCAGAATCGCTTCAGGGCTGGGCCTGGGGTTTTGGCAGAATTTCCACTCCACCCACCTTCACTGCAGGGATGAACAGCGCCTATCCTGCCGGACATTCCTATCGCGGATTTGCCAACCCGGGTGGCCCCTTCCGGTACAACAGCCCGACCGATCGATCGCAGCTGAACGATGAAAGGATTGCATCCTGGGCTTCGGCGCTGATCCGTGGACAACTCCAGGGCGATCCCGCCTTTCACAGAACCGTGCCGCACGGAAACCGCAGCTTCATGCTGCTGCTCGGGCTGACCAAAACCCACGTCGCGCAATATATGCCCGATGAATATTATGATGAATTCCTGGCGGCGAAGCAGATCCGGTCGATTACGGATGTGCAGTTGCCGACCTATTATCAGGGACTGATCGAAAATACCGACCTTGCCGATGTTCCGCCGCAAGCAATTGTTGGTCATGGCCGGAAAGGCTTCAAACAGGTCATGCAGGCGGCGGCCGAAGGGGGCGCTATTCCCGATTTGCTCAACCCCGGCGCGACGATTGCCAACAACAGGGAAAATCTCCTGCGTAGCCTGGTGCTGACCTACCTCGTCGCCGCCTATGAAGTGGACCGGCAAGTCGGCGTCATCCTCGATGCGGTCGAAGCCGATCCGGTTCTGCGCGAAAATACCATTTTTATTGTCACCTCCGACCACGGCTGGAGCGCGGGCGAAAAGACCAATTGGGGCAAAATGTCGCTCTGGGACGAAAGCACCCGCGTTCCGCTAATCATCTCCAGCTTCTCGAGCAATTGGGATGCGACGCGAGGCCGCACCTCTCCCGTCCCTGCTTCGCTGGTCGATCTTTACCCGACTCTGGTGGACCTGGCCGGCCTCAACCCCATTCCGGTCGCGGCGAATCGCCCTGCACATGACGGGCAGTCGCTAGTCCCAGCGCTGCGCAATCCTACCTATCCCAAAATGGCGCGCACGCCGTATGCTATTACGTCGAACTTCGGCGACAATCCGGATTCGACATCACCCGGTGACCCGATGATCCGCAATCATACGATCAAGGGCCTGCGGTGGCGTTACACCTTGTCCCGGAACTCGGGGCAGGAACTGTATGACCACCAGAATGACCCTTTCGAATGGCATAACATCTACAACCGCGCCTACTGGCAGAGCGTGAAATCCAATCTCGACACGGAATTGCGTCGCGAAGTGGGGATGTAGCTACGCGTGGTGCTGGATTTGCGGCACCGACGCCGCGCGGGCATCAGAATGCAGGCCTGTTAAAACGTGACTACGTAGCGCTGCGCTTGCCCGGCCCTGATGCGCTGGCTCTGTTTGCGTTGGGGTGAGTGAGCATCAAGTCGTACAAAAAGCGTCTGTTTACAGAATGGTCAGGCCTTCGCCCTACCCTGGAGCTTCGCCACGCCGAGGTTACCGTGATCCGTTTTCTTACCTGCCTGGTTCTTGCCATCACACTCGCGGGATGTGGCGATCGATGGCAGGACTATTCCTACAAGATGACGATTTACGCCGACGGAAAGGCCTATTCGGTGGTGCGCCATGTAACGGTTGAAGAGGGTTCCACTATTCAGGACAGCACGGGCCGCCGTGTCGACTACCGCACCGAAGGGCAAGCTGTGATCATCGAGACGCCGAAAGGCCCGGTGTTCGCGTTGATGAAGCCGGAGCAAGGGGACTTCGGGTTTGGCTACTACGCAGCGCGCATTACCGAGCCAGCACTGATGAATCTGCCGGCGCGGGAAGATCGCGCTGACCGCGCCATAAACAAGCACGTAGGGCGCATTTACGGAAATGATCATCTGGCGGATAATGCCGAGCGTCACAACGCCATGTTGGAGGTGAAGGGGCCGCGCGACCTGCCGCGCACGATTCCCAATCCCAATCCTATTCGCAAGGAGCCAGTTCATGTCTGGCCGATGCTGGTTCGCTTCGATCAGCTCGATATGCCTGCCAGCGTTCGCAAGGTCTCTCCTGAAAGCGTGGGCATATCGCGGATCACGATCGAGGTGACAAATGAGCCCGTAACAATGGGAATCGATAAACGATTGAATTGGCTTCCAGGCCTGAATGGGCGCTACTTGAATGGAACGATTGCTGCGCGAGGATCACCTTACGGGCTTGAAGCGGGCGACTTTTCATCGAATGTATTGAGCGAAAACCTAGGTTCCGGATATTTTCGGCAAAGGGAGGATCGATAGCTCGCGCATTCACTTGAGCACGAACTATTTCGCCCCGAGACTCACCCCGGACCCCGGATAGAGCCGCTTCAGCACCGCGCCTGAAATCGCGCGCAGTTGTGCCGCGATCTCCCGCAATCCAGTACCATCGCCGCTGCTCCGTGCCGCGCGCAGCAGCGCCTTCAATTCCTCGCCGCGTTTGGCCACTTCCTCCTCGACCACCTTCTGCCAGAAGGGCGGATGTTCGCCTTCAGACCATTCGCCGCGCCCACGCCCGTAATGCGCCACGGCGAGATAGCGCAGCACCGCTGTCACCGTCAGACGTTCGAGGAAATCGCTTGCCCAGCGCATGGATGATCCGTCTTCACCGCGCGCCATGTTGATGCCCTTGGCTACGCCGGTTGCGCCGAGCGCGCCCAGCACGGCACCCACGATCATGCCGCCGCCCAGTGTAAGCCCGCCCGCCGCAACATCTGCCGCCAGCCCGCCGACCGCGCCCGAGAACAGCCCGCCCAGCGCCGCCGCCGCGCCCTCCGGCGTCTTGGCGGCATGGGCATAATCCTCGCCCACTCGCTCCAGCACCTTCGCCGCTGCCTTGCCGGACAATCCGTGCAGCTTGATCAGTTCGTCGGTCGACCCGGCAGTGCTCTCTGCCAGCCGTGTGGCCAGATCACCCATTGCCTTGCGCGCCGCGCGGTCACCCTTGTCGCGGCCTGACAGCGCGGCGGTGAGCTTGCCCTGCCAGCCTGCCTCGGCCACTTCTTCACGGTCGGCCGCAGCGCGATCGAGATAGCGCGCCAGCACATCCATCGAGGCATCGAAACGGACGAGGTTCAACTCCTCCCACCGGGCGCGCAAGGCAGTCATCGCAGCCTGCTTCTCTGGCGGGAGCAGCGGCGTCACCGTATCGAGCAGCGCGCCTTCCTGCACCCAGACGCGGGCGAAGGCATCGAGCGGGAGCACGGCGCGCACCTGACCCGGTGCGCCAATCCCGCTCCAGCGCGCGATCTCTTGCCCCACATCCTCGCGCGGGGGGCCCATCTGGTTGAGCAGCACCACCACCGGCTTGCCGATCCAGCCGAGCACTTCCATCTCGAGCCCGACATAGCTGGCGCTCGCCGGGTCTTCCGCCGCGTTGACGAGGTAGAGGATGACGTCTGCTTCCTCGCGCGCATTCTTGACCGCCTGCTGGCTCGACCACAGCGGGCGTTCGCGCCAGCGGTCCCACACCTGGCTGAGGAACCAGCCGATCGGATTGCCGCTGTTCTTCAACCGCGAGAGCAGCCGTGCGGTATCGCCAAAGCCGGGCGTGTCCCACAGCATCAACGTATCGTCACCCTGCTGGACGAGCACATAGCCGGTCGACAGATCGGTGACATGCGCAGCGTCGCGCACTTCGCCCACATCGCGGCCCAGCAGCGTGCGCGCCAGCGTGGTCTTGCCCGCATTGGTGTGGCTGATGAGGCTGAGATTGACGGTGGTGCCGCTGCTGGCGGGGCTGTCCAGCCGGGTCATTTGCGCAGCTCCGCATCGGGGATGAGGTTAGCCTCGATCCGTTCGGCCAGCCCCGATCCGGGCGGCAGAGACAGGTCGACGCCAAGCGGGTGGACCCCCGCTGCGCCCAGCGCATTGCGCCACGCCTCCATCCGTCCGGCTACGCGCTCGTCGAGCCCGGCCTGCCCGGCGAAATGCGCGCGGAACGGGCTTTCATCGACCAGCGCGCCGAGGATTGTGCCCTGCCCCCGCCGTGCATTGCCCTGCGCCAGCGCCTCTGCCAGCGCGCCGTGGTTTTCCGCCTCGGGCGTGGAGGAAAGCGTGAACAGGAGCAGGTGATAATCATCGTCGGGATCGGCGGCGAAACGCTCGTGCCATTCATCCTCGGAGCCATATTCCACCGGCTCGTCGAAATGGACTTCTGCCCCGTCGCCCAGCACGCTGCGCAAGGCATCTGAAAGACGGCGGCGAGTCTCCTCGCCGGGTCGATAGGCATAGGGCGTGACCCGCGCCTTGCCGCGCGAGGCTCCGCTCGCGCGCAGCAGGCGGCGGGTGTAGAAATCCTCGTGCCCGGCCGTGGGGAAATTGCGCGCCAGCCGCCAGCCACGCAGCGCCTGCCATGCGCTCAGCAGCAGGCGCGGAACGATCACCAGCCCGACAAGCGTGGCCGTGTAGAGATGGATCCACGGCGCGGCATTGACCCCGCCCGTTGCGGGCCCGGTCCAGCGCATTGCAGCGATCTCATTCACCGGCGGAATCGCAACCCCGGTCAACGCGCTCGCGGGGCCGAGCATGGTGGCGAGCAGCCAGTGGACCGTTCCGGGTCCAAGAAACGTGCTCTCCCACCCTGCACGATATTCGACCACTACGGCGCGCAGATAGATCCCGCCGATCAGCCCTGCGGCAAACAGCGCCGCGCCCAGATGAAGCGTGCGGCTGGCG
>CBFGON010000123.1:0-7293 GCA_965650395.1 uncultured Qipengyuania sp. | reverse complement strand
CGCACGGCGGAAGTGTGCTTCATGCCGCTGACGGTGGGCGGCGGAGTGCGCAGCGTGGAGGATGCGCGCGCGCTGCTGCTGGCCGGGGCCGACAAGATCGCGGTCAATTCCGCCGCCGTTGCGCGGCCCGAGCTTGTGGCCGAAATCGCGGACAAATTCGGCAGCCAGTGCGTCGTCGCATCGGTCGATGCGCGGGCCACCACCAGCGGCGATGGGCGCGGGTGGGAGGTCTTTACACATGGCGGGCGCAATCCCACCGGGATCGACGCCGTGGCCCATGCGGTGAAGCTGGCCGAACTGGGCGCGGGCGAACTGCTCGTCACCTCGATGGATTCAGACGGGACCAAAAATGGGTATGATGTCGACCTCACGCGCGCGATCGCCGATGCGGTTCCCGTGCCGGTGGTGGCGAGCGGCGGTGTGGGCACGCTCGACCATCTGGTCGAAGGCGTAACGCGCGGCCATGCCAGCGCAGTGCTGGCGGCTTCGATCTTCCATTTCGGCACCCACACCATCGCCGAAGCCCACGCCGCGCTTAGAGCCGCAGGCTTGCCTGCGCGCGGCTGACGCGACAAGGATCACGCTCATGGATACGCTATTCCGCCTCGAACAGGTGATCGCAGAACGCCGCAGTGCAGACCCGGACACCAGCTATGTCGCGCATCTCGCATCGCGCGGACTGCCGGTGATGGCGCGCAAGCTGGGTGAAGAAGCCGTTGAGGCCTGCGTTGCGGCGCTTTCAGGCAGCCGCGACGAACTGACCGGCGAGGCAGCTGATCTGCTGTTCCACCTGATGGTGCTGCTGGCTGAAAAGGGCATTTCGATAGCTACGGTGATGGCCGAACTCGACCGGCGCGAAGGCATCTCCGGCCTCGATGAAAAAGCCAGCAGGAGCGCAGACTGATGCCGATTGATGCCACCCAGCCTTACGACGACAGCAATATCTTCGCCAAGATCCTGCGCGGCGAAATCCCCTCGACCAAGGTCTATGAGGATGATTGGGCCTATGCCTTCGAGGACATCAATCCGCAGGCCGAAGTGCATACGCTGGTGATTCCCAAAGGGCGCTATGTCAGCTGGGACGATTTCAGCGCGCATGGGAGCGCGGAAGAAATCACTGGTTTCGTGCGCGCTGTGGGGCAAGTTGCGCGTGACAAGGGGCTGGTCGCACCCGGATATCGCATCATGGCCAATCTGGGCGCGCATGGCGGACAGGAAGTGCCGCATCTGCACGTCCACATCTTCGGAGGTCAGCCATTGGGGCCGATGATCGCTCGCAGGGGCTGAAACCCCGCCTTTCGTCGCGTGCATAGGTCCTTTCGTCCAATAGGCTTGCCCGGCGACTCCGCGCTCGGCTAGGGCACCGGCGAATGCGACTGCCCCATCCCCCCGACGGCGTGATCGACAATGACCGGCATCTCTATGCCGTACGCGTCTATTACGAGGACACCGACCTTTCCGGCATCACCTATCACGCCAATTACCTGCGCTGGTTCGAACGGGCCCGCAGCGATCTGCTGCGGCAGCTGGAAATCGACCAGCGCGCCGCGATAGAGGCGGGGGTGGGTGCCTATGCCGTATCCGAAATAAACCTGCGCTATCTGCGTCCGGCAAAGCTGGATGACGATATACTGATCGAAACCCGCTGCACCGAATTGAAGGCGGCGTCCTGCCGTATGCACCAGAAGGCGTTTCGCGGAGAAGAATTGCTGGCCGAGGCACATTTGCGCGTCGGCTTCGTTTCACCATCGGGTCGGCCCGTTAAACAGCCAGACAGCTGGCGCGCTTCATTCGCGCGTTTCGCCAATGCCACAGAGGTTCAATGACAGCTCTCGAAATTCTCGCCGTTTCCGCGCCGACTCGGGTCGATCCCGTGCGGCTGTTCCTAGATGCCGATATAATCGTCCAGCTGGTGATGGCTGGGCTGCTGCTTGCCAGTATCTGGGTGTGGACCATTATCGTCTCCTTCAGCCTGCGGATGAGTTCGCTCAAGAAGCGCGCACGCAGCTACGAGGATGAGTTCTGGCGGGCGGAGAATTTCGACCGCTTCATGTCCGAACGCGGCAATAAGGATATTCCTTCGGCCCGTGTGGCGCAGGCGGCGGTGGACGAATGGCGCCGTTCGACCAAAGGCGAGGTGCGCGATCCCGAAGGGCTGCGCAGCCGCCTGCACGTTGCGATGGAAAGCCAAGTCGCGCTGGAGGCGGACGATATTGCCGAACGGCTCAATTTCCTAGCCACCGTTGGCGCGGTAGCGCCCTTCGTCGGCCTGTTCGGCACCGTCTGGGGCATCATGAACAGCTTCTTCCAGATCGGCGCGCAGGAAAGCTCCTCGCTCGCCGTGGTGGCTCCGGGCATTTCGGAAGCGCTGTTCGCCACCGCAATCGGCTTGTTCGCGGCTATCCCCGCGGTGATCGCCTACAACCGTTTCAGCCATGCGGTGGAACGGTTCGAGGGCGGTCTGCATCGGTTTGCCGACCGGCTCCACGCGACCTTCAGCCGCCAATTGGAGGCACGCTGATATGGCGATGAGCCTCGCCTCATCCAAAGGCACGCGTCGCCGCCGCGGACGGGGCGGGCGGCGGCCGATGTCGGAAATCAACGTCACGCCGTTCGTCGATGTGATGCTGGTGCTGCTGATCATCTTCATGGTCACCGCGCCGCTGCTCACTGCAGGAGTGCCAATCGAATTGCCTGATAGCCGCGCTAATGCGTTGCCGCAGGAGCAGCAGCAGGTGTCGATCAGCGTGGACGCGCAGGGCTATGTCTATATCGATGATACGCAAATTGCCGTGGGCGGATTGCCTGCCGCGCTCGAAGCGATACCGCGTGCGGGCGACGGGCCAGACATCACTTTGCGCGCCGACCGTGCGCTCGATTACGGGCGCGTGATGGCGGTGATGGGCGAACTCAACCGGGCCGGTTTGAACCGTATTTCGCTGGTTACCAATGGCGGACAATCCGCCCCGCCGGTCAACAATGGTTCATCCGAGGGCCAATAGCCGGGGTCAGATGATGGAACGGCATGGCATCAGGGCAGAGGAGCGCACCGGGCTGATCGTCGCGGTGGCGCTGCACTTGGCCGTGCTCGCCGCACTGGTAATCCAGGCCTTTTTTGCGCCAACGCCGATACTGCCAAAGCCCGAACGGATGACGGTGAACCTTGCCGAAGAAGTCGGGCTTGAAGCCACCGCACCCGATCCCGTGCCCGAAAGCCGCGCTGCGATTGCGCCTGAACTGTCGGACGTGCCCGCGCCGGCGCCTGAGATGCTCGAAGCGCCGGTCACGCCTAGGGTGGAGCGCCCCACACCCAAGGTGCAAACCCCGGTGCCCGCGCCGACCCGCGCTGCCCAGCCCAAGCCGCGCACCGAGCAGCCGCGCACCAAGGCGCAGCCCAAACCGGCCGAGAAAAAGACCGGTGGCTCGCGTATCGGCGACAATTTCCTTGCCGGTGCTGGCAGCAGCACGACGACCAGCGAAACGCGCACGCCCGCATCGCAGATCGGAGCCAGCGCCAAAGCCTCTATCGGGCAGGCCGTCGCGCGGCAGATCAAGCCGCACTGGGCACCGCCCAACGGCCCGGAGGTGGAGGCTATCACTACATACGTGCGCTTCCGCCTCAATCCGGACGGCTCGCTCAATGGCCGCCCCTCGGTTGTGCGGCAGACCGGCGTAAACGATACCAACCGCGCGCAAGCCGGCCGCCATGGCGAACAGGCCATCAAGGCGGTGCAGCTTGCCGCCCCCTTCGATCTTCCAGCCGAATATTACGAGGCGTGGAAGACGATCACCGCAAATCTGGATTGGAGGCTCGCACAATGAGGTTCGCTCTTGTCGCATTCGCACTGACCATGGCCGCACCCGCCGTGGCGCAGAACCAGGATCTGGGCGAGGCAATGCCCGAAGGCCAGGATGTCGAAACGGTCGAGGAGGACGGCGGACTGGAAGTCACCGTGTCCTACGAAGGACGGCTCGACGATCTCGGCATCGCCATCCCGGCTTTCGCGACCGACCGCAATGCCAGCACGCAGGCCAACGCCAGCGGCACCGCTGCGTTGGGGGTTGAGTTGGCGCGGGTCATCACCGCCGACCTCAAGAACAACGGCCTGTTCAAGCCCACTGGCCCCGATGCTCTGCCCAAGCCGGCTTTCGCCGAAATTACCGCGCCCGCCTATGCCACATGGTCGAACCGCGGCGCGGAAATGCTGGTGCAGGGCTATGTCCGCGCGCGCGGCGACGGCAAGCTGACCGTGGGGTGCTATCTCTATGACATGGCGCTGCAGAACCGCCTGGTGGCCGAAGGCTGGGTGGTCGCCCCTGCCGACTGGCGCCGCGCCGCGCATAAATGCGCTGACCTCATCTATTCGCGCCTGACCGGCGAAAGCCCGTTCTTCGACAGCCGCATCGCCTATATCGCCGAGACAGGGCCGAAGGACAACCGCACCAAGCGGCTGGCCATCATGGACAGCGACGGGGCGAACCACCGCTTCATCACCACCGGCCGCTCGACCGCGCTGACCCCGCGCTATTCGCCCGATTACAAGAAGCTGGTTTACCTCAGCTATGTTGACGGCAACCCGCGCATTTATGTCTATGACATCGGCACCGGCAAGCAGACGCTGATTTCGCAAAGCCGCAATCCCACCTTTGCCCCGCGGTGGAGCCCTGACGGGCGCTGGATTCTCTATTCGATGGCAGTGGGCGGCAATACAGATATCTACCGCGTCAGTGCCACGGGCGGCGAGAGCCGCAGGCTGACTGACACGCCAGGGATCGACATCGGCGGTTCCTATTCCCCTGATGGCAGCCAGATCGTGTTCGAGAGCGATCGTTCGGGCAGTCAGCAGATTTACATCATGAATGCAGACGGATCGAACCAGCGCCGCCTGTCGTTCTTCGGTGGCCGGGCTGCTACGCCCGAATGGAGTCCGCGCGGCGACCAGATCGCTTTCACCCACATCGGCGGCGGCTTCAATGTCTCGGTGATGAGCCCGAATGGACGCAATCTGCGCAGGCTGACCAACGGCTGGCAGGACGAAGCGCCGACCTGGGCGCCCAATGGCCGCATCATCCAGTTCTTCCGCACCGAACGGAATACCGGCCATACCTCGCTGTGGCAGGTCGATTTGACCGGCGAGAACGAACGCCGCCTTGCCACGCCGGTCGACGCATCGGACCCTGCTTGGGGACCGATCCTGCCCTAGGCGCATTCTATATCCGCAAGAGGGTCGCAAACCTCGAAGGACACAGAACCGAACGTCCATCTGTCTTGAAAAGAGGAGACAGCCTAATGAATACCCGTCTCGCCACCGCTGCCATGCTTTCCTCGGCGCTCGCGCTGGCCGCATGCTCGAAGAAGGCGCCCGAAGACATTCCGCCGCCGCCCGAGGATACGGTCACCACGCCGACCCCGACGCCTACTGCTACTGGCCCTTCGGTCGGCAGCATGCAGCACTTCATCGATGCAGTCGGCATGGCCAACACAACGGTCTATTTCGACACTGACCGCTACAATATCGATGCCGAGGATTCGGCCAAGCTGCAGACGCAGGCGCAGTATTTCAGCCAGTATTCGAACGTCAGCTTCACCATTGAAGGCCATGCCGACGAACGCGGCACGCGCGATTACAACCTTGCACTGGGCGAACGGCGGGCCAATGCGGCGAAGAACTACCTCGTTTCGCTGGGCATCCCCGCCAACCGTATCCAGGTGATCAGCTATGGCAAGGAACGTCCGGTCGCTCTTGGCTCGGACGAAGCGTCATGGGCGCAGAACCGCCGCGCAGCGACGGTGACGATCAACTAAGTATCGGGTGAATAGGCGGACCCTGGCACTGGCCGGGGTCCGCCCGCTCTCAGAAGGTTTCCGCTTCGATCTGCACGGCAGAAGCTGTGCTGCCGAACTGCTCCGGCTTGTCAGCCAGGACATTGCCCAGTGTGCTGGTGCCGGCGAAAGCGACCATCGCCAGGACGGACAGGACAGCGGAAAGGGTCAGTTGCTTGCTCATGGCAGGGCCTTTAATGGGATATTCCTGAATCGTTCGTTGCAATGCAACATTTCGAATCGCAACTGGTTCCAACATTCTTGCCTCGATTGCCAGCATCCCTAGATTGAACGCCATGCCCGCCCGACCAACGACATTCTCCTCTGCCAATGGCTAAGGCCGGACGCTCCAACGACTGGGGTTTTCCCCGCTGGCGCGGCTATGGTTCGAACCGCGAGGCGACGACGGTGCGCCTCTGCGACCGCTATGGCTGTGAAGAACCCGGCAATTGTCCTGCGCCCAAGGCACCGAACAGTCCCGAACGCTGGCACTTCTGTCAGAAGCACGCCGCCGAATACAACCAGAAGTGGGATTATTTCGAAGGACTCGACAAGGCCGAGAAGGAAGCCCGCGCCAAATCCGAACGCAGCGAGAATGCCGGCTATGCCGAAGCGCAGCACTATGGCTGGGCGGGCAGCGGAGATGGCAGCCGCAGCGCCGATGAAATGCGCGCGCTGGAAGTGCTTGAACTGGAAGCCGATGCCGATTTCGCCACGGTAAAGAAGGCCTGGCGCGAAAAGGCCAAGACTGTGCATCCCGATGTGAAGCCGGGTGACAAGGACGCCGCAGCCGAATTTCAGAAGCTGCAACTGGCTTACGAAGTACTCAAAGCTGCCGAAGAACGGCGGGAATGGAAGGGATAGGATATAAATGTCGCGACGCCTGCTTGCCTTTGGCGCTAGCAACAGCTCCCACTCGATCAATCGCCAGCTTGCCGCTTGGGCGGCGGGACAGCTTGAGGGCTGGGATGCGACAATCCTTGACCTCAACGATTTCGAGATGCCGCTCTTCAGCATCGACCGCGAACAGGCTGGCGGCATTCCGCCCGAAGCGCACGAGTTCCGCCGCCTGATTGGCGATGCGGATGCGGTGCTGATTTCCTATGCCGAGCATAATGGCAACAATACCGCTGCCTTCAAGAACCTGTTCGACTGGACCAGCCGGATCGATACGCAGGTGTGGCAGGGCAAGCCGATGGTCCTGCTCTCGACCTCGCCGGGCAAGGGCGGTGGCGGCCGCTCGCTTGCCATCGGTGTGTCTGCTGCGCCCTTCTATGGCGGCGAAGTGTTGTCGAGCTATTCTGTTCCGCAGTTTTACCAGCATTTTGATAGCGAGAATGGCGATCTGACCGATCCCGTTTTTGCCGAAGGCGTGCGCGAAGCGCTCGAACCGCTGCAAGCCATGACGCGCGGCAACTGACCACAGGCGGCGTTTTTCCGCAGCAAAGGACCGCCAAAGCACGCCCGAC
>CBFGON010000122.1:0-7303 GCA_965650395.1 uncultured Qipengyuania sp. | reverse complement strand
TGCCCGGGTGGACGTTCTTCTTGGTCCAGCTCATTTCCGAAACGTGGACCAGGCCTTCGATGCCCGGCTCGATTTCGACAAATGCGCCATATTCGGTGATATTGGTCACGGTGCCCGACATCTTCATGCCGATCGGATACTTGGCAGCAACACCATCCCACGGATCCGATTCCAGCTGCTTCATGCCGAGGCTGATGCGCTGGGTATCTTCATTGATGCGGACGATCTGGACGGTCACGGTCTGGCCGATTTCGATCATCTCGCTGGGGTGGTTTACGCGCTTGTAGCTCATGTCGGTGACATGCAGCAGGCCGTCGATGCCACCGAGATCGACGAATGCGCCGTAATCGGTGATGTTCTTGACGACGCCGTCGATCACCTGACCTTCGGTCAGCTTGTCGATCAGCTCGCTGCGCTGTTCGGCGCGGGTTTCTTCTAGAACGGCGCGACGCGAAACGACGATATTGCCGCGGCGACGGTCCATCTTGAGGATCTGGAAGGGCTGGGCCATGTCCATCAGCGGAGCGACATCGCGCACCGGGCGGATATCGACCTGCGAGCCGGGCAAGAAGGCCACGGCGCCGTCGAGATCGACGGTGAAGCCGCCCTTGACGCGGCCGAAGATGCGGCCTTCGACGCGCTTGCCTTCACCGAACTCGCTTTCCAGCTTGTCCCATGCGGCTTCGCGGCGGGCGCGGTCACGGCTGAGCATTGCTTCGCCGTCAGCGTTTTCAATACGGTCGACGAACACTTCGACTTCCGAGCCGACGGCCAGGCCGTGCTCGTCTTCGCCGCGCATGAATTCCTTGAGGTCGATGCGACCTTCGCTCTTGAGGCCTACGTCGATGTGCGCAAAGCCGTTTTCGATGTTGGTGACAGTGCCCTTGACGACGCGGCCTTCGAAACCGTCTTCGTCGGCGCCGCCGAACTGCTCGTCGAGCATTTTCGCGAAATCATCGCGAGTGGGATTGGCAGAAGTTGCCATATGGTAGTTTCCTTCGATCGTTTTGCTACCGGCCACCGGTTTTCCCGGGGTCTTTCTCCGTCTCCCGCACCATTGCGGGTCTAACGGGGCAAGAGGGCCGAAACCCCCGCGGGGCCGAATGCCGTCGCGGGTATCCGAAAAGCTGCCACCGGTGCGGCAGACAAAGCGAATGGGGCGGGGCGGATGGCCCCCGGTCGAAACCGTCCCTGTCGGATGTCTTTGCCGCGAGCCTGTATCTGCTCGTCGAACGGGCGCGCACATAGGCAAATGCCAGCGTTATTGCAAGGAAAAGCGACTCCGGCTCAGGACGCCGATGGACCACTGACAGGGGGTTTTTGGAAAACTCGCGACAACGGTGTTTGCCCTC
Source organism: uncultured Qipengyuania sp. (assembly GCA_965650395.1). GTDB lineage: Bacteria > Pseudomonadota > Alphaproteobacteria > Sphingomonadales > Sphingomonadaceae > Qipengyuania. The sequence continues at coordinate 5,951 of CBFGON010000122.1, read as the reverse complement.
GTAAAAACGAGGCAAATTGCGCCTTCAATTGTCACCTTTCGATTGGGCGACAAATGCGGGTCGGCTGGGGTAAACTGGGTGGCCATACGCAGAATGTGGCCGCAATCGGGGGGTGTAGGAAAGCAAATAGGGATGGGAGGATGCCAACCCTGTCGGGTCAACATGCAGCGCTGCAGCGGGCTTGTCTGTGCGGTCCGTAACGTTCATGCCGCTGCAAAGCGACGGCAATGCCGAGGAGAAGCATGTCCAAATTTCCTGCCCATCTGTTCGATGAGCCCGATCCCCATGTCGACACGCTTGCCAATCTCGGCCCCTTGCGCGGTTTGGCGGGTGTGTGGGCGGCGGATGACGGACTGGACGTGAAGCCGACTGCCGAAGGGGCCGAGCGACAGGCCTATGTCGAGCGGATGGAGGTGCAGCCGATCGATCCGCAGATGAACGGCCCGCAGCTGCTCTATGGCCTGCGCTATCACACGCGCATCGTGAAGCCGGGCGAGGTCGAGATGTATCACGAACAGGTCGGCTTCTGGCTGTGGGAGCCGGCGACGGGAATGGTCACGCAGACGCTCTCGATCCCTCGCGCGCAGACCGCGCTGGCGATTGGTGCTGCCACGGAAGATGACCTACACTTCAAGCTGTCAGCAACGCGCGGTTCGACCGAGAACGGCATCTGCTCGGGCGCATTCCTCGAAGAAAATTTCACCACTGACAGCTTCGAGATCGAAGTGACAGTGCATGGCGCGGATAGCTGGTCCTATCACGAGACAACCATGCTCCGCATCAAGGGCGTGGCAGAGCCTTTCCGCCACACCGATAGCTGCACGTTGAAGCGCGTCGGTCCGGCTGTTCCCAATCCCTTGCAGCGGGCTGCGTTGGCTGGCGAATAGGGTTACGCGCGATAGCGCATGGCCACGTCGCAGCGTTCGTAGCGTGCGCCGTAATCGGCCATGATCTCGGCGTCGTGTTCGAACCCCAGTTTCTCGTAGAGATGGATGGCAGCCGCGCATTTGCGGTTGGTCATCAGATAGAGCTTTTCCGCACCCAGATCGCGGGCGCGGGCGATCACGCCGCCGAGCAAGAACTCGCCTGCCTTGAGACCACGTGCAGTTTCGCGCACGCCCATCTTGGTGAGTTCGAAGGCCGCAGGGCCGGTCTTCTGCAAGGCGCAGGCACCTACGATGCCGAGCCCGGCCGCCTCGACGAACAATATGTCGCCGCCCGGATCGATAATGCGCTCGCGCGGGTTTTCCAGCACCTCGCGGTCGGTCGCCTCGACAGTAAACATGGTCTCGATCCACTCGAGATTGATGTCGTGGAATTCGCCTGCCAGACTGTCGTCGAATTCGCGCAGTAAAAGCGTAGCCGGGGTGACGAGGGCGGCACGCTGGTCGATCGTGGCTTCGGCCAGCGCATCCTCGATAATTGCCAGCTGGTGAAGGAAATCACCTTCTACCCGGGCCAGGATCTGCTCGGCGGCCTGACCAACGCGAGGCCAGACTTCGGTTGCGATGACCTGCACCATGCGTTCGCCTTCGCTGGTGAGGGCGATCATCCGGCTGCGTTGGTCCTCGCATTGCTCGTCAGCGACAACGCCGAGCTTCGTGAGCTGTCCGATTGTGCGGGTGACGCCGGGCTGGCTGGTGCCGCTGGCTTCGGCAAGCTGGCCGATAGTGCGCGGACCGGTACGCAGTGCCGCCATGATTGCCATTTGACCGGGCTGGAGCGGCAGTCCTGCACCGGTAATCACCGAGGCGGCACCTGCCTGCATCCGTTCGCCCAGCCGCTTCAGCCGGCTGCCGAGAAAGGCCGGGCCCATTTGCGCAACAACATCAACCACCGACTCGCTCCATAACAAGATATATACCCTGTTATATAGTTTTGCGCAGGCTGGAAAGACAGTTTGTCTTTCAGCCTATTTGAGGGTGGTTTTCACCGCATTGATCGCAGCGGCGATCGCTTCCTCGCGATCGAGCGCACTGGTGTCGATCACCATTGCATCGGCGGCAGGGACGAGGGGGGCCACGGCGCGAGTGCGGTCGCGCTCGTCACGGCGGCGCAGATCGTCCTCGATTTCTTTCAGCGTCACCGCTGCGCCCCGCAGTCGCATTTCCAGAAACCGTCGCTCGGCCCGCGCAGCGACGCTGGCGGTGACAAACAGCTTGGCCTGAGCCTCGGGCGCAATCACAGTTCCGATATCGCGCCCGTCAAGCACCGCGCCACCGGGCTGCGTAGCAAAAGCGCGTTGACGGTCGAACAGCGCCCGCCGCACAGTTGGGTGGACCGAGACACGGCTGGCCAGCCCGCCAGTATCCTCGGTTCGCAGCTCCGCATCATCCAGAAGCGCATCGGGAAAAGCGCATCCCGCCAGGGCATCACCACTGTCGTCTGGATCGCCGCCATTGAGAAACACCTGCCGTCCGACTGCACGATAGAGCAGGCCGGTATCTAGGTGCGGCAAGCCGAATTGCGCCGCCAGCGCCTTGGCAATGGTGCCCTTGCCCGAGGCGGTTGGTCCGTCGACTGCAATGATCATGTCGGCGTCCGCCGCGCCTTCAGCGCCTTCACCAGCCCATAGATCGCAATCGCGGCCCAGAAGCCTTCCAGCACGAGGCTGGGCCAGTTGGTGTGGACCAGCAGCGAGACAGTCAGCAGTGCCGCGCCCATCAGATTGGTGCCGTGGAGGATGAAGGGATTCGGCTCGTCCTGCCAGGTCAGATAAGCATAGGCGGCGATGATGCAGGCCATGCCGACGAAGCCGACCAACGTGTAGATATCGAGTGGCATCAGGCGGTCGCCTGCTCGATCAGGGAGATGAAGTTGGGAAAGCTGGTGGCAATTGGTTCTACACTGTCGACTTCCACGCCAGCATCGCTCGCTAGTCCAGCCACGGCCATGCTCATTGCGATGCGGTGATCGAGGTGAGTAGTGATGGGGCCGCTACCGTGCAGGGCGGTCCCACCGCTACCGTGGATCACAAGTCCGTCACCACGTTCCTCCACCTGCGCGCCGGCCAGCGTCAACGCATCGGCCATGGCGGTGATGCGGTCGCTTTCCTTGACGCGCAATTCGTCGAGACCGCTGGTCACAGTGGTTCCTTCGGCCATGGCGGCAGCGACAAACAGCACGGGGAATTCGTCGACCATGCTCGGCACGATTTCCGGATCGACCTCGATACCTTTGAGCCGGGCATGGCGGACACGCAGGTCCGCCACCGGCTCTCCACCGACTTCGCGCTGATCGAGATAGTCGATGCTGGCGCCCATCTGCTTCAGCACGCGGAAAATCCCGTCGCGCGTCGGGTTGAGGCCGACATTCTCGATAATGATATCGCTGCCCGGCATTATGCTGGCCGCAACGACGAAAAATGCGGCGGAGGATGGGTCGCCGGGAACGGTGATATTGGCGGGCTTCAGATCGACCGGGCCGGTGAGCGAGATGTGCTTTTCACCATCCACCTCCTCAACCTGCACTTCGACACCGAAGCCGCGCAGCATCCGTTCGGTATGATCGCGCGTCGGCACCGGCTCGATCACGGTGGTTGTACCAGGCGTGTTGAGCCCGGCGAGCAGTACGGCGCTCTTCACCTGTGCGCTTGCCACCGGCAGTCGATAGGTGATCGGCACGGCAGGCTGCGTACCTTCCAGCATCAGCGGTAACGTGCCGCCCGGCGAGGGCGTGAAGCTCGCGCCCATCTGTGAAAGGGGATCGATCACCCGGCCCATCGGGCGTTTCGACAGGCTGGCATCGCCGGTGAAGGCGGCGGTGATCCCGTGGCTGGCGACCAGCCCCAGCAGGAGCCGCGTGGAAGTGCCCGAATTGCCCATGTCGAGCGCGCTGTCCGGCTGGAGTAGAGTTCCAACACCCACGCCATCAACGACCCAGTCGTCCCCCTCTTTCTCGATCCGCGCGCCCATTGCGCGCAGAGCGGCCGCCGTGGCGAGCACGTCCTCGCCTTCGAGCAGGCCTGAAATGCGGCTGCGCCCAACCGCCAGCGCGCCGAACATCAGTGCGCGGTGGCTGATCGACTTGTCACCCGGCACGCGGATGCGCCCGGTCAGCGGGCCACGCGGGAGAAATCTGTATGCGCTCAAGCTATCGCTTTCCTGTTGGGTGGGCTGATGCGCGCGGGTCTTTGACAGTGGCAATGCGTTCTGGCAAGGCGCGCGCGCTGTTGATTCCTGCCCAGCAGGTTCCCATCAATACAATTACGAATTCACGGCCCTGCAGCACCAAGCTGGGGGCGGCAATTTTCAAGGATTACACATGGTCAAACCGGAATGGGGCACCAAGCGTAGCTGCCCGAAATGCGGCACCCGCTTCTACGATCTGACGAAGGACGAACCGGTCCACTGCATCGAATGTGCAGAGGAATGGTATCCCGAGCCTGTGCTCAAGTCGAAGCAGCCGATCCTCGCCGAGGAAGAGGCGAAGAAGAAGAAGGAAGCCGACGCCGACAGCGATCTGGGCGGTGACGACGACGATCTGGACATCGACATCGACGAAGACGGGGATTCTCCCGACAATGAAGTCGATCTGGGTGGCGACGACGACCTGGGCGTTGAAACCACGACCAAGGGCGATGACGACGACCACGACGATAGCTGATTTTTGCTGTTGCAATGCGGGAAGGCGGCCTATATTGGGCGCCGTCCCGCAAGGGTGGCGCGCTCCCCACAGTGTGCCGTAGATGAAATGGTCCGGGGCCTTAGCTCAGCTGGGAGAGCGCTACAATGGCATTGTAGAGGTCAGCGGTTCGATCCCGCTAGGCTCCACCATTTCAACAATTTCAGTGGGTTCCGGTTCGCCGGAGACATTCAAGCCGGTCAGGTTGACCGCGCGCTGGCCGACGAGTTTTCGTCCGCCGGCGTTTTTCGTGTTTAGCCCGGGCTCCGTCCGGGAGGGAGTTTGAGCAGGCATGTTCGACAATCTGTCCGATAGGCTCGGCAATGTGTTCGACCGCCTCAAGGGCCGTGGCGCATTGTCGGAAGGCGATGTGCGCGAAGCCATGCGCGAAGTGCGTATTGCTCTGCTTGAAGCCGATGTCGCGCTCCCCGTTGTCCGCCGTTTCATCGATGCCGTCACCGAAAAGGCGATCGGCTCGGAAGTCCTGAAATCGGTCACTCCAGGTCAGCAGGTCGTCAAGATCGTCAATGATGAACTGGTCGAGATGCTTGGCGGCGAAAACGCCGAAGTCGCGGAACTGAACTTTGCTGCCAAGCCGCCGGTCGTGATCATGATGGTCGGCCTGCAGGGCTCGGGCAAGACCACCACCACTGCCAAGCTCGGCAAGCTGATTCGCGAGAAGCACGGCAAGAAAGCACTGATGGCTTCGCTCGACGTCAATCGTCCGGCGGCGCAAGAACAGCTTCAGGTGCTGGGCGAGCAGGTCAATGTCGCCACGCTGCCGATCATTCCTGGCCAGCAGCCAGTCGATATCGCTCGCCGCGCGATGGAATCGGCCAAGCTGCAGGCCGCTGACGTGCTGCTGCTCGACACCGCGGGCCGCCTGCATGTCGATGAAGCACTGATGGCCGAGATGAAGGCGATCGCCAGTGTTTCGACACCTACCGAAGTGTTGCTGGTGGTCGACAGCCTGACCGGCCAGGACGCAGTGAACGTCGCACAGAGCTTTACCGGAGAAGTGCCTCTGACCGGTGTGGTGCTGACCCGGATGGACGGTGATGCACGCGGCGGTGCGGCACTGTCGATGCGCTATGTCACCGGCAAGCCGATCAAGTTTGCGGGTACGGGTGAAAAGCTTGACGCTATCGAAGCCTTCGATCCGCGTCGTGTGGCCGGGCGCATTCTTGGCATGGGCGATGTGGTTTCGCTGGTCGAGAAGGCCGCCGCCACGATCAAGGAAGAAGAGGCCGAAGCGCTCGCCCGCAAGATGGCGGCGGGCAAATTCGACCTTGAGGATCTGCGCATGCAATTGCGCCAGATGCAGAATA
>CBFGON010000121.1:0-7550 GCA_965650395.1 uncultured Qipengyuania sp. | reverse complement strand
GCGTCCCGAATGGGCCCGGACGCTAGCGGAACCTAGCGTCATTACAAGGCGCAAACTGCGGGGTTTCCCCGCTTCAAGCCCGCGTCTAGAAGGCCTGCATGTCCACGACCTTCCAGCTCGACACCTCGACCAGCCGCGCGAATCCGACACCGCAGCCGATGAAACGGCTTACCGTGCCGAAGATCCGCGATCACAAATCTGGTGGCGAGACCAAAGAGCCGCTGGTAATGTTGACAGCCTACACGGCCCGGCAGGCACAATTGCTCGACGCGCACTGCGACATATTGCTGGTGGGGGATTCGCTCGGCCAGGTTATCTATGGCCTGCCCTCCACCATCCCGGTCACCATGGAAATGATGGCCAACCACGCGGCTGCTGTTGTTCGCGGCAGTTATCACGCAGTTGTCGTCGTCGATATGCCATTCGGGTCCTATGAAGCTTCGAAAGAGCAGGCCTTCGAAAGCGCTTCTCGTCTGCTCAAGGAGAGCGGCGCAGCTGCGGTCAAACTGGAAGGTGGAGCGCAGATGGCCGAGACCGTCGCCTTCCTCAACCAGCGCGGCATCCCGGTGATGGGCCACGTTGGTCTGACACCGCAAGCGGTCAATGTTCTCGGAGGATATATGGCTCGTGGGCGCAATGATGCCGAGGCCGACAAGATCGTTGGCGATGCAAGAGCACTCGATGAAGCAGGCGCATTCGCCATTGTCATCGAAGGGGTCGTCGAACCCATCGCGATCGAGGCAACCAGATCCGTTTCATGTCCCACCATCGGCATTGGCGCTTCCGCCCAATGCGACGGACAGGTACTGGTGACAGAAGACATGCTCGGCATGTTTGACCGCGTTCCTCGCTTCGTGAAGAAGTACGAGAATATTGCCGAGGTCATAGAAAGGACCGTGGCCAGCTACGCTGGGGAAGTGCGTGCACGTACATTTCCCGGACCAGAACAAACCTATCAGCCAAAGAGTTAAACGCCGCCATGGCCACAATGATGCGATTCTACGGGTTTTCGCTCGTCTTCACCCTTTTCTGTCTCGGTCTTGCCGCATGGTATGGCTGGGCGAGCACCGGTACGATTACCGGCACGCTTGCGCTACTGTGGATCGTGGTTGTGCTTTCCGTGCTCGAGATTTCGCTCAGCTTCGACAATGCCGTAGTCAACGCGTCGGTACTGAAGGAAATGGACGAAGTCTGGCAGAAGCGCTTCCTTACCTGGGGCATCGCCTTCGCCGTGTTCGGCATGCGCGTAGTGTTCCCGCTAGCTATCGTGGCGATTGCAGCGGGACTTGGACCGATCGAGACAATCAATCTCTCGCTCAATCGGCCGGACGAATATGAGCGGATCGTATCCTCCGCCCATGTTGGCATTGCCGGCTTCGGCGGGGCGTTCCTGGCGATGGTGGGCCTGAAATTCTTTTTCGATCTCGACAAGGAGATTCACTGGATTTCGGTGATCGAGCGCAATCTGACCAAATTCGCAGCACTGCCAGCAGCAGAAATCGCGCTGCTTTTGCTGGTGCTATGGGGCATTTCCTCAATGCTAGAGCCCGATGAAGCACTGACATTCCTCGTTGCCGGCATACTTGGCCTCGTCACCTTCATCGCGGTCGAAGGGATCAACACGATCCTCGAAATGAAGGAAGAAGCTCACAAGCTTACCGGTGCGGCTGTTCGCAGCGGATTGGGTGGATTTCTCTACCTCAACGTGCTCGACGCCAGCTTTAGCTTCGACGGGGTGATCGGAGCATTCGCTCTTTCTAACAACATGATCGTGATTGCACTGGGATTGTCGATCGGTGCGATGTTTGTGCGTTCGATGACTATCCACCTTGTGCGCAAGGGCACGCTGGCAGCCTATCGCTTCCTCGAACATGGCGCATTCTGGGCGATCATTGCACTGGGCGGAATCATGCTGATGTCGGCCAAGTTCCACATTCCAGAGACAATCACCGGTCTGATCGGTGCGGTCCTGATCGGCCTCAGCCTTCTGTGGTCGGTGCGTTACAACCGGACGCATCCCGATCCGGAAGAGTCGCTAGGCGACTAGCCAGCGGTGCGGCCAGCACCAGTTGGAACAGATGGTAAAGCAGTAGTGGCAGGACGATGAATCCTGCCACTGCTGGTGGAAACAAGACCGTTGCCAAAGGCGCACCGAGCGCGGCCGATTTCTGGGCTCCGGCAAAAAGAAAGGCGATGCGGTCGGCGCGCGGAAGTCGCAGCGCACCCGACAGCAGCCATGTTCCGAAATGCCCGACAGCAAGGAAGGCGATAATCATCGCCCCGACAGTGAGCCATCCAGCAACATCGATCCGCGTCCAGATGCCTTGTTCCACGGCGCCGGAAAAGGCGACATAAACCGCCAATGCAATAACACAGCGGTCAAGCCAGACGATCGTGCCCTTGTGTTCCGTGACGAAAGCTCGCGTGCGGTCCTGCACGATCTGGCCGATTGCGAACGGTAGTACCAGAATTGCCAGTATCTTTATGATTGCCGCACCACCGACGCCGCCCTCTCCAGTCCCGCCCAAGGCAAGGAAGATTGGCACGCTGACAAACACGCCCAACATGCTGAGCAAAGCAGCAGCGATTACCGAAAGCGCAATATTCCCTCCGGCTAACGAACTATAGGAGGTCGAAGATTGTACGGTTGTGGGTAATGCACCGAGGTAAAGAAAACCGGCTGCGACAAGTGGCGGCACTAGTGTTTGCCCGAGAATTGAGAAGCCAAGGCCGGCAAACGCCATCGCGCCGAATACCCAAATCACCAGCGGCAAAATGAAGCGCCAATTCGCCGCTCCTGCCGCAATCTCCCCTCGCGCCACGCGCATCCCGTTGAGGAGAAAAAGGATAATAATACCTGCATCGGCGGCGGCGCGTGCAAGATCGCGCCAATCCCCTGCGGCGGGCCAGACGGCCGCCAACAGGATCGCAGCAGTCAGCATCCTCAACATCGGGTCGGCGAATAGAGTTCTTACAGCCATGTCACTGCCCTGCCCGCCACTGATGCGGCTGTCTACCGGGCCCTGAGTGAACGCAGTTTGGCGAGCAGTTCCGAACGGGTCTGAGCTTCACTTTCAGGCAGCGCCGCAATTAATGCCTCGGTCGCTGCTTCGTTCATCGGCTGGAGATCGTGCGCCTCCAGTGCCCAGCCAAGTGCCGCATCCTTGTCACCCAGATGCCGAGCCGCAACACTGCGCGCAGCCAGAATCCAGGGAACAGTGCGCTCTCCATTCGCTAAAGCCAAATCGAGATACTCGGCCGATTTTTGCCACTTGCCGTCAGCTGCGTAAGCTTCCGCTGCCAGCGCGGCCAATTCGCCTTTCCCCCGATTTGCGGTGGCATAAACCAGCAGCACTTCGTCCGATTTCTCACGGCGAACGTTGAGCGCAGCGCGTTTGATGACCAGCGGCCACGGCTGCCGAACGGTGGCGGCACGAGCATAGGCCTGCCAAGCGGCATCGTTCGCGCCGGCAGCAAAGTAGCTGTCGCCGATCAGGACCAATGATTCATACGAACCGGGATAACGGCGATACAGGTCTGTGGCGGCGGCGATTGCGCCCTCGTCGTCTCCAATGGCGATCCGCGCGCGGATGCGGTCGCGCAAGTCAAAGGCGAGTGATTGGCTACCCAGTTGATTGTTCGACTCTGGCGGCCGTGCAATCGCAGCAAATCCGCGCTGCGGACGCGCAGCGAGATCAAGATAGATTGCTGCGCTTTCCCGATCACCCAAGGTCTCGTAGGCACGACCCACAAGGGTGCGCAAATAGGGCGAGCCCGAAAGCCCTCGCGCCCGGCCGGAAAAGCGCTGCACAAGTTCCTGCTCTTCACCACTACGCGACAACGCGTAGGCCAAAAGTTCGCGTACCCGCCCATTGTCTGGCTGACGCTGAATCAACCGCTCCAGTAACTGAACCGCGCTCGAAAAGTTCTCGCGCCTGACATCGAGGGCAGCGGAGAGCAGCATCGCAGCTGGAACACCTGCTTCAACTCTGCCCGAACGTGCCAGCAACTCGCTCGCAGCAGCGACCTGATCCTTTCGAGCAGCAATGATAGCTCGCAAATAGAGCGCCTGTGTGTTCTCCTTGAGAGCATCGCGCGCTTCATCAAGGAGTTCGGCAGCTGCTTCCTCCTGGTTTGCATCTATCAGTGTTGCCGCTAGTTCCAATCGCGCCTGAATATCGTCGGGCGCCACCTCAGTCGCGCGCCTGAACCATACGAGCGCAGACTCTGGTCCTTCTGCATCGCGCGCAATCTGGCCCCTGAAAAGCAATGCAGCAACATTGTCAGGATCGAGCTCGATCGCCCGCAACGACGATTGCAGCGCGCCAAGTTGATTGGCGGTGATATAGCGTAGCCTGCCAATGTCGACATGCAGACCGGGATCTTCAGCTCCGATCGCTAATGCTTGCTGGTGAATTTCCTCTGCAATGTCGAACCTGCGTTCGCGAATTTCGAGCTGCGCCAGCATCCGCAATCCGTGCAAGCGCGAAGTCTCGTCAAACTGTTTCGGGGCAAGCCAATACCGTGCCGTTTCCATGTCGCCGCGCACCAGGGCTGCCTCGCCAAGGTATGCGGCAACTTGTTCGCGTGGCGTCCCGCTTGCCACTAGCCGGTCAAACGCAATCTCGGCGGCAACCATTTCTCCTTGAGCCAGCTTCGCCCGCGCCTTTTCCAGCGGCGTTGCGGCAGGCTCCGTCTTGCCGCAGCCCGTCAAAGCCAGCGTCATTCCGGCCCAAAGACATGCCAATAAATGGTAGTTAGGCTTGCAGGTCATATTGTTTGAGCAAGTCATAAAGTGTGGGCCGGCTGATGCCGAGCAATTTGGCGGTCATCGAGATGTTTCCCTCGCTGCGCGCAAGAGCCTGTCGGATCATCTTGCGATCTGCCATCTCGCGCGCCTGCTTGAGATTGAGCGCAAGACTGTCACTGAGATCATTCTGACGCAGGTCCAAATCTTCGGCGTTTACCAGTTTTCCATCCGCCATGATTACTGCGCGCTTGATGCGGTTTTCCAATTCGCGGACGTTGCCCGGCCAATTCCACCCGTCGATTGCGGCCAGAGCATCGGGCGCGAAGCCCTTAACCTGCGGGTTCATCTCCGCTGAAAAGCGGGTGAGGAAATGTTTGGCGAGCAACACCGCATCGCCGGGTCGCTCTTCCAAAGTAGGTATTTTCACTACCACTTCGGCAAGGCGGTAGAACAAATCCTCCCTGAAAGTGCCTTCACCGATCATGGCTTCGAGATTTTGGTGCGTGGCGCAGACGATACGAGTATCGACGGCAATCGGCTTGCGTCCCCCAATCCGCTCAATCACGCGTTCCTGCAGGAAGCGCAGCAACTTGACCTGCAGGGGCAGCGGAATGTCACCCACTTCGTCGAGAAACAGCGTGCCACCATCGGCCAGTTCGATTTTGCCTTCGGTAGTCTTGACCGCCCCGGTGAACGCCCCCTTTTCGTGCCCGAACAGCTCGCTTTCGAGCAGATTTTCAGGGATTGCGGCGCAATTGATTGCAATGAAAGCACCCTTGCTGCGGGCGCTCGCCTCGTGAACGCCGCGGGCGAGCAGTTCCTTGCCCGTCCCGCTCGCGCCGAGAAGCATGACGGACACATTGGTGGGTGCCAGCCGCTCGATTGTCCGCGCCACCTTGGCCATCTCCGGTGCCGCAGTGATCATGCTGCCAAGCACTTTCTTGTCCTCGCCAACCTTCTCCGAAAGACGGCGGTTTTCGGCTTCAATCCGGTTAAGCCTGAACGCCCGGTCGACAATCAGACCGAGTTCTTCGATATCCACCGGCTTCTGGTAGAAATCATAGGCGCCCCTCTCGACCGCCTGCAGAGCGCTTTCACGAGCGCCGTGACCACTGGCTACGACCACCTTGGTGTCAGGCTTCATCGCCATGATCGCATCGAGCACGGCGAACCCCTCGCTGGTCCCGTCGGGATCAGGCGGCAGTCCAAGGTCGAGCGTGACAACAGCAGGCTCTTCTGAACGCAAGAATGCCAACGCCTGATCGCGATTTCCTGCAATCACGACGTCATAATTGTCGTAGGCCCACTTGAGCTGCGCTTGCAGCCCTTCGTCGTCTTCGACGATCAGCAGCTTTGGCCTTGCCTCAGCCATCAGGCATTCTCCGTAAATCTGTTTTGCGCGCTGGCTGCCAGCAGATTGCTTGCCGACTGCAGCGGAAGGCTGATTGTGAAGCGCGTTCCCAACCCTTCGCGCGAGTCAACGTCGAGGCGCCCCCCCATCGCACGGATCATTTCGCGCGCTTCAAAGGCACCGATCCCGAAACCGCCATCTTTCGAGGAAACGAAAGGCTTGAAAAGGCCGGTGCGGATAAACGACGGATTCATACCCTTGCCGTGGTCAGAGACCAGTAACTGACCGCACACACCATCGCTGAAGACTTCAAGTGAAACCGCGCTGCCATTCGCGCTGGCATCAATGGCATTCTGGACCAGGTGTGCGAGCGCTTGTTCAAGAGCTTCAGCCTGTCCCACGACCAATGCCGGTTCGACACGCGCAAGCGTGACTGGATGGCTTTGTGCAAACCGATCGGCAATCGCACGGGCCGGCGCGCCCAGATCGAACGGCTCGATCTTCTCCGGCCCGCCTGCCCCATATCGTCCCAACCGCGCAAGCAGTGTATTGAGCTTGTCGGCGCTGTTCCTCAAAGTGACCAGCATGTCCTTGCGGAATTCGGGATTGTCGGCATGCCTTTCTGCATTGCGCAGCAGCAGCGACATCTGACTGGATAGATTTTTGATGTCATGCATGACAAACGCCATACGCCGGTTGAACTCGTCAAACCGGCTCGCTTCGGACAGTGCTTCCTGCCCGGCCTGCTCTGCCAGATAGCTCGCCAGCTGGCGGCCCACGATATCCAGCAAGTCAAAGTCTTCCCAGTCCAGCTTGCGCGCCACAAGAGGTCTCGCAAGAACAATGACGCCGACCAGCCTGTCAAAGTGCAGCAAGGGAACTGCTGCCCAGGCCCGCGGCTCCTCGCGAAGCCAGGCCGGAATCAGCTCAGCTTCGCCATGATGTTCGATCTCTGCACGAGCTTCGTCGAAATCGAGAATAAGGCCTTCACGTTCGAAGATCAGTGCAAGCTCTGCGGGCATGGGCTCTGGCAACATGTCGGCACTCGGCCAGCGCCAATGAGCAGCGAAGCGAAGTGATCCGTCGTCACCCGGCTCGAACAAGAGCCCGGCGCTGCTATCGGTAATGTCGGCCAGCGCTTTGATGGCACGCTCGTGCAGAGTCGTTTCATCAAAGCCGCTGCGGCCAATTGTATGGGTGAATCTCATCCACTCATTGCGGTAGTCGTAGCGATGCTTGAAAAGATGCTTGATCGCTGTCACGCGGAGCCAACCACGCAGGTGGTCCGAAGGCAGCCAGATCAGTGCCAACGCACCCGCCGCGATGACAAGACCAACTTGCGTCATTCGCGCCATGTCGCCAGTCAGCATATCTAGCCAATGTGCCAAAGCGAGCATCAGGAGCAGATAGGCACCGATCACCAGCAGCGAGAGAAATCGGAATGTCACG
>CBFGON010000120.1:0-7638 GCA_965650395.1 uncultured Qipengyuania sp. | reverse complement strand
GGGGGGGGGGAAGGGGGGGGGGGGAGTTAGTCATTCGGGATTGCACGCTTGCGGCGTAGCTGGGCGAGCAGATCCTTGTCGAGCGCGCCGATAGCAAGGGCGACACCGAAGAACGCCACGCCACCGCCTGCCACCAACGCGGCGAGCGACCAGATGCGATCAAATGCACCGCCGCGCCAATAGGGTTCGAGCGCAGGCGTGAGCCACCACAGCAGCGCGCCCATTGCCGCCGTGGCGATGATCTGCCGCGCGATCTTGCCTGCCAGCTTGCCGGTCATGTGGAACCAGCCGCGCAATTGCAGGATGGTATAGAGCGCCAGCACATTCAGCGTGGCGGTTATCGCGGTTGCCGCCGCCAGCCCGACGATGCCGTAGCGCGGCACGACATAGAAATTGAGCGCGATATTGATTGCCAACGCTCCCGCTGCGACCCACACCGGGGTGCGCGTATCCTCGCGGCTGAAATAGGCCGGCTGGAACACCTTGATAAGCACATAGGCGGGCAGGCCGCAGACCAGCGCGATCACGATATTGCCCATGATCTGCGTATCGGCGGGGGTCATCTTGCCGCCCTGGAAGATGCCTGCGGTAAACGCCTCGGCACAGATCGACAGGGCCACGGCGCAGGGCAGGCACAGCAGCATGGCGATCTCGACCGCGTTCGATTGCAGGCGCTGCGCTTCAGACTGGTTGCCCGACTGGATATGCCGCGCCAGCATTGGCAGGATTGCCGTGCCCAGCGCAATGCCAAACACGCCCAGCGGCATCTGGTTCAACCGGTCTGCCAGCTTGAGCAGCGTAAGCGAGCCTTGCGGCAGCGAGGTGGCAAAGAAAGTGTCGACCAACTGGCTGATCTGATAGATGCCCGCACCGAAAGTGGCGGGCAGCATCAGCATCATCAGCCGCTTCACCTCGGGCGTGAACCTGGGCACTTTCACTTGCAGATGCACACCCGCACGCCGGGTTGCCCACCACAGATAGAACAGTTGCGCCACACCCGCGACAGTCAGCGAAATCGCCAGACCCCACGCTACGATGCTGTCATCGCCTTCGGCGCCGCGCATCTTCCAGCTGATAAGAATGCCACCGATCATCACGATATTGAGAAGCACCGGCACGAACGCGCCTGGCGCAAATTTGCTGCGCGCATTGAGCACGCCCGACAACATGGCGACCAGACTGATCAGCCCGAGATAGGGGAAGGTCACACGGCTGAGCATGACCGACAGTTCGAATTTGCCCGGCACGCCCTGATATTCGCGCGCCAGCAGCCAGACGATGCCCGGCATGGCGATCATGCAGAGCGCGGAGAAGCCCAGCAGCACCCAGACGAAGACGGACAGCACATCGCCTGCGAAGGCATCGGCCGCTTCCTCGCCTCCGCCATCTTCGGCATGAAGCCGCCGGGTGTACATCGGCACGAAGGCCACGCTGAACGCGCCTTCGGCGAACAGCCGTCGGAAGGTGTTGGGCAGGGTGAAGGCCAGTTGCCAGGCATCGGCTGCCAGCCCTGCACCCAATACGCGCGCGAGCAGCATGTCGCGCACAAATCCGAAGATGCGGCTGAGCAGCGTCAGCGAACCAATGGTGCCGACATTCTTGACCAGGCTCATGCCTTGGCCCTCACGCTACCGTTCATGTCCCTCAGGCGTTGCCGGCCGGAGGCATGTCTGCTTCACCCTGCAACTGCTGCGCGCGCGCGGCGAGCTGCTGCTGATAGAGGCCGCCGAAATCCATCGGATCGAGCATCAGCGGCGGGAAACCGGCGTCGCGGACGGCGTCGGCCACAATGGCGCGGGCAAAGGGGAACAGGAGGCGCGGTGCTTCGGCAAAAAGGAATGCGTGGGCGTGTTCGTCGGGCACGTTGCGGATGCCGACGAGGCCGCAATAGGCCAGTTCGACAATGTAGAGGTTGCCCTGATCCGCATCGGCGCGGGCGGTCAGCTTCAGTTCGACTTCGTGGATCTCGTCGCTGATATTGCGCGAACCGATGTTGACCTGAATGTCCACCTTCGGCTGGTCCTGCCACTGGAAGCAGCCCGGCGCATTGGGGTTTTCGACCGAAAGATCCTTCACATACTGATTGATCAGGCCGATTGTGGGGCGGGTATCTTCGCCATTGGCCCCCGCGGCCGGGTCCATGTTGAGATCGGTGAGTACGTCGTTTTCGTCGGCCATGATGTCACTTTTCAAGAAATTGCGATTCGCTATGCCGTGGGCGGGCGCGCTGCCCTTTCCGGCGGTTCGGCGGCGCGACTAGCACTCCACTGCGTGCGGAGCAATGCGGCAAGAGAGTCAACGGTATCCGTGCTCGATATGACGCAAGAACGCCCCGGCAAGCCATTGCCCGTTTGTAATTGCTCCCTATCTAGGGCAGGTATGTTGGGAACTGTCGGGCCGCGCGCTGCGTAGGCTCTAATGAACGCAGAAACGGACAAGCCTTACGTGTTCTACGAGATCGTCATCCTCGCCGCTATCGCCGCCTTCCTGGGTTTGCGGCTCTATTCCGTGCTCGGCCAGCGGTCGGAGCATGAGGAAGAGCCTATCCGGCACAGCTTTGATAGCGGGGAACAGGTTCCCCCTGCAGCCGAGCGCCCCGCCCCTGCAGTGCGCGCCCCGGTGCGCCTGCGCAGTGTCGACAATGCCTCCAGCGCGAACGAGAATGCGATCCGCGCCATTGCCGCTGCCGATCCGCGGTTTGACCTGCTCGCTTTCCTCGAAGGCGCCAAGGCTGCCTATGGCATGGTCCTCGAAGCCTTCTGGACAGGGGACCGCGAAACGCTGCGCGATCTGACCGATGACGATGTCTATGCCAGCTTCGCTGCCGCGATCGACGCGCGCGAAGCGGCTGGCGAAACGCTAGACAACCGCCTGATCCGGATCGAGGACGCGACGGTGCATTCTGCCGATCTCGACGGGCGGATTGCGCGCATCACCGTGCTGTTCGTATCCGATCTCGCGCAGGTCACCCGCGATGGTGAAGGCCATGTCATTGCCGGCTCGCTCGACGATGCGGTGGAAAGCCGCGATGTGTGGACCTTCTCGCGCAACGTCAGCGCGGCG
Organism: uncultured Qipengyuania sp.; assembly: GCA_965650395.1. GTDB lineage: Bacteria > Pseudomonadota > Alphaproteobacteria > Sphingomonadales > Sphingomonadaceae > Qipengyuania. Next base: position 4,575 of record CBFGON010000120.1, on the reverse strand, counting down.
GACCCCAACTGGGTGCTTGACGAGACCGATCAGGCCTGATCTGCGCGCCTCGCGCTCCAATCGCAGGGAGAGAATATGCAGCGTCTCGCCGGGCTTTTTGCCGCGTTTGCTCTGGCGGGATGCGCCATCGTCCCGGAAGCCCGTCCGCCGCAGGATACAGGCGTGGTGCCGCAGCCCCCGGCGCTGCCGGCCGAAACGGCGCAGGCCGCAGGGCTGAAACCGGGCCCGGCCATCGATACACTGCCGATTTCCAATTCTGACGCCGCTGCGGCACTCAGCGCCTTCCGCGCCACCTGCGCCAAGATCCTTTATCGTGACGATGCCAGCGGCCTGACCCAGCGGATCGACTGGCAGGTGCCCTGCGGCGCGGCGACAAACTGGGTCAGCGATCCGGTCGGCTTCTTCACCAGCCAGTTCGAAACGGTCGTGGTGGGCGACGGCAATGCCTTCGCCACCGGTTATTACGAACCCGAAATCCGCGGTAGTCGCACCCGCGCACCGGGCTATGACGTGCCGGTCTATGCCGTGCCCACCGATCTGGTGCGCGGCTGGCCCAGCGACATGCCCGAAAGCGAGCGCACCGGACGACAGCCGCTCGGCCGTTATGACGAAACGGGCAAATTCGTACCCTATTACGAACGGGCCGAGATCGAGGCGGGCGTGCTCGATGGCAAGGTTCCGGTGATCGCCTGGGCGGCGGACCCGGTGGAATTCTTCTTCTTGCAGATACAGGGCTCGGGCCTGTTGCGCCTGCCCGAAGGCACGCTGATGCGGATCGGCTATGCCGGGCAGAACGGGCGCGAATATGTCGGTATCGGTTCGGTCATGCGCGAGCGCGGGCTGATCGGCACCGGGCCGGGGCAATATCCCGGTTCGATGCAGGGGCTGATGCAATATATCCGCGAACACCCGGCGGAAGGCGCGGAACTGATGCGGCTCAACAAGAGCTGGATCTTCTTTCGCACGCTGACCACCGACGGGCCGCTGGGATCGCTCGAAGTGCCGGTGCGGCGGGGTGACAGCGTGGCGGTTGATCCGAAATTCGTTCCTTATGGCGCGCCCGTCTGGCTCGATCTTGACCGCGATGTGGCCGATGGGCTGTGGGTGGCACAGGATACCGGCGGCGCGATCAAAGGCGCCAACCGTTTCGATACCTTCTGGGGCAACGGCGAGGATGCGCGCGTTATCGCCGGAGGGATGAGCGGGCGCGGCAAGGCCTATCTGCTGCTGCCCAAGGGAACGCTGGCCCGCCGACAAGGGCAATGAGCGCTCCGCGCGGATTGACGCCGGAAGAGGTTGCGGCGTGGGAGGCGCTGGCGGCAACCGTCACGCCAATCGCGCGGCGCATGCCCGTATCGTCTGCGCGGAAGGCGACATTCCGGCCAATTGCGACGGGAGAGGTATCGAGCGTTCCGGCCGCCACGCCACGCCGCGCCGATTTCGAGGCGCTGCTTGACGCGCCGCCGAAAGCAAGGGAGGCGCAGCTACGCCGCGAGCCGCTTCGCAAGCCGGTGACGACGCCTCCGCCGCGCGCCGAGGATGGCGGTCTCGATTCGCACTGGGACCGCCGATTCCGTGCTGGTTCGATCCAACCCGACTATACGCTCGATCTGCACGGTCACACGCTCGATTCCGCTCATACGCGGCTCGATGACGGGCTGGCGCAGGCGCGCGCGATGGGCGCGCGGATCGTGCTGCTGATCGCAGGCAAGTCGCGACCGGTGGAGCATATGGACCGGGCAGAAAGGCGCGGCGCAATCCGCGCCAAACTGCTCGACTGGTTGGCGGCGGGCCCGCATGGCTCTGTCATCGCGGCGGTGCGCAAGGCGCATATCCGCCACGGGGGTGATGGCGCGCTCTATCTGATCCTCAAGAAAGAGCGCCGATAGAAAAGCCCCCGGCATCGCTTCCGGGGGCCTCCTTGCCTACCCGAAAGGCTCTTGGCGGCCTTACTTGTGGTACTTTGCGTAGCTGAGGTCGAAGCGGTCGGCGTTCATGACCTTGTTCCAGGCCTTGACGAAGTCTGCCTTGAACTTCTCCTCGCCGCCCTTTTGGGCATAGATTTCACCCACGGCCCGCAGCTCGCTGTTCGAACCGAACACGAGGTCGGCGCGGGTTGCACGCCACTTCTCGCCACCACCCGCACGGTCGGTCGCGACAAATTCTTCCTCGCTGTCGTCAGTGGCCTTCCACACATTGGTCATGTCGTAGAGGTTGACGAAGAAGTCGTTGGTCAACTGGCCCGGTCGCTTGGTGAAATGGCCGTGGCCGCGTTCGCCGTGGTTTGCGCCCAATACCCGCAACCCGCCGATCAGCACAGTCATCTCGGGCACCGATAGTCCAAGCAGGCTGGCGCGATCGAGCATCATTTCCTCGGTCTTTACTGCCAGCCTTTTGGGCAGATAGTTGCGGAAGGCATCGGCCTGCGGTTCCATCACCTCGAAGCTCTCGATGTCGGTCTGCTCCTGCGTGGCATCGCCGCGCCCGCCGGTGAAGGGGACGCTGCCCGCCCCTGCCTTCTCCAGCGCCACCGCACCGCCCAGCACTATGGCATCGGCAAGGCTGATCGAACCGCGCAGGCTGTTGAGCGTGTCGATCACCTTGGCGAGGCTGGCCGGTTCGTTGACGTCCCAGTCCTTCTGCGGGCTGAGCGCCACGCGCGCGCCATTGGCACCGCCGCGGTGGTCCGATTTGCGATAGGTCGAGGCCGAGGCCCATGCTGCCTTGACCAGCTGGCTGACAGTCAGTCCGCTGTCGGCGATCTTCGCCTTGAGCGCGGCGACATCGCTGTCCGATGGCGCGGTGCCTGCGGGAACCGGATCCTGCCAGATCAGGTCTTCTGCCGGGACTTCGGGGCCGAGGTAACGGACCTTGGGCCCCATATCGCGATGGGTCAGCTTGAACCATGCACGGGCAAACGCATCGCGGAAAGCCTGGTGATCGTCACGGAACTTCTCGCTGATCTTGCGATAGTCGGGATCGCGCTTCAGCTGCATGTCGGCAGTGGTCATCATGGTGGGAACCTTGATGCTGGGATCCCATGCCGCCGGGGCCATATCCTCTTCCTTCTGGTCGATCGGCTGCCACTGGTTCGCCCCTGCAGGCGATTGCACCAGCTCGTAATCGTAATCGAACAGCAGGCGGAAGAAGTTCTCGCTCCAGGTGTCAGGCGTATTGGTCCATGCGCCTTCGAGGCCGCTGGTCACCGCGTGTTCGCCAAGGCCGCCGTGGTCCTGGTTCGATACCCAGCCGAAACCTTGAGCCGCAATATTGCCGCCCGCGGGTGCCGCTCCCAACGTCGAGGCATCGCCATTGCCATGCGCCTTGCCGAAGGTGTGGCCACCAGCGGTGAGCGCGACGGTTTCCTCGTCATTCATGGCCATGCGCTTGAAGGTTTCCTTCATGTCGCGCGCCATGCCGGCATCATCGTGCGAATTGCCCTGCGGCCCTTCGGGATTGACGTAGATCAGGCCCATCTGGATCGCGGCGAGCGGCCCTTCGATGTCATCGATGTCCTTGGCCGGATCGATACGCGTCTGGACGCCTTCGTTCACCCACTGGTCTTCGCTGCCCCAGTAGATGTCCTTTTCGGGCTCGAACACATCGGCACGGCCGCCGCCGAAGCCAAAGGTGGGTCCGCCCATGCTTTCGATGGCGACATTGCCCGCCAGCACGAACAGGTCGGCCCAGGAGATCTGGTTGCCGTATTTCTGCTTGATCGGCCACAGCAGGCGGCGCGCCTTGTCGAGATTGCCATTGTCGGGCCAGCTGTCGAGCGGCGCGAAGCGCTGCTGACCGCTATTGGCGCCGCCGCGGCCGTCGGCAGTGCGATAGGTGCCCGCGGCGTGCCATGCCATGCGGATGAAGAACGGACCGTAATGACCGTAATCGGCCGGCCACCACGGCTGGCTGTCGGTCATAAGTGCAGTGAGATCTGCCTTGAGCGCCTTGTAATCAATCGCGTTGAATGCTGCGGCATAATCGAAATCCGCGCCGAGCGGGTTCGCCGCACCATTAGGGGCGAGCACATCGACAGGGATGGCATCGGGCCACCAGTCGCGATTGGTCCGTCCCAAAAGCGCGCGTACGCCTCCATTGAACGGACAACCGCTCATCTTTCCGGTTTTGGCGTCCATGTCTTCTCTCCTATATTTTTCGACTCAGGAAACTGTGCAGCAAAAGTGGGCCTTTGCCGTTGATGCGTCCAATCGATTAATCGGTTCAAATTGATTGTTTGTTCCGATTATAAGGTAAGGCGTGCATGACATGCGAATAGCGCCGCCATCCGGTGTGGATGGCGGCGCCTGCAAAGCCGGAATGAGGCCGGATCAGGCCGCTTGCGGGACCGCTTCAGCCGGTTCGGTGCGGATCAGATAGTCGAAGGCGGACAGCCCGGCCTTCGATCCTTCGCCCATCGCCACCACGATCTGCTTGTACGGCACAATGGTGACATCGCCCGCGCCGAACACGCCGGGCAAATTGGTGCGGCCTTGCTCGTCGGTGACGATCTCGCCATGCTTCGACAGGACAAGGCCGCTGCCGGCCAGCCATTCGGTATTGGGCACCAGCCCGATC
>CBFGON010000119.1:0-7717 GCA_965650395.1 uncultured Qipengyuania sp. | reverse complement strand
TCTCCCAGCCAGTCCTCGACCCGCTCGGCCGATTGCCCGTCCAGCACATCGAGCCTGCCACTCTCTCGCAATGCTTCGTCGAGCGCATGGCGCCGCTCTCCTGCATCGGGATAGCGCGCCGCCAGAAGCGGTCGGCTGGCCAACAAAGCATCGGCCAGCTTGCCAAGGCTTTGCGGCAGGATCGCCTCGAGCCGCAGCCGCAGGTGCTTTGCAAGGCCCGCCGATGCCCCGCCAGTGCTCACCGCCACCAGCACCGGATCGCGGTCGAGCACGCTTGGGAGGGTAAAGTCGCACAGTTCCGGCCGGTCAGCGACATTGACCAGCAGGCCTGCCCGCTTGAGCCGCAGTGCAGCCGCTTCTGCAGCGCGCGGGTCTTCAAGCGCCACAAATGCCAGCCGCGCATGATGCGCTTCCGTTTCGCCGCAAGGCACACCGCCCGCGCGTTCCACCAGCCGTCGCTTGGCCGCAGCCATCTCGCCATTACCGACAACCACCACGCGCGAACCCGCGATGCGATGGAAGAGCGGCAGGCTGTGCATGTCAGTCGAGCCAGTCGGGCACGCGCTCGGCGTCCATGATTGCATCGGCGGGAATGCGTTCGGCAACCACGGCGTGACGATCGCCATCGACCAGAACTTCGGCCACGAAGCCACGAGAATTATAGCTCGAGGCCATGGTCGCGCCATAGGCCCCGGCGGTACGGAAAATGGCCAGATCGCCCGCTGCCAGCGCATCGCAATCGCGGTCCATCGCAAAGGTGTCGCCCGTCTCGCAGATCGGGCCGACGATATGTGCGGTCATCCGGCTGCCATTGGGCTCTACCGCGATGAAATCATGCCATGCGCCATACATCGCCGGGCGCATGAGATCGTTCATCGCCGCATCGACGACTACGAACGGCGGACCATTGCCGCTCGACTTGTTACGGACCACGCGGGTCAGCAGCACGCCTGCATTGCCGGCGATGAGGCGGCCAGGCTCGAACGTCAGCCGGACATTCCACCCCTGCGTCACGCGCGCTACCATCGCGCCGTATTCGGCGGGCGAGGGCAGCTGGTCTCCGGCCTTGTAGGGCACGCCCAGCCCGCCGCCGAGATCGGCATGCGTCACCGTGCGGCCTGCCGCGCGCAGTTCCGCGATCAGCTCGCCAACCTTTCCGAAGGCGGTTTCCAGTGGTTCAAGCTCTGCCAGCTGGCTGCCGATATGAACCGCCACACCGCGCATATCGAGACTGTCTTCCGCAGAGAGCGCCGAGTAAATCTCCAGCGCACGGTCGAGCGGGACGCCGAACTTGTTCTCGCGCTTGCCGGTGGAAATCTTCTCATGCGTGCGCGCATCGACATCGGGATTGACCCGCAATGCGCAGGCAGCGCGCAGGCCCATTTGGCGCGCGATGGCGGCGAGCTCGTAGCCTTCTTCTTCGCTCTCGAGATTGAACTGTCCGATGCCCGCTTCAAGCCCCTGCCGCAGTTCGGCGTGGGTCTTGCCTACGCCCGAGAAGACGACACCTTCGGGCTTCATTCCCGCCGCCAGCGCACGGGTCAGCTCTCCGCCCGACACTACATCGGCGCCGAAGCCCTCATTAGCCAGCACCCGTAAAACTGCGAGGTTCGGATTGGCCTTTACGGCAAAGGCGATGTGCGGATTGTCGAGCCCCGCCAGTGCTTCGCGGAACACGCGGGCATGGCGCGTCAGCGTGGCGCGCGAATAGACATAGACCGGGGTTCCCACCGCATCGGCAATCTCGGGAAGCGGGACATCCTCGGCGTGAAGGACGCCGCCACGAAGCTCGAAATGATCCATGGTCAGGGCCTTTGCCAAAGCCTTGCGAGCGAGTCGAGCAAGCCTTGCTTGAAGGCGGGCAACCTACTCGGGCGGAAGGTCGAAGGGATCGTCTTCGCGTTCTTCGGAGCGGGTGCGCAATTCGACCGAGCGTTCAGGCGCGGCCTGCGGGTCCATCGCCAGCAGCCCCGCCGCATCGGGCTGGACTTCCGCGCCATAGGGAGCGGGAGGCAGTGTTTCTCCTGCGAGCGGCTTGAGATCGGCCTTCTGACCGCAGGCGGCGGTTAGCACAAGAGCAATAAGGGCGACCGATTTGCGCATGAATTTCAATCCGTTTCCAACCGCTTGCGGGCTTGTTCGACCTGCTCCCTTACACGCACCGGCGCAGTGCCGCCATAGGAAGCGCGCGCCGCGACCGAGGCGTCGACCGACAGGGCACTGAACACGCGCTCATCAATCCGCGCGTCGATGGCCTTCAGATCGGCTATTGAAAGGCCATCCAGCGCCACACCCTTTTCATCCGCCAGCTTTACCGCGGCACCGGTAATGTGATGTGCCTCGCGGAAGGGGATGTCGGCCTGCCGTACCAGCCAGTCGGCCAGATCGGTGGCCGTCGCATGGCCCGCCTCGGCAGCCTTGCGCATCCGCGCGGTCTGGAAAGCGGTGTCGGCGACCATGCCCGCCATCGCCGCCAGCGACAGGTCGAGCAGCCCAGCGGCTTCGAATACGGGCGGCTTGTCGTCCTGCATATCCTTGGAATAGGCGAGCGGCAGGCCTTTCATCGTGATCATCAGCGATGTCGCGCAGCCGATCACGCGCCCGGCATGGCCACGCACCAGTTCGGCGGCATCGGGATTGCGTTTCTGCGGCATGATGCTGCTGCCGGTCGACAGAGTATCGGGCAATTTGACGAAGCCGAAGGTCTGGCTCGCCCAGATGATGAATTCTTCCGCCAGCCGCGACAGATGCAGCGCGCACTGGCTCGCCGCCATCAGATAATCGAGCGCAAAATCGCGGTCGGACACGGCATCGAGACTGTTGCGCGTGGGCCGGGCAAAGCCGAGCGCCTGCGCGGTCATATCGCGGTCGAGCGGGAAGCCGGTGCCTGCCAGTGCTGCCGAGCCCAGCGGGCATTCGTCCATTCGCAACAGCGCATCGGCAAAGCGCGAACGGTCGCGCATCAGCATTTCGAAATAGGCGAGCAGGTGGTGGCCCAATGTCACCGGCTGTGCGGTTTGCAAATGGGTGAAGCCCGGCATGATGCTGTCGGCATGTTCGTCTGCGCGCGCAACCAATGCGTTGAGCACGGCATCGATGCCCGCAATGGCGCGCTGGCTGGCGCTGCGCACCCACAGACGGAAATCTGTCGCCACCTGATCGTTACGGCTGCGCGCGGTATGGAGGCGTCCGGCGGCGGGACCAACGATTTCGGTCAGCCGCGATTCGACAGTCATGTGGATGTCTTCGAGCGACCAGTCCTCTGGCACGCCATCGCGTTCATATTCGCCGGCGATCTGTGCGAGCCCGGCATCGATGGCGGCGGCATCCGCCTCGCTCACAATGCCCTGCTTCGCCAACATGGCGACATGTGCGCGGCTACCTGCGATGTCCTCGCGCCAAAGCGCCTTGTCGAACGGGATCGAGGCGTTGATTTCGCGCATGATCGCGCTAGGCCCTTCGGCGAACCTGCCGCCCCACATGGAATTGGAGCCTCTATTGTCCCGCTTGTCGCTCACGCTCGTCCTTGCTCTTGGCCTTACACTTGGCGCTTGCGATAGGAGCGCGCCGGACAAGGCGCAAGAAAGCGGTGCTAAAGCCGAAACAACCGGCGAGATCGATCGCAGCATGGCGGGCACGCTGATGCCCGCTGCCAATGTGGTCGATCCAGCAGGTCGCGAGCTCAATTTGGGTGCGCTGCAGGGCAAACCGGTACTTCTAAATCTATGGGCAACCTGGTGCGCGCCCTGCGTCAAGGAAATGCCGATGCTGGATGATCTCGCAGCGGATTATGGCGAACGAGTAAAAATTATCACCGTCAGCCAGGACACCAGCGTGCCGGAAAAGGTGGCGGAATTCTTCAAGCAGAACAAACTCGAATATCTCGAACCTTGGATAGACCCGGAGAACAATCTCGGTTTCGCAATGGGCGGCGGGAGCCTGCCGACGACGGTGCTATATGATGCAGCGGGCCGCGAAGTCTGGCGCGTTCGTGGTGATTTCGACTGGTCGAGCGAGGAAGCGCGCGCTGCAATCGACGCGGTGGCAGAGGTACAGTGACGCCAGGACATTAGCTCTTGCATTGCCGGCACGATATGGCGATATGCTAATTTAGATAATTCTAATATTAGCGTGGAAGCGGCGATGTGCGCCATTTCCCCTTGCCAAATTCGCTACTGACGAGGCGGCGCAGCCATGGATCCGCTTTACTTGTTTTCGGGCGCAATGTCGGGATTGGCCGTCGGCCTTGTCCTCGGATTGATCGGCGGCGGCGGATCGATCCTTGCTGTTCCGCTGATGGTCTATGTAGTCGGCGTGGCGAGCCCGCATGTGGCAATTGGCACCAGTGCACTCGCTGTCGCCGCCAATGCCTTTGCCGGTCTGGCAAACCACGCTCGGGCGGGAACGGTCAAATGGCCGTGCGGATTGAGCTATGCTGCAGCAGGTGTCATCGGCGCACTTGGCGGTTCTACGCTGGGCAAGAACTTCGACGGGCAGAAGCTGCTGTTTCTCTTCGCACTTCTGATGATCGTCATCGGCATATTGATGCTGCGCAAGCGCAAATCGCCCGACGATGCCGGTGTTCGCCTCAACTCACGGATTGCACCTCGCTTGCTGACATATGGACTGGGAACCGGACTGTTTTCCGGCTTCTTCGGGATCGGCGGCGGATTCCTGATTGTGCCGGGGCTGATTGCATCAACGCGCATGCCGATGATTAGTGCGGTCGGCACCAGCCTGGTTGCAGTGACAGCATTCGGGATCGCCACAGCTGCCAATTATGCCTTTTCCGGTTATGTCGACTGGACGCTAGCGATAATCTTTATTGCAGGTGGACTGGTCGGCAGCCTTGGCGGGGCAGCAGCTGCAAGGCGGCTTTCAGCCTCCGGGACATTGACGAAGATATTCGTCGGCGTGATCTTCGCTGTGGCATTCTACATGCTGTGGCAGAGTTGGCCGGCGATGTGAGGTGCTGTTGCAAGTTTTCGCACACGGAGTGCAAGCTGGGCACCTGCCGGGAATGACATCGCTGCTATAGGAGGGGCCATGTTCGACAACGCCGACGCGCTGGTGCTCGCCCGGATACAGTTCGCCTTTACGGTGAGCTTCCATTTCATCTTCCCGTCGCTGTCGATCGGCCTGGCGAGTTATCTGGCGGTGCTCGAAGGGCTGTGGCTCAAGACCGGCAAGCAGCTTTACCAGGACCTCTTCAAATATTGGCTCAAGATCTTTGCCATGGCTTTCGCCATGGGCGTCGTCTCGGGCATTGTGATGAGCTACCAGTTCGGCACCAACTGGGCGGTGTTTTCAGACAAGGCGGGGCCGGTAATCGGGCCGCTGATGGCCTATGAGGTGCTGACTGCCTTCTTCCTTGAAGCAGGTTTCCTCGGCGTGATGCTGTTCGGGATGAATCGCGTGGGCAAGGGGCTGCATTTTTTTGCCACGTCGATGGTGGCGCTGGGCACATTCATCTCCGCCTTCTGGGTTCTGTCGGCCAACAGCTGGATGCAGACGCCGGTCGGATTCGAGATGGGTGCCAATGGCCAGTTCCTTCCCGGGCCGAGTTGGGCCGACATCGTGTTCAATCCCAGCTTCCCCTATCGCCTGACGCATACGGTGATCGCGGCCTATCTCACCACCGCATTCGTAGTCGGCGGGGTGGGCGCGTGGCACCTGCTCAAGGACAAGGCCAATGCGCATGCGCGCAAGATGTTCTCCATGGCAATGTGGATGGCGGCGCTGGTGGTGCCGGTACAGATCTTGGCCGGTGACATGCACGGGCTCAACACGCTGGAGCATCAGCCGGTCAAGGTCATGGCGATGGAAGGTCATTTCCAGAGCCATCCCGATGGTGCGCCGCTGATCCTGTTCGGCATTCCCGATAGCGCGGAACAGACCATCCATTATGCGCTGGAGATTCCAAAGGCTTCCAGCCTGATCCTCAAGCATGACCTGAATGCGCCGCTGGCCGGGCTCGACACTGTTCCGCTTGAAGACCAGCCGCCGGTTGGCATCGTGTTCTGGTCGTTCCGCATCATGGTCGGCATCGGCTTTGCCATGCTGGGCGTGGGCCTGTGGAGCCTGCTCGCGCGCTTCAGAGGCAAGCTTTACGACTGGAGCTGGCTGCATCGCGCGGCGCTGGTGATGGGGCCATCGGGCTTTGTCGCGGTAATCGCGGGCTGGGTCACTACAGAGGTCGGCCGCCAGCCGTGGACGGTTTACGGGCTGCTGCGCACGTCCGACAGTGTAAGCCCGCTCGACGCTCCGGCCGTGGCCATGTCGTTGATCGCTTTCGTCGTGGTCTATTTCGCGGTGTTCGGGATCGGCACCTGGTACATTCTCAAGCTGATGAGCGCGCCGCCGCATACCGGCGAAATGGGCGTCAAGCGGACCGAGAAGGGTCCGGTTCGCACCGCGGGTATCACACCCGGCCCAACGCAGAACCCGGGCAGTGATCCCGATGTCTTGCCGTCCGGCAGCGAGGAGGCGAAGGATGGGCTTTGAAGTGGACCTCACCGTCATCTGGGCCGGGATCATCGCCTTTGCCGTATTCGCCTATGTGGTGATGGACGGCTTCGACCTCGGCATCGGCATTCTGTTTCCGGCGTTCGAGCCGGGGCAGGAACGCGATTCGGCGATGAATTCAATCGCGCCGGTGTGGGATGGCAACGAGACGTGGCTGGTCCTTGGCGGCGGCGGGCTGATGGCTGCCTTTCCCTTGGCCTATTCAGTGATCCTCCCCGCCACCTATCCGCTCATTATCGCCATGCTGCTGGGTCTGGTGTTCCGCGGTGTGGCGTTCGAGTTCCGCTGGCGCGATCCGGGGCATCAGCGCTTCTGGGACTTCAGCTTCACCGCCGGGTCGCTGGTCGCGGCGATGGCGCAGGGGATGATCCTTGGCGCACTGTTGCAAGGGGTTGAAGTGGTCGATCGAGCCTATGCGGGCAGCTGGTGGGACTGGTTGACGCCTTACACGCTGCTGACCGGGATTGGCACGGTGGCCGGTTATGCCCTGCTGGGCGCAAGCTGGCTGGTGTGGAAGCTGGAAGGCAAGCCGCAGGCGCATGCCCGCAAGCTTGCCACGCGCGCTGCTCTGGCGACGATCGCCCTGATGGGAGCGGTGAGCGGCTATAACCTCGCGCTCGATCCAGACTATGCCGCGCGCTGGCTGACTGCGCCGGAGATCTACTTTACTGCTTGGGTGCCGGTTGTAACGGGCGTTCTCGCTGTACTGCTGCTGCGGTCGTTGCGGCAGGACAGCCACAGCGCCCCCTTCTGGCTCAGTCTTGGCCTGTTCCTGATCGGCATGGCGGGCCTGGGACTGACAATCTGGCCCAATGTCGTGCCGCCCGATATCTCGATCTGGGATGCCGCTGCACCGCCACGCAGCCAGGCCTTTATGCTGGTTGGTGCGGCGCTGACCCTGCCGCTGATCATCGGCTACACCGCGTGGGCCTATTGGGTGTTTCGCGGCAAGGTCGGCACAGAGGGCTATCACTGATGCGCTTCGACCCGCTGGAGGGTGCCGAGCAGGCTGACGAAAAGCCCCTGTGGCACCGCCTTGGCTGGATGGTAGCGATCTGGGGGGCCAGCGTCATGGTGCTGGGCGCAGTCGCCTATGCACTGAGACTGTGGCTGGTTTAGACCTTGCCCGGTCGAAACTGGTGGGCGCTGACGGGCTCGAACCGCCGACCCTCTCGGTGTAAACGAGATGCTC
>CBFGON010000118.1:0-7741 GCA_965650395.1 uncultured Qipengyuania sp. | reverse complement strand
GCGTCCTCGCTAGACGTGCAGCAAGCTGCACCCGCTGCGGGCGGGCGGTCGCCCTTGCCGGGCCTCCGCCGGCCCGGAATCGGGAAACAAACTAATCCCGCGTTTGGCCGGTGCCGTGGACGAGGTATTTGTAGGTGGTCAGCTGCTCCAGCCCCACGGGGCCGCGGGCGTGCATCCGGCCGGTGGCGATGCCGATTTCCGCGCCCATGCCGAATTCGCCCCCGTCGGCGAACTGGGTGGAGGCGTTGTGCATCACAATGGCGCTGTCGACCCCGAGGAGGAAGGCGCGGGCCGCCGCTGCGTCTTCAGTGAGGATGGCATCGGTGTGGGCAGAGCCGTGGGTGTTGACCCAGTCCACCGCCTCCGCGACCCCGCTGACCAGCTTCACCGAGGCGATGGGGTCGAGATATTCGGTGTCCCAGTCGGCTTCGGTTGCGGGGACGAGGCGGTCATCCAGCGCGCAGGCCTCGGCATCACCGCGCAACTCGCAGTCTTCCGCAAGCCCGTCCGCAAGGAGCGGGATGAAGCGGGCGGCGATGGAACGATCGACAAGCAGGCTCTCGGTCGCACCGCAAACGCCGGTGCGGCGCAGCTTGGAATTGACGATGACTTCCAGCGCCTGTCCCAGATCCGCTGCCTCGTGGACATAGCAATGGTTGTTGCCATCGAGGTGGAGCAGGGTGGGCACGCTCGCCTGATCGCGCACCAGTTCCACCAGCCCGCGGCCGCCGCGTGGGATGACGAGATCGACAAAGCGATCCGCCTTGAGCAGCGCCGTCACCGCCTCGCGACTGGTGGTGCCGACCGCCTGCACCGCATCTTCGGGCAGGCCCGCTGCGTTGAGGCCGCTGCGCATCGCGTCAACGATCACACGGGTCGAATGGCGGCTCTCGCTCCCGCCGCGCAGGATCACCGCATTGCCGCTCTTGAGGCACAGCGCCGAGGCATCCGCGCCGACATTGGGGCGGCTTTCGTAGATCATCCCGATCACGCCGATAGGCACCGCGACACGTTCGATATGCAGGCCGTTGGGCCGGTCGATCGTAGCCAGCTGGCGGCCGACGGGATCGGGCAGGGCGGCGATGTCTTCCAGCGCCACGGCCATTCCCTCGATCCGGTCTGGCGTGAGGCGCAGGCGGTCGATGAAACTGTCGGGCTTGGAACCCTCGACGCTGGCTAGGTCAGCAGCATTGGCTTCGAGCAAATCAGGGATCGCCGCGCGCAGAGCGCCGGCCGCCTCGCGTAACGCGAGATTCTTCGCATCGGTGCCGGCCGCCGCCAGCCCACGCGCCGCGGCACGCGCCCGGATGCCGAGCTCGTGGATATGGATCGCGGGATCGAGTGCCTGGTCGTTCATCGCAATTCGACTGCCCTGTCATAAGCCGCCTGCAGTGTATCACGCAGTCGCTGGTCGAGGCCACCATCGCCATTGAGCGCTTCCAACCCGGCGGCGGTCGTCCCGCCTTTGCTGGTGACCGAATTGCGCAATTCCTCAAGCGAGGCCGCGCCCGGCTCGAGCGCCATCGCAATCGCGCCGCCGATCGTACCCAGCACCATGTCGCGCGCTTCCTCTTCCGAGAAGCCCTGTTCCATCGCCGCTGCAGCATAGGCACGCGCGATCTCGAAGACGTAGCCCGGGCCAGAGCCGGCAACCGCAGTTACGCGGTCGAGCCGATCTTCGCTGCCGACCACCACAACCGTTCCCGCGCGTTCCATGAATTGCTGCGCATGGGCGAGGTGATCGGGCGTGGCATTTGGTGCAGCATAGAGCCCGCTCACCGCGCGACCAACGGCAGCGGGCAGGTTGGGCATCACTCGCACTACGGGCGCATCACCCATCGTTGCGGACAGACGCGCAGCGGAATAGCCCGCCGCAATCGACAGCACATAACCGTCAGCTGCCAGATGGGCGGAATAGGCGGGCATGATCTCGTCGATCATCTGGGGCTTGATCGCCACGACTACGCAGTCGAATTGCTCGTCGCCAAGCTCGTCTGCGGACCGCCGCAATTCAACGCCTGCGGGCGCGAGGTCCTGCGCCGGATCGACGATAGTGATCGCCTCCGGTCCCTTGACCCATTGCGAAAGCAGGGCCGAGCCCATTTTTCCGCAGCCAACCATAAGCACTGAATTGGTGATCCCGGTTTCCTTCCAGCCTGTGTCGCGTGCGGCCTATATGACCAATTCGCCCGGCATCGTGAAGGCCAACCGCCCCATAACGAATGAGGAAATCCGTGGCGCTCGCATAGGACAGGTTGCGAAGCGGCGCGCACTCAGCCGTCACAAAAAAAGCGGGGCGGACAAACTGTCCGCCCCGCTCGATAGCTTGCAGTAAAAGCAGATTACATTCCGTCGACAGCCTTGCTGACGAGGATGTTTACCGCAACGCGGCGGTTCTGCGCCTTGCCTTCTTCGGTGGTGTTGTCCGCCGCCGGATCGGCTTCCGCCATGCCGGTCGGGGTCAGCATGCGGAACGGCTTCCAGCCGCATTGCTGCTGCAGATAGTTGACCACGCGGGTTGCACGCTTTTCGCTGAGTTCCTGATTGAACTCATAATCGCCCGTCGAGTCGGTGTAGCCGACCACCAGAAGCAGCGCATTGTCGGTGGCATTCGCCTGCTGCGCTGCGGCGCACAGATCGGATTCAGCCTGGCCCGACAGATTGTACTTGCCGGTGTCGAAATAGACGTTGGTCGTGCCCTTGAGGTTATACTCGTCGATATTGGCAACGCGGCCGCGCAGCGCTTCGGTTGCTGCAGTCTGCTCGGCAAAGCCCTGGGCGGTGCCGGTGCGGATCATAGAAGCCGTCTTGAGGTCCTTGGTCTTCAGTGCGACGCGGCTTGCCACGAGGCTGCTGCCCCACTGCACCGTCTTTACTTCGACCGGCAGGCCGTTGAGCAGCGAGGTCGAAGTCAGCTTGTCGCTGTCTAGGCCAAGAAAGCCGCCACTCGATTTGATTTCGGTGGCCGAGCTGATGAATACTTCGGTGCTCGAACCGTCGGGATTGGCGACAAGGATCTTGTCGTCCTTGCGCGCTGCGATCAGGCCTTCGACTTCGGGGCCTTCGTTCATGCCCGACAGATCGCCCGGCACGGCGCCCATTACGGTAACAGTGTCGCTGGCATAGGGGTCTTGCGCGAATGCGGGAAGACCGCCTGCCATCGGCAGCGCAAGCATCGAAACGAAGATCAGGCCCTTCGCTTTCGGGGAAATGACATTCATAGTTCAAACTCCTTCAAATTCGATTTTACAGCCATCAGCAGACCCGATGGTTCCCACCGGCGTCTCCTCCCATTGATGCTTCAGGCTGTCGCGGCCCCCTTCTCCTCACTGTCCAAGAAACGCAGTCCCATTCCGCAGCGAGGCGAAATGTGGCCATTCCGTGTTCATCCTAACCTTGCTGGCAGATGAACACGCTTGCCTCACCCCCGGACGGAAAGGTTAACAAGAGTTGCCGATGCGATGAACCGTGCGATGGCGAGGCGGGAATTTTCGCCGCGAGTGAACAGAATCACCCCTTCTTCGTCACTGGTCGCACTGGTTCGTAACGCAGATCTGGCGGCTTGGAACACGACAAGGGATCGGAATGCGCTGTGCTGAACACGCCAAACACCGGGGCGGTGAAAAGCTGAGCGAACTTCACTTGGCGTTCAGCGGGGCGCTGGTTATAGGCAGGGCCCATGACGATCCATTCGCGTTCACGCCGCACACTCGCCCTTGGCGCTCTCATCGCCGCTACCGCATTCACCGCCGGCTGCGCGGGCAAGGGTGGCGGTCCTGAAGACACCGCCTATGTCGCGCGTGACGTGGAATCGCTTTATTCACAGGCCAAGGAACGGCTCGACCGCGGCAATGCCCCGGTCGCAGCGGCGTTGTTTGACGAAGTCGAGCGCCAGCATCCCTATTCCCCCTGGGCGCGGCGTGCGCAGTTGATGAGCGCGTTCAGCTATTACGTCGCGCGCGATTACAACAAGGCGGTGGCTTCGGCTCAGCGCTTCCTCTCGATCCACCCGGGCAACAAGGACGCACCTTACGCCTATTACCTGATCGCGCTCAGCTATTACGAGCAGATCAGCGATGTGCAGCGTGACCAGAAGGTGACCGAACAGGCGCTGACCGCATTGCGTGAAGTTGATCGCCGATTCCCGACCACGGAATACGCCTCCGACGCGCGACTCAAGATCGATCTGGTGCAAGATCATCTTGCCGGCAAGGAAATGGAGATCGGCCGCTTCTACGAACGATCGGGCAAATGGATCGCGGCACAAATCCGTTTCCAGAACGTGGTCGACAATTACCAGACCACCAGCCATGCACCCGAAGCGCTGTTCCGCCTGACCGAGACCAGTCTGGCTTTGGGCATTCCGTCCGAAGCGGTGAAATATGCTGCGGTGCTGGGTGCAAACTATCCGGGCAGCGAATGGTACGACAAGGCTTACGAGCTGGTGCAGGACCATGCGCCAGGTACCAAAGCGAGCTGATCGGCAAACCCTTCACGGTTAACGATTTTTAGGGACGTCTGCAGCTAGGGAGCAGGCTCATATGCCTGTTCGCCTGCGCCTGTTCCAATTCCTCGCATTATTCTCCCTTGTGGCGGGTGCGCCCCTGCTTGCTCAATCCCAGCAGGCGCTCGTCGGCGGCGATCAGATAACGCATGGCGAAGTGGGGATCACGGGCACTCTAGACGGGCGCCGGGACAAGATCGACTTTGCGGCAGTCACTGCAACACTCAATGGCGCAGCGATTACATTGACGCCCGAAGGCAGGTTCGACGCGACGACGACCCGCACAGCCTATTACCAGCTGAAGCTGGAAGGTCCGGACATCTTCACCATGGTGCAGACTTTCGGAAATGAGGAAATAGCGGATGCCCGCTGCGGCTGCCTCGCAATTCCGGCGATCGAACTTGTCGCGCGCAAGCCGGGTCGGGTCGAGCTGTTCTTCGGCGGCGACAGCATGGCGGGGCGTCGCTACTTCGAAGCACACAAGGGCAAGAAGGCAGTGCTTGACCGCGTGACTATCGAGCGCGATGTCGCGCGACTGCTCGCCCCGATGAGCCCCTACTTCTCCACCAGCGATCTCGCTTCGATCAATCTTGAATCGGTGGTTGCAGACGAGCAGCCGGGGCCGCCTGCGCCGAAGAAGTACAAGTTCTACACCACCACTGAACTGCCCAAGGCACTAGTGCGGGCAGGGATGGACCATGTCTCGCTCGGCAATAATCACACCAATGACTACGGCGCGCCGGGGATGCGTAGCACTCTCGATGCGCTGGCGGCGGCCAATCTGGCGACCTCCGGAGCAGGGATGAATGTCGAGGAAGCAGAGCGCGGGTCGCGCTTCGATCTCGATGGCACCAAGGTCTCGATCTACGGCTTTGTCGGCTGGCGCGGAACATGGGACCCGAACCAGACCGCCGAGCCCAACAAGGCTGGCGCGGCCTGGGGCACGCTCGACCGGGTGGAAGCCGTGACGGTTCGCGAACGGCGTGCAGGGTATGTCCCGATCATGCAGTTTCACGGCAATGTCGAATATGGCGACCGGCCCACCGCCATGTCGTCCCCGCGTTTTCGCACCGCGGTGGACAAGGGCGCGCCGGTGGTGATTGGCCACCATCCGCATGTGACGCAGGGACTGGAGATCTATCGCGGCGCGCTGATTGCGCATTCGCTGGGCAATTTCCTGTTCGACCAGGAACACCCGCATACCCATGTCACCTATGGCCTCAAGGTTTGGCTCGAAAAGGGCAAGTTCCTGCGTGCCGAGGCGATTCCGATGCAGATGCTCGACTATCGACCGGTGCCGGCAGTGGGCGGGATGCGCGAGGCGACGCTGCGACGGCTGCACTGGCTGTCTGCTGAGCTTGGCACGAAGCTGGCGCGCAGCGGGGGCCATGCGGTAGTCTGGGCCAAGGGGCCGCGCGCGGTCCAGCCCGCCTGTCGTGTACCGGGCGCGTTCAAGCTTGCCGCGCTGTCACCAGCCTGCATCGATCCGTCGCTCGATTACGGACGCAATGTCGTCCCCCGCGGAGATTATGCGAACACGATGGTTGCCGAAGCGCGCGACCGCTTTTGGGACACGAAGAACGCTTCGGTCGATTTTCGCGGGCTGGAGGAAGGCGCGGGCAGCATGGCCATTCTGCCCGATGCGACCACCAAGCCGTTCTACCTCTACACAAAATCCTACCTGCGCGATCTTTATGCTCTGCGTTACACGCTGAGCACGAAGATCCGCACGCCGCGCGATGTCGAGGTGAAGCTCTATATCAAGGACCGCCCGGCGGAAGGCAGCAAGCCTACCCCGACAGTCGCAGGCGAATTGATTGCCAGTCAGCGAATTGCGGCGGGTGAAAGCTGGCAAGAGCTGCGGTTTGATTTCGCCCGTCCCGCAGTGGCGCTTGGCGCGATTCCCGGTGTGACGGCGCAAGTGCCGGAACCCTATCGCTTCATCCTCGAATTCCGCTTCCCCGACGCGCGCGGCGAGGGCGACAAGGTGATAGCCTTTGACGATTTCGCACTGGTCGAATGGGCTGATCCCGCCTCGCAGGCCGATCCGGCGCAAGCGTGGCGCTGGACCCATGCGCGCCCTGCCGTGCGGTAATTCACACCCGATCATAAGGGGAACGGTGACGCGGGGATAAGGCTGCGCTAGGGAAGGGGCGATGCTCACCCGGCTCGCCATCCGCAATATCGTGCTGATCGAAGCGCTCGATCTCGATTTCGGGCGCGGGCTCGGCGTCCTGACCGGCGAGACCGGGGCGGGCAAGTCGATCCTGCTCGATTCGCTCGGGCTGGTGCTGGGCAATCGCGCCGATAGCGGTCTGGTCCGCAGCGGGGAGGACAAGGCAAGCGTCACCGCGAGCTTCGAATTCGCCGCCCTGCCGCCTGCCGTGGCCGAATTGCTCGACGATGCCGATATTGAACTGGAGCCGGGCGAACCGCTGATCATCCGCCGCCAATTGAAGGCCGATGGCGGCAGCAAGGCGTTCATCAACGACCAAAGCGTTGGCGTGGCGCTGCTGCGCGATCTGGCTGGTGCACTGGTCGAACTCCACGGCCAGCATGATGACCGCGGGCTAGTCAATCCGCGTGGCCACCGCCTCTTGCTCGACCGATTTGCCGGTTGCGATATCGTGCGGGTTGAGCAGTCCTGGGCGAAATGGCGCGCCACCGAGGGCCGCCTTGCCGAAGCGCGCGCTGCGCTGGAACAGGCCAAGCTCGATCAGGATCTGCTGTTGGCACATCTGGCCGAACTGACCGCGCTTGAACCGCAGGCGGGCGAGGAAGCGCGGCTCGCGGAGACCCGCTCGACGATGCAGAAGGGCGAGAAGCTGTCGGGCGATCTGGAGGAATTGCGCCACATCTGGGAAGGTTCGGATTCGCCGCTCGCCGCGCTGCGCGTTGCAGCGCGCAGGCTGGACCGGATCGGAAACGAACACCCGCTGCTGGCCGAGGCTTTGGCCGCGCTCGACCGCGCGGTGATCGAAGCGGGCGAGGCGGAGGAGAAACTGCAAACCGCCGCCGAAGCGCTCGAACATGACCCGCAGGCGCTGGAAACCGCCGAAACGCGGCTGTTCGAACTGCGCGCGCTTGCCCGCAAGCATCGCTGCGAGGTCGATGAACTGCCGGAGAAAATGCGCGAGATGCGCAGCGCGCTCGACTCTATCGAAGGCGGCGAGGCTGAACTGGACGCGCTGGAGGCTGCGGCCAAGGACGCAGGCAATCGCTACAAGGCTGAGGCAG
>CBFGON010000117.1:0-7805 GCA_965650395.1 uncultured Qipengyuania sp. | reverse complement strand
GTGATATGCTCACCCGCATCCGCAACGGCCAGCAGGCGAAGAAGGACAGCGTCCTTTCGCCCGCCAGCAAGCTGCGTGCAAACGTCCTGGAAGTGCTCCAGCGCGAAGGCTACATCCGTGGCTACAGCGAAGACACTTCGGGCAAGCACCCGGCGCTGCGGATCGAACTGAAGTATTTCGAAGGCGAACCGGCTATCAAGCACGTCGCCCGTGTCTCCAAGCCCGGCCGCCGCGTCTATGCGGGTTCCAAGGAACTCCCGACGGTGCGCAACGGCCTCGGCATCACCATCGTCTCGACGCCCAAGGGTGTGCTTTCCGACGCGGAAGCTCGCACCGAGAACGTCGGCGGCGAAGTGCTGGCGGAGGTATTCTGATGAGCCGCATCGGCAAAAAGCCGGTGGCGATCCCCAGCGGGGTCACCGCCAATATCGAAGACAAGACGCTCAGCGTTAAGGGGCCGAAGGGCACCCTTTCGATGGGCCTGTCGGACCTCGTCGAGTACAAGGTCGAGGGCGAAGAAATCTCGGTCAAACCGGCTAATGACACCAAGGCTGCTCGCAGCCATTGGGGTATGCAGCGTACGCTGGTTTCGAACCTGGTCGAAGGCGTCACCGACGGCTTCACCAAGGTCCTCGAAATCACCGGTGTCGGCTATCGTGCCAATGCTCAGGGCAAGAAGCTCAAGCTTCAGCTCGGCTATTCGCACGATGTCGATCTCGATGTGCCTGAAGGCCTCGAGGTGAAGACCCCGGACCAGACCACCGTGGAGATCTCGGGCATCGACAAACAGGCCGTTGGCCAGTTTGCCGCCGAAATCCGCCGCTGGCGCAAGCCCGAACCCTATAAGGGCAAGGGTATCAAGTACCGTGGCGAGTACATCTTCCGCAAGGAAGGGAAGAAGAAGTAAGATGGCAAAGCTTTCCCTTTTCGAACGCCGCCGCCGCCGCGTCCGTACCGCTATCAAGAGCGTTTCGGGCGGCAAGCCGCGTCTCTCGGTCCACCGCACCGGCAAGCACATCTACGCGCAGATCATCGACGATGCGGCAGGCAAGACCCTCGCTTCGGCTTCGACGCTCGGTGCGAAGGCTTCGGGTGCCAATGTCGATGCCGCCAAGAAGGTCGGTAGCGACATCGCCGCTGCTGCCAAGAAGGCTGGCGTGACCACCGTCGTTTTCGACCGCGGTGGCTTCCTGTTCCACGGTCGCGTCAAGGCGCTGGCCGACGCCGCTCGCGAAGGCGGGCTGGAGTTCTGATGATGGCTGACGAAAACAAGAACGAAGAAAACCAGGTGGTTGAGGCTGCGGCCGAAGCCGTAGCGGTTGAATCGGCTCCGGCAGCTGCCGAAGCCTCGACGGACGATGCTGGCGAACAGCGCCAGGGCCGTGGTCGTGGTGGCCGTGGTGGTGGCGAGCGCGGTGAAGGCCGCGGTCGTGGCCGTGGCCGTGGCGATCGCCGTGACAACCGTCGTGAAGAAGAAGACGATGGCATCATCGAGAAGCTGGTTCACATCAACCGCGTCTCGAAGACGGTCAAGGGCGGCAAGCGCTTCGGTTTCGCTGCGCTCGTGGTCGTCGGTGACGGTCAGGGCCGTGTCGGTTTCGGCAAGGGCAAGGCCCGCGAAGTGCCGGAAGCGATCAGCAAGGCAACTGCAGCAGCCCGCAAGAAGATGGTCCGCGTTCCGCTGAAGGAGGGCCGCACCCTTCATCATGACGGTAACGGCCGCTTCGGTGCCGGCAAGGTTACCGTCCGCACCGCGCCTCCGGGTACCGGTATCATCGCCGGTGGTCCGATGCGTGCCGTGTTCGAGAGCCTCGGCGTTGCCGACGTGGTGACCAAATCGGTCGGCACCTCGAACCCCTACAACATGATCCGCGCCACCTTTGACGCGCTGACCAGCCAGACTTCGCCGAAGTCGGTTGCCCAGCGTCGCGGCAAGAAGGTCGCTGACCTGCTCGGTCGCGGTGGTGCATCGGAGGCCGAGGCAGAAGCCGAAGCCGCCGCTATCGTGGAGTAAGACAGATGGCCAAGAACAGCACCATCAAGATCAAGCAGATCGGTTCGCCGATCCGTCGCCCCGAAAGCCAGCGCAAGATCCTCATCGGTCTCGGGCTGAACAAGATGCACAAGATCGTCGAACGCCAGGACACTCCCGAAGTGCGCGGCGCGATTGCCAAGATCCCGCATCTGGTGACGATCGTCGACTAATCTGCGACGTATAATTTGACGGGGGCGGCCTGCTGCGATAGCGGGCCGCTTCCATTTTCAGCGCGAACTAAAGCGAAAGCGAGTGCACATCATGAAACTTACCGATCTCCGCGACAATCCCGGCGCCCGTAAGACCCGCATCCGCGTGGGCCGTGGCATCGGCTCGGGCAAGGGCAAGACCGGCGGACGCGGCCAGAAGGGCCAGAAGAGCCGTTCGGGCGTTGCCATCAAGGGCTTTGAAGGCGGTCAGATGCCGCTTCACATGCGCCTGCCGAAGCGCGGCTTCAACAACCCTTTCGCCAAGGATTATGCCGAAGTGAACCTGGGCATGGTCCAGAAGTTCATCGACGCAAAGAAGCTCGATGCGAAGAAGGACATCGATCACGCTGCACTTCAGGCTGCCGGTCTCGCACGTGGTGGCAAGGATGGCGTCCGCTTGCTGGGCAAGGGTGAGTTGAAGGCCAAGGTCAAGTTCGTCGTCGCTGGCGCGTCGAAGGGCGCGATCGAAGCGGTCGAGAAGGCTGGTGGTTCGGTCGAAGTGATCGACAAGGGCAAGCCCGAGCACGAAAAGAAAGCTGCTCGCGCCGAAGCCAACAAGGCCGCCAAGAAGAAGTAATTATGGAAATGGGGGAGCGGGGGTTCGACAATCGGCCTCCCGCTCCCTATCTGTCCGGTCAGCGCCGGGACGGGCCGGCGCAAAGCTAGGATCGAAGACGACCAATGGCATCACGCGCCGACAGTTTCGCGAGCAACATCAGTCTCGCCAATTTCTCCAAGGCCACAGAGCTCAAGCAGCGTATCTGGTTCACCATCGGTGCGCTGATCGTTTTCCGCTTCCTCAGCTTCGTGCCGCTGCCGGGCATCAACGCCCGCGCGCTCAACCTTCTGGCTGACCAGACGCGCGGCGGCATCATGGACATGTTCAACATGTTCACCGGCGGCAGCCTTGAACGCATGAGCCTCATTGCGCTTGGCGTTATGCCTTACATTACCGCGTCGATCGTGGTGCAGATGGCTTCGGCATTGCATCCCTCGCTTGCGGCGATGAAGAAGGAAGGCGCTGCCGGGCGGCAGAAGCTCAACCAATATACCCGCTATGGCACTGTCCTATTGTGCTCGATCCAGGGCTGGTTCCTTGCGGTTGGCCTTGAGAGCTATGGCGCTGCCAGCGGTATTGCTGCGGTGGTCGATCCCGGCCTGATGTTCCGCATCGGCGCAGTGGTCAGCCTTGTAGGCGGCACCATGTTCCTGCTGTGGCTGGGCGAGCAGATCACCAGTCGAGGAATCGGCAATGGCGTGTCGCTGATCATCATGGCGGGCATCGTTGCCCAGTTCCCGACCTTCGTCACCAATATGGCCTCGGGCTATAGTGAAGGTTCGATCAGCACCGGTATCCTGCTGGGCTTTATCGGCATGATCGTCGGCCTGATCCTGCTGATCAGCTTCTTCGAGCGCGCCCAGCGCCGTTTGCTGGTGCAATATCCCAAGCGTGCGACGCAGAAGGGCATGATGCAGGCGGATCGCTCGCACCTCCCGCTCAAGCTCAACACTGCAGGCGTTATCCCGCCTATTTTCGCCAGCTCGCTGCTGCTGCTGCCGCTGACGATTACCCAGTTTGCCGGCAATTCGCTCGACACGGAAAGTGGCTTTGGCGGTACCATCCAGACAGTGCTGCAATATCTCCAGCACGGTCAGCCGCTCTATATGGCGCTCTACGCCATCGGCATCATTTTCTTCTGCTTCTTCTACACGGCGGTCGTGTTCAACCCGGAAGAGACGGCTGAAAACCTGAAGCGCAATGGCGGTTTCATCCCCGGCATCCGCCCAGGCAAGCGGACCGAGGAATACCTCGATTACGTTCTGACCCGCATCACTGTGATCGGGGCGATCTACCTGACCTTCGTCTGCGTCGTTCCCGAATACATGATTGCGCAAACCGGCGTCCCGCTGTTCCTCGGCGGCACCAGCCTGCTCATCGTCGTTAACGTCACCGTCGACACGATCAGCCAGATCCAGTCGCATCTGCTGGCACACCAGTATGGCGATCTTATCAAAAAGGCCAAGTTGAAGGGCCGACTGCGCTGAGGCACAACGCAGCGGAAGGGGACTTTCACGCGATGGATATCATTCTTCTCGGCCCTCCGGGCGCAGGTAAAGGCACGCAGGCACAGCGCCTGGTCGATCACCACGGCATGCGCCAGCTGTCGACCGGCGACATGCTGCGTGCTGCGGTGAAGGCGGGTTCGCCTGTCGGCATCAAGGCCAAGACGATCATGGATGCCGGAGGGCTCGTTTCGGACGACATTGTCTCGGAACTGATCGATGCCGAGCTGGCTGCCATGGGGCCAGATACAGGCGCCATTTTTGACGGATATCCGCGCACCGAACGGCAGGCGGAGATGCTCGA
Organism: uncultured Qipengyuania sp.; assembly: GCA_965650395.1. GTDB lineage: Bacteria > Pseudomonadota > Alphaproteobacteria > Sphingomonadales > Sphingomonadaceae > Qipengyuania. Next base: position 3,193 of record CBFGON010000117.1, on the reverse strand, counting down.
TGTGCTTCTCGCCAAGCATGGTCGCTCGCTGGACCATGTCATAGAGCTTGGTGTTGACGAGGATGCGCTCGTCGAACGGATCACAGGCCGCTATACATGCGCCAAGTGCGGCGAGGGCTATCATGACACCTTCAAGCTGCCCGAAGTCGAAGGCATCTGCGACCGTTGCGGCTCAACCGAATTCAAGCGCCGCCCCGACGATAACGAGGAAACCGTGCGTCATCGCATGGCTGTCTATCGTTCCGAGACTGCGCCGATCCTTCCGGGCTATGAAGCGCGCGGGATCGTCAGCCGGGTCGATGGCATGGGTGCGATTGGTGAAGTGACAGACGCGATCGACGCGATCCTCGGTTAAGCGTACTTCCCAAACTACATTTGCGGACATAGACGGGGCTCCCACAAGGGGGAGTTCGCGATGCCATATCTACGTGCCGTGTTTGCCTGCGCCGCATTGGCGTTTGCAATGCCTGCTTCAGCCGAAGTGGTATCCACGAGCAAGGACGGGTTCGTTACCAGGGCCAGTGTTGCCGTGGCATCACCACCGCGCAAGGTGTGGCTCGCACTGATCAAGCCGGGCGCCTGGTGGAACGACGAACACACCTGGTCAGGCGATTCCGCCAATATGACGATCACGCCCAAGGCGGGCGGATGCTTTTGTGAACTCATCCCGGGCGAGGGCGATATCCCGATGGACGGTAGCGTTCAGCATGCCGTGGTAGTCCAGGCCATTCCCGACAAGGCCTTACGGTTGCGCGGCGGTTTGGGGCCACTCCAGGCCGTGCCAGCTACCGGTGTGCTGACGATCACCCTCGAACCGGTGAAGGGCGGAACTTCCGTTGCCTGGGAGTATAATGTCGGCGGATCGATGAGCTTTGAGGTGGAGCAACTCTCCAAGCTGGTCGATGGCGTCCTGCTGCAGCAGTTGAACGGCCTGCGCGATCACCTCGGTGCGCTTGCACTTGATGGTGGAGCGGGTGAGGAAGCTACTGTCGGCGAACAGATCGACGAACTGGCCGAGGACAAGTGACCGCCCGATTTTGACGCGCGGTCGATCCGCGGCTATAGCGGGGTTGAAACACACGGCAGACCGCCCATATCGGCGGCCTTGTCGTTTGCGTGCGCACGGGCTGTTGACCTTCGCAGCGAATCCGCCTAAGCGCGCCCTTCATTCGACACTTTCGGTGAGTCCGGCAGGCGATCGCACCTGTGCACGCCATCCGGTCTTTTTGCGTTGACCGCCACCGTGCGTGCGAATGAAAACAAAGCGTTGAGATAGGGATCGGCCTGGTCCGGCCCTGTGGAGCATGGAGATTTAAGTGGCTCGTATTGCCGGGGTAAACATCCCCACCAACAAGCGCGTTATCATCGCGCTCACCTATATTCACGGTATCGGCCGCACCACGGCCGTTGCGATCGCCGACAAGCTCGGCATTGACCATTCGCGCCGCGTGCAGGACCTCAGCGATGAGGAAGTGCTGCGTATTCGTGAAACGATCGACGCCGATCATGCAGTGGAGGGCGACCTTCGCCGCGAAACCGCGATGAACATCAAGCGCCTGATGGATCTCAAGTCCTATCGTGGCCTGCGTCATCGTGCCGGCCTGCCCGTTCGCGGCCAGCGCACCCACACCAACGCCCGTACCCGCAAGGGCAAGGCCAAGCCGATCGCCGGCAAGAAGAAGTAAGCTTCGGCTCGTCCGAACAGCTTTTCCCTTCTTGAGAATATAAGGAAGCAGAAACATGGCACGCGAACCCGGCCGTATCAGGCGCCGTGACAAGAAAAACATTTCGAGCGGCGTTGCGCATATCAACGCCAGCTTCAACAACACGATGATCACCATCACCGACGCGCAGGGCAATGCTATCAGCTGGTCCAGCGCTGGCATGATGGGCTTCAAGGGCAGCCGCAAGTCGACTCCCTATGCAGCACAGGTTGCTGCAGATGACGCGGGCAAGAAGGCCGCCGAACACGGCGTCCGTACGCTCGAAGTCGAAGTGAAGGGCCCTGGCTCGGGTCGTGAGAGCGCATTGCGCGGTCTTGCGGCGGTGGGCTTTACCATCACCTCGATCCGCGACGTGACGCCGATCCCGCACAACGGGGTTCGTCCTTCCAAACGTCGTCGCGTCTGATCCGTACCTGCCCGGTGGCCCGGTAACGGGTCGCCGACACACCCTCACGGACCGGACGCTCTTGTTAAGAGCTCCGGTCCTGCCCGCATCCACACCAGGGGAAATCCATGTCCGTCAACATCAAGAACTGGCAGGAACTCAAGAAACCCAACACCCTCGACATCAAGGACGGTGGCGACAAGGCGCGCAAGGCGACCTTCGTGGCCGAACCGCTCGAGCGAGGCTTCGGCCTGACGCTCGGCAACGCGCTTCGTCGCGTGCTCCTGTCCTCGCTTCAGGGTGCAGCCATCACCTCGATCAAGATCGAGAATGTGCTGCATGAATTCTCGTCGCTCGCCGGCGTGCGCGAGGACGTCACCGACATCGTCCTGAACGTGAAGCAGATCGCGCTCAAGATGGAAGGTGAAGGCATGAAGCGCCTTCAGCTCTCGGCCACCGGCCCGGGCGAAGTGAAGGCTGGCGACATCGCTGTCACCGGCGACATCGAAGTGATGAACAAGGATCTCGTGATCTGTCACCTCGACGAAGGCGCCACGCTGAACATGGAACTGACCGCGGACACCGGCAAGGGCTATCGCCCTGCCGTGATGAACCGTCCGGTCGATGCTCCGATCGGTCTGATCCCGGTCGACTCGCTCTACTCGCCGGTTCGCCAGGTGAGCTACAAGGTCGAGAACGCCCGCGTTGGCCAGGAGCTGGACTATGACAAGCTCTCGCTGACCATCGAGACTGACGGCACTGTCACCCCGGAAGACGCCGTGGCCTATGCTGCGCGCATCCTTCAGGATCAGCTGACGCTGTTCGTCCACTTCGAAGACGGCATCCCGCAGCCCACCACTGGCATGATCGGCCAGGCTGCAGAGCCGCAGGAAAGCGATACCAACCAGCTCAACCGTTACCTTCTCAAGAAGGTCGACGAGCTGGAACTGTCGGTCCGTTCGGCAAATTGCCTCAAGAACGACAATATCATCTACATTGGCGACCTGGTCCAGAAGACCGAGGCCGAGATGCTCCGCACGCCGAACTTCGGCCGCAAGAGCCTCAACGAGATCAAGGAAGTCCT
>CBFGON010000116.1:0-7817 GCA_965650395.1 uncultured Qipengyuania sp. | reverse complement strand
ATCGTCGAAACGCACAAAGCGGTATAGCGCCGCGACGGTGATCGGCAGCATTTCGTCCATGATCAGCCCAGCCGCGTGACCCAGCCGTGGGTGTCCGCGATCTCGCCCTTCTGGATGCCGACAAGCCGTTCTCGGATCTTGCTGGTGAGCTGGCCGGGGCCGCCCGAGCCGATGGTGAACTGTTCCACTCCATCAAGCACCGTGCCGACCGGCGTGACCACGGCGGCGGTCCCGCAGGCCATCACTTCGAGCAAGCGGCCGGATTCGGCATCGGCGCGCCACTGATCGATCGAATAGTGCTCTTCGCGCACGGTCAGGCCTTCTTCGCGCAACAACTGCATCAGGCTGTCGCGCGTGATGCCAGGCAGGATAGTGCCGAGCGGCGGGGTTATTACGCTGCCATCATCAAACACGAAGAACAGGTTCATGCCGCCCAGTTCCTCGATCCATTTGCGTTCGGCCGCGTCGAGGAACACGACCTGATCGCAGCCATGCGCAGTCGCTTGAGCGCTGGGGACGAGGCTGGCGGCGTAATTGCCACCGGTCTTGGCCGCACCCGTGCCGCCGGGGGCCGCGCGGACATAATCGCGGCTGACCCAGATCTTCACCGCCGGGGCGCCGGATTTGAAGTAATTGCCCGCCGGGCTGGCGATGAGGATATATTTGTACTGCTTCGCGGGGCGCACGCCGAGGAAGGCTTCCGACGCGAACATGAAGGGGCGCAGATACAGCGCGCCCCCGGGGATGGTCGGCACCCAGCCCTTGTCCACCGCGAGCAGCTGGCGGATCGATTCGAGGAACAGTTCCTCGGGCAATTCGGGCATCGCCATGCGCCGCGCGCTGTCGTTGAAGCGCTGCGCATTGGCTTCGGGCCGAAACAGGGCAAGGCTGTCATCCGGTTGCTTGTAGGCTTTCATGCCTTCGAAGATTTCCTGCGCATAATGCAGCACCGCCGCTGCAGGATCGAGGCTGATCGGGCCGCGCGGGCCAATCACCGCCTGATGCCAACCGCCCTTTTCCGCGTCGTAATCGATCACCACCATATGATCGGTGAAGGTCGTCCCGAAACCGGGATTCTGCAGGATCGCGTCGCGCGTTTCAGGCGGGACGGGGGCGGGATGGGTGATTTGTTCGAACTGCATGGCGCGCGGTTACTGCGCAGGGGCCTTTTTCGCAAGGCAGGCAAATTTGGGTGGAGCAAAATGAGAAGGGCAGCATCGACCTTGGTCGAGCTGCCCTTCGCATGGTCAGCGGCGGGAAGTGCCGCTCACGAAGCCTCTAAAGGTATCTGCTTTACCGATAGTGCTCCGCGCGGAAACTTGCCGACCTCTCTGCTGAACCATGAGACATCGGATCACCTCCTTTCGCGCTTGTGAGCTAGAAGCCCGTTTCGCCGGGCCCCAAGACCGCGTTTCGCCGCTGATCTTGAGGTTATATTTGAGTCGTTCCGCACATGAAAACAAGGCTTGAAAAAAAGTTTTCCCACGTCAGAATTAGCGTTTGTGGCTCGAAGCATGGCTTCGGGCCTTTTTCATGCTCAGCGGCAGTCTTCGATCACCCGCGTCACTTCGCCCCAGGCGGGCAGGTAAAGTGTCGGCAGGCCGATGGTTTCAACGGCGAAACGGCCCCTGGTGAGCGCCATTGCATCGAGCAGCGGATCGCGTGGAGATAAGCTCGCAACAAGCATGGGCTGCGCTCCTGCCACCGGTTGTGCGGTGAGGCTGCGGCTGGTGGTCTCGGTGCGGATCACCATGCCGGTCGCGCCGCTTGCCTGTCCGGTCCGCATGATCCTGATCTGTCGCGCATCGCGGTCGCATTCGAGAGCAAAGCGGGATTCGCTCGCCTGTGGCCCGAAGCTGGCTACGCCTCCTTGCGATTCCTGTTCGTACCGCCAGTCGCCCGGCGTCTGCGGTGCGTCGATCCAGTTGGCATGCTCCGCCACCGGCGGCGGGGCAGGTGGCGGTGCCGGTTTCGACACAGGTGCGGGGCTCGGGGCGGGCGTGGGTTGTGGAGCCGCCGGAACACAGGCGGCAATTAGAATGAGCGCCGGAAGCGGCAGCAATCGGGCTGAGGTGGTGTGCAAGGCTTTCATGCCTTCACAATGATCGCTAAGCGCCAAGTTTCCAATGACAAAGAAGATGCGCCTCGATCAGATGTTGGTGGACCGCGGTCTGGTGGAGAGCCGTACGCGTGCGCAGGCACTGGTGATGGCGGGGCTGGTGTTCTCGGGCGAAACCAAGCTGGCCAAGCCGGGCCAGCAATTGGCAGCGGATGCGCCGCTCGATGTGCGCGGACGCGATCATCCGTGGGTTTCGCGCGGCGGAATCAAGCTGGCACACGCCATCGAACATTTCGATCTCGACCCCTGCGGCGTCACTGCGATGGATATCGGCAGCTCGACCGGGGGCTTTACCGATGTGCTGCTGCAGGGCGGGGCAGAACATGTCTTTGCTGTCGATAGCGGCACCAATCAGCTCGCATGGAAGCTGCGGCAGGACCCGCGCGTCACCGTGCTGGAGCAGACCAGCGCACGCATTCTCACGCCTGACATGATCGACCGGCCGTGCAGCTGGGTGGTTTGCGATGCTTCCTTCATTTCGCTTGCCAAGGTGCTGGAAAATCCGCTGAAACTGGCTGCGCCGCATTGTCGCCTGGTGGCGCTGATCAAGCCGCAATTTGAAGTCGGACGCGAGGAAGTGGGCAAGAAGGGCGTGGTCAGCGATCCGGCGCTTCACCAGCGTGTGTGCGATGAAGTGCGGCACTGGGTCTGCGGGCAGGGCTTCGCTGTGCAGGGCATTGTTGAAAGCCCGATTACGGGGCCTGAAGGTAATATTGAGTTCCTGATTTCGGCGCGCCGCGATTGACGTTGCCGCAATTCGCGCTCTAGGCGCCTTGGCAATCGTATTCACGGGAAGAGAGCATGTCTGCCAATATTGCCGAAATGGAGCGCCGCCGCGCCGCAGCCCGGATGGGCGGCGGGGAGAAGCGGATTGCCGCGCAGCACGCCAAGGGCAAGCTGACCGCGCGCGAGCGGCTCGATGTACTGCTGGATGAAGGCAGCTTCGAGGAACTCGACACTTATGTCGAGCATGACAGCACCGATTTCGGGATGGAGGAGCAGAAGATCCCCGGCGATGGCGTGGTCACCGGTTCGGGCACGATCAACGGGCGCCTGACCTTCGTTTTCTCTCAGGATTTCACCGTCTTCGGCGGCTCTCTTTCCAAACGCCATGCAGAAAAGATCTGCAAGGTGATGGATATGGCGCTGAAAGTCGGCGCGCCTGTGATCGGCCTCAACGATAGCGGCGGCGCGCGCATCCAGGAAGGCGTGGCATCGCTGGGCGGCTACGCCGAAGTGTTCCAGCGCAATGTGCTGGCCAGCGGCGTTGTGCCGCAGATCAGCCTGATCATGGGGCCCTGCGCGGGCGGCGCAGTCTATTCGCCTGCGATGACCGACTTCATCTTCATGGTGAAGGACAGCTCCTATATGTTTGTCACCGGCCCCGAAGTGGTGAAAACCGTCACCAATGAGGAAGTGACGCAGGAGGAACTGGGCGGGGCGATCACCCATACCACCAAGACATCGGTCGCCGATGTCGCGTTCGAGAACGATATAGAGACCCTGCTCGCGACCCGCGCCTTCTTCGATTACCTGCCGCTGTCGAACCGCGAGGATGTGCCCGAGCGGCCTACCGCCGACGCATGGGACCGCGAGGAGCCTTCGCTCGACACGCTGATCCCTGATAATGCCAACCAGCCCTATGACATGCACGAAGTCATCCGCAAGGTGCTGGATGAAGGCGATTTCTTCGAGATCCAGCCAGCCCATGCAGCCAATATCATCTGCGGCTTCGGCCGGGTGGAAGGCCGCACCGTGGGTGTGGTCGCCAACCAGCCGATGGTGCTGGCGGGCGTGCTCGACATCAATTCGAGCAAGAAGGCCGCGCGCTTCGTGCGCTTCTGCGACGCCTTCGATATTCCGATCCTGACCTTCGTCGACGTGCCCGGCTTCCTGCCCGGCACTTCGCAAGAGCATAACGGCATCATCAAGCACGGCGCGAAGCTGCTGTTCGCCTATGCCGAGGCGACCGTTCCCAAGATCACCGTGATCACCCGAAAGGCCTATGGTGGGGCCTATGACGTGATGGCCTCCAAGCACCTGCGCGGTGATCTCAACTACGCCTGGCCGACCGCCGAAATCGCCGTGATGGGCGCAAAGGGCGCGGTGGAGATCATTTTCCGCCAGGACCGCAACGATCCCGACAAGATCGCCGAGAAAACGAAGGAATACGAGGACCGCTTCGCCAACCCCTTCGTGGCAGCTCAGCGCGGCTATATCGACGAGGTGATCTATCCGCACTCCACGCGGCGGCGGATCGCGCTGGGGCTAAGGAAGCTACGCGGGAAAGTGCTCGATAACCCTTGGAAGAAGCACGACAATATTCCTTTGTGAGCTGGATGCTGCTCTTGCTCGGCCTTGTGGCCGCACCCGTTTTCGCGATCGAGCTGGTGAAGGGTATCAGATCGGGAACGATAAGAGGCACGACGTTCATCGTTGATCATGACGAAAACCCGACTGTCTTCAAGATGGCAGTCATGCTCAATGGTCTATTCGTCCTGGTGGCGTTCTGGTTTGTGTACGAAGGATTTGAGGGAATAGTGCAATGAAACTCGGCCGTCTCAACCATATTGGCGTCGCCACGCCCTCGATCGAGGAATCGATCCGCTATTACCGCGATGTCATGGGCGCGACCTCGTTCCACAAGCCCTTCGATCTCGAGGCGCAGGGGGTGAAGGTCTGCTTCGTCGATACCCCCGGAGAGAACGGCACGCACGGCACACAGATTGAGCTGATCGAACCTCTCGGCGCCGACAGCCCGATTGCCAAATTCCTCGAAAACAACCCGACAGGCGGCCAGCACCACGTCTGTTACGAGGTCGAGGATATCGAGGATGCCCGCATCTGGTTCGAGGGGTTGGGCAAGCGCATCCTCGGCCCCACGCGCATCGGGGCGCATGGTACGCCGATCTTCTTCCTCCACCCCAAAGACATGATGGGCCAGCTGACCGAGATCATGGAAACGCCCAAGCAGGCGCATTGACGCTACTAATCTCTCTCCCCGCCGGGAGAGAGGATACGAAGGCTGGCGAGCTTGCTCGCTAGCCGCAGTTGGAGAGGGGGCTGCGAGCCATCGGCCCCGAACGCCCCTCTCCAAGCTTCACTAGCTCCTGCGGAGCAAGTTACGCTATCCTCTCCCCGAACGGGGCGAGGGATTGAGGACCGAATGACCGACAAGCCGACCTATGCCGATTGGAAGCCCCTCGCCGAGAAGGAAGTGAAGGGGCGTGATCTTGCCTGGCACACGCCCGAGGGGATCGCCGTCCAGCCGCTCTATACCAGCGCGGATACGGCGGATATCGACCCCGGCGTCCCCGGCATCGCGCCGTTCACGCGCGGGCCCTATGCCAGCATGTACACCGGCCGCCCGTGGACCATCCGGCAATATGCGGGCTTCTCCACCGCCGAGGAATCGAACGCTTTTTACCGCCGTAACCTTGCCGCCGGACAAAAAGGCCTCTCGGTCGCTTTCGACCTCGCCACCCACCGCGGCTATGACAGCGATCATCCGCGCGTGGTGGGCGATGTCGGCAAGGCAGGCGTCGCCATCGATACCGTGCGCGACATGGAAATCCTGTTCAGCGACATTCCGCTCGACGAGATGAGCGTTTCCATGACCATGAACGGCGCGGTGCTGCCGGTGCTGGCGTTCTATATCGTTGCGGCAGAGCGGCAGGGCGTTTCGCAGGACAAGCTGGCCGGGACCATCCAGAACGACATCCTGAAAGAGTTCATGGTCCGCAACACCTATATCTATCCGCCCGAACCATCGATGCGGATCGTTTCGGACATAATCGCATATACATCGGCCAACATGCCGAAATTCAACAGCATTTCGATCAGCGGCTATCACATGCACGAAGCCGGGGCGACGGCGGTGCAGGAACTGGCCTTCACTATTGCCGATGGCAAGGAATACGCCCGCCGCGCGATGGAAGCGGGGCTGGATATCGATGCCTTCGCCCCGCGCCTCAGCTTCTTCTGGGGCATCGGCATGAACTTCTTCATGGAAATCGCCAAGATGCGCGCCGCCCGCGCACTGTGGCACGAAGTGATGGAAGGGCTGGGCGCGAAAAGCGAAAAGTCGAAGATGCTGCGCACCCATTGCCAGACTTCGGGCGTCTCTCTGCAGGAGCAGGACCCGTATAACAACGTTATCCGCACCACCATTGAAGCGATGGCAGCGGTGCTGGGCGGGACGCAGAGCCTGCACACCAATGCGCTGGATGAAGCGATTGCCCTGCCAACAGATTTTTCTGCCCGCATTGCGCGCAACACGCAGCTGGTGATCCAGGAGGAAACCGGCATCACCCGCGTGGCCGACCCGCTGGGCGGCAGCTTTTACGTCGAAAGCCTGACTGCCGCCTTGCTCGATGAAGCGCGGCAGGTGCTGGCCGAAGTCGAAGCGGCAGGCGGGATGACCGCCTATGTCGCCACCGGCAAGCCCAAGGCAGCGATCGAGCAGGCCGCGGCGGCCAAACAGGCCAGCGTCGACAAGGGCGAAACGGTGATCGTGGGGGTCAACAAATACCGGCTCGCCAAGGAAGACCATCTCGACACGCTCGACATCGACAATCACGCGGTGCGCGATGCGCAGATCGCGCGGATTACGCGGGTGCGGGCAGAACGGGATGAGGCGGCGTGTCAGGCGGCGCTGAAGGCACTGACCGAAGCTGCGGCTGCAGGCGCACGACCCAAGCCATCGGCCGACGGGCGCGATGAGCGCGGCGTGCCGCTGCCGCCTTCGGTGATTGCGGCGCAGGCCGAGCCGGGCGACACCAACCTCCTCGCCCATGCGGTGGAATGCGCGCGCCACAACGCTACGCTGGGCGAGATTTCGGCGGCGATGGAGGAGGCCTTCGGGCGCTATGACACCATGCCGCGCCCGGTTCGCGGGGTCTATTCCGCTGCTTATGCCGAGGATGCACGTTACGCGCAGGTTGTCGCGGGCGTTGAGGCCGTCGCTCGCCGTCTTGGACGCAAACCCAAGGTCATGGTCGCCAAGATGGGGCAGGACGGACACGATCGCGGGGCGAATGTAATCGCCAGCGCCTTTGCCGATATGGGCTTCGATGTGCTCAGCGGTCCGCTGTTCCAGACCCCGTCCGAAACGCGCGACATGGCGCTTGAGAATGGGGTCGACGCCATCGGCGCGAGCAGCCTTGCGGCCGGGCACAAGACGCTGATCCCCGAACTGATCCAGCTGTTGCGGGATGCAGGGCGGGCGGACATCAAGGTGGTGGCAGGCGGCGTGATCCCGCCGCAGGACTATGACTTCCTGCGTGAGGCCGGGGTGCAGGGCATCTACGGCCCGGGCTCGAATGTCGTGGAGTGCGCGGCGGATATGCTGCGCCTGCTGGGGCACAATATGCCGCCTGCGGGCGAGGATCTGGAGGCGGTAGAGTGACCGAAATCCGCACCGACTGGACCCGCGATGAAATCCGCGCGCTGTTCGATCTGCCGTTCACCGAGTTGCTGTTCCGCGCGGCCTCGGTCCACCGCGAGTACCATCCGCCCGAGCAAATCCAGCTCTGCACGCTACTTTCCATCAAGACCGGCGGGTGTCCGGAGGATTGCGGCTATTGCTCGCAATCGGTGAAGGCCGATAGCGGGGTCGAGGCGACCAAGCTGATGGAGGTGCAGTCGGTCCTCCAGCGCGCGGCGCAGGCCAAGGATGCGGGCAGCCAGCGGTTCTGCA
>CBFGON010000115.1:0-7858 GCA_965650395.1 uncultured Qipengyuania sp. | reverse complement strand
AGGATGCCGATGGCTTTCACCATCTTCGTTAACCGCTTGCCGATGGTTTCAGCTGAAGAATCACTAGGGGCCGCACGCGGCGACTGCGGCAGTTCGGTGACGTTAGCTTGGCTCTGAGCAACCATGCCGTTCATCACGTCCTGAGGGGCGTTCATGCTACTTTTGCTTCCTTGTCGTCACCCGGAACAGTCGCAACGCTGTCAATCGGTCTGCCGAGATGTTGGGCAATCTCGCTTGCGGGCAATGCTTTGAAATAGAGCCAGCCCTGGATCTGGTCGCAGCCGGCTGCGCGGACCATGGCGGCCTGTTCTTCGGTCTCTACTCCTTCGGCGGTGACCCCCATTTTCATGGCGCGGGCAACTGTGATGCTGGACAGCATCATCGCGCGGCTGCCGTCGTCCTCGCTCGCTTGCACAACAAGGCTGCGGTCGAGTTTGAGTTTTTCGAAGCGGAACTGCCGCAGGAATCCGATCGAGGCATATCCGGTACCGAAGTCGTCAAGCGCGACGCGTACACCGAACCCGCGGATCAATGAGAGGCTACGTTCGGCCACAATCGGATCGAGCACGAGGCAGGTTTCGGTAATTTCGAGTTCGAGCCGTTCGGGATCGAAACCGGTCTCCTCGAGGATATGTCCCAGCTGGATAGGGAATTCCGGATTGCGCAACTGCGCGGCGGAAATATTCACCGACAGCGTAATCTCGGACCATTCGAGCGCATCGCAACAAGCCTGACGAAGTACCCACAGACCGATGGCATTGATCAGTCCGGATTCCTCGGCCACCGGAATGAAAATGTTGGGGCCAACCCGTTTGCCGTCGGGACGCTCCCAGCGCAGCAGGCATTCGACAGCGACCACATGGCGGGTCTGGCTATCAACCAGAGGCTGGTAATTGAGGCGGAAATCATTCTGGGCGAGTGCCACGCGCAGTTCGTCGTCCAATTCTTTCAGCTGTTCGCGGCTCTGGTCGAAGGCTTCGTTGAACCAGGTGCAGCGCATCTTCCCGCCACGCTTTGAAGCGTACATCGCGACGTCGGCACGGCGCAGCAGTTCGGATGAGGAAAGGTCATCCTGCACTGCCCGACGAGCGAGCCCAATGCTTGCGCCCAACGTAAGGCGGCGATCCTCGACAGAAACCGGCTTTGCCAGACGTTCGATCAATCGCCTGCATTGACCTTCGAGCAGCGTTCCGGCGAGGTCGCCACCCATCATGATCGCATATTCGTCCCCGCCCAGCCGGTATATGATCGCTTCCTCGCCGCAAATTCCGCCGAGGATTTTGCCTACTTCCTTGATCGCGGCATCGCCTACGAAATGCCCGTAGTGGTCATTTACCAGCTTGAACCCGTCGAGATCCACCAGCGCCAGTGCAACTTCATGTCCTTTGCGGATTTCGTTCTGGATGCCGACATGAAGGGCGCGCCGATTGGGCAAATGGGTCAGGCTGTCGGTATGCGACAGGAGTTCCAGCTTGCGCAGATGGCGGACGCCGAGAAGAGCAAATCCTGTTACACTGGTCGCAAAGATTACTGACCCGCCTGCCAGAATTTGCTCGATCGAGTAGAGCCCGATTGTGGGGCCGACTATTGCGAGCACTGCCGTCATCAGCACAATCGTCCCCAGCGCCGCAAGCGGCGCAAAGATGAGCACTCGAGTGCCCAAATGGACGATTTCAGTTTGTGACTTCAAGCGGCCCCCTTCGGAATTCATCGATTCCTTATGACCTGACTGGGGTAACGATCATTCGCTAAGGAAGCGTAAAATGCGGATTTACCCTTTCAGGTAAGTGCGCAATCAGACGCATTCCGTCAGTTGCTCGAAGCGGCCTTGCGTACGAATTGGGGCACGGAATTGCCGAGAACGCCCGCAGATTTTGGAGAATACATGGCCGACCCGCAGGCGGCGGGCTCGAAGCGGTCAGTCTGGCCGACGACCGTTTCACCAGCTCCCAGCATCAGCAGGCCATCGCTTGCAGTGGCGCTGGCAAGTCGTTCGAATGCACTGCGGCGCGTCTGAGGATCGAAATAGAGCAGTACATTGCGGCACAGCACCAGATCGAAGCGACCGGGCAGGGGCGGGAAATCGAGCAGGTTCTGCTGTTCGAACCTTGTCATCGCCTTGATCCGGTCAGCCACCTTCCAGCCCGTGCCGGTATCGGTAAAGAAATTGAGCATCTGGGCCACGGAAATGCCGCGCTGGATCTCGAACTGTGAATAGGTGCCGCTGCGTGCCTGTTCAATTGCCTTGCTCGATACATCGGTGCCGAGAATCTCGATCTTCCAATCGTGCCAGCGACCCGGCTGTTCTGCGAAGGTCATTGCCAGGCTAAGGACTTCCTGACCTGTCGAGCACCCCGCAGACCAGATAGTCAGCTTTCGGCTGTCGGCCCGCTTGCGCGCCAAATCAGGCAGTACCGTGTTCGCCAGCGTCGTGAAATAGGCATGGTCACGAAAGAAATAGGTCTCGTTATTGAGCAGCGCCTCTACCACCCGCGTGGCGAGCCGGTGTTCGCCCGGACGTTCGAGCATGCAGGCGAGCTGATCGACATTCTCGATGCCGAACTCGCGGAACAGGCCGGAAAGAGCAGTGGAAATGCGCCAGCGGCGGCTCTCTGTCAGGGTCTGCCCGGTACGCGACTGCAACAGCTCTGCGATGATCTGGTGCGAGGCGTCTTCTACTGCCATGCGTCCGCTCCGACGCTGGCGAGAACCTTCTCGGCCAGTTCTTCGGGCGGCAGGACAGCGGCGGCAAGTCCGCGTTCGGTGACCGAGCGCGGCATGCCCCATACGGCGCAGCTATCGGCACTCTGGGCGTAAATCGAACCGCCGGCGTTGATGATTGCGTCAGCACCGTCGGTACCGTCACGGCCCATGCCTGACAAAAGAACACCGGCAACATGGCCGTCATAGGCTTCTGCAAGCGTTTCGAACATCGGATCGACCGATGGTGTGCAACCGCTCTTGACCGGGTGATAAGCGAGGCCTGCGACGTGTCGACCGGCCGATCTGCGCACCACCATATGGCCGTGTCCCGGCGCGATCACTATACGGCCGCGGCTTATTGCCACGCCATCGTCGGCCAGTACGGCCTCGCGACCGGCAGCCATTTCCATCTGCCGGGCAAATACCGGGATGAAGCTGGGCGGCAAATGCTGCGTGATCAGGATCGGCAGGTCGAAGTTTGTTGGGAACTTGCGCAGGAACAGGTTGAGTGCGTGGATACCGCCGGTCGAAGCGCCAATAGCGATGACCTGCGGCCGCTTGCCGGCGCGACGCGGTGTCGGGCGCGCGGCCAACGTCGGTGTTGCGGCCGGATCAAAGCCCTTGAGTGCGCGGATCTTGCCTAGCAGCTGATCGCGGTATTCATCATTGAAGCCGCCGGGGCGCGGCTTGAGCATGGTATCGGCTGCGCCCATCCGCAGAGCTTCGATAGTGTGTTCGGCCCCTTCGGCAGTAAGCGAGGAGATCACCAGCACCTTGGTCGACGGCGACAGCGCAAGGATCTTCGGCAAAGCTTCGAGCCCGCCCATGCCAGGCATTTCGAGATCGAGAAGGATCACATCGGTTGGATTGGCGCGCAGTTCGTCCAGTCCGCGCTCGGCGGTGCTGGCGGTGGCGACGATGACCATGTCGGTCTCACGCTCGATCATGCGCGAAAATACCGTGCGCACAGTCAGCGAATCGTCAATCAGCATCACGCGGACGCAATCCGGCGAAGGACTTCCCGAAGGGTCAGGCTTTTCGGTTCGGAGGGCAGCGACCATCTGTTCAGAACTCCGCTTCAGGCCATGCCGACGAGCTGGAGCTTGATCTGCAGCGTCTCGTGGTCGAACGGTTTCATGACATATTCGTCAGCCCCGGCGCTGATCGCCTCGCGGATGTGTGCAACGTCATTTTCGGTGGTGCAGAACACGACCTTGGGTCTGTCGCCGCCGTCACGCTGGCGCAGCTGGGTGATAAATTCGATGCCGGTCATGACTGGCATGTTCCAGTCGAGCAGCACGACATCGGGCATGGCTTCCATGCATTTGTTCAGGCCTTCCTGGCCGTTCTCGGCTTCCTCGACAGCAAAGCCGAGAGTCTCGAGGATATGGCGCGAGACTTTGCGGATCACGCGCGAATCATCGACGATGAGGCAGGTCTTCATGGGTAGTGATTCCTTCGATTGCCCGACCATGGTTAGCGTCGGGCGGTAACTATTCGCTTAAGCCGCGGCGCGTAGCGGCCCCTTAACAAGCCGCGCGACGTCAACGAGCAGGGCGGGGCCGCCATCGGTTTCCACCATACCGCGCGCTGCGTGCTGCCAGCCTTTGCCAAAGCCACCTGGCACGGCAACAGGTTCGCTGCGGGCTTCGCCAACGTCATAGGCCTGATCGACCAGCAAAGCGTAGAGATGGCCTTCAACATCCACCACCGCGGCCCGCTGTTCCGCCGAACTGCAACCGCTATCCAGACCCAGCGCCAGCGCGCAGTCGATCACGGTCAGAGCCTGGCTGCGCAGCGCGGTAAGGCCGCAGATGAAATCGGGGGTGCCCGGGATCGGGGTGATTTCCTCGACCTCGATTACCGACTGAACCGCCAGCGCCGGAATTGCGGCCCGGCGACCGGCTATGGTGCACATCAAGAGCAGTTCGTTCATGCCGCCCTCCCGATGCGGATTCGCTTGAGCGCTGCCAGGAGGCCATCGCGGTCGTAGCGGTAAATGGAGCCGTCGCCATCATCCTCGGGATCGGGACGCAAGCGGATCGTTTCGCGCGCCACACCGGTGGGCTCGGAAGTCTCCTCTGCCAACGAAATGGCGAGGTCGGCTTCGACTTCCTCGTCCTGACCGGCGATGCGATAACCCGCAGCTTCGACCAGAGGTTCGAGAATGGTGCGCGCCCATTCGCTGTTACTCGGGAGGCGGCAGCTCAGCGTGCGCTCGACCTTGCGGGTACCGGCGTAGCTGGCGAAGATCGCGTGACCGTCGAGCAGCGGGATCGGCTTGCCGCCAATCAGTGTGACCCCCTCAATTGACTTGTCCGCGCTTGACGGAACGAGGTCATTGGTGATGTCGGCGGCGTCGAGTACTTCGCGCACTGCATAGACCAGCTCTGTCTCGCCATCCGAAAGGCGCAGCAGGCGGCAGCGTCCGTCAGGCAGGGGCCCTGTGTCGTGACCTGCCAGCGTGAAAATCTCGCCGTCGATGACCGCTTGCGCACGCGTGCCTTCGATATCGATCGCCTCGCGGGCAATCGTGTCGATGCGGCGTACCAGTTCGAGCCGCACGGCGCGATGGCGACCGTCGAGCCCGGCAAACAGCATGACCGGCGCTGCTTTCTTCTGTTCGACTTTCTTGTCCGTATCGATGACCGATGCCTTGGACCGGGCGATGCCCACCATGCCGCGCATCTGCGCGATACTCGGCAGGTCGAGCAACATCATCGGCCGTCCGTCGTCGAGCAGGGTGGTCCCGGCGTAGAGCCTTGTGTCCATGATCGCCGGCGCGATTGGCTTCACCACCACGTCTTCG
Source organism: uncultured Qipengyuania sp. (assembly GCA_965650395.1). Lineage (GTDB taxonomy): Bacteria > Pseudomonadota > Alphaproteobacteria > Sphingomonadales > Sphingomonadaceae > Qipengyuania. Next base: position 2,346 of record CBFGON010000115.1, on the reverse strand, counting down.
TGATCGAACACGCGGTCGACCGCGAGCGCGAAGACATCGTCGCTTGCGAGACGGATGAGCACCAGAGTCTTGCTCTGCCAGTTGCAAGATTCGTTGGTTTCGGTGTCGAGCACGTCGCCCAGCGAGAGACAGGTCACGCGCTTGTCGCGGAATGTGACCAGACGTCGATCGCCCGCCTGAGCGAAGTCGACATGCGACGAGTTACCGAAGACGATTTCCTCGACGTAGCTGCGCGGGATCGCGTAGCGTTGTTCGCCGGATCCTACCGTCAAGGCCGCGATAATCGACAGCGTCAGCGGCAGTTGCAGCTGGAAGCTGGTGCCTTCGCCCGGCTTGCTCGACACTTCGATGGAACCGCCAACACGTTCGATATTGGCACGAACCACATCCATGCCGACGCCGCGGCCAGATACGGAACTAACTTCCTCGGCGGTAGAAAGGCCCGGTTCGAAGATCAGGTTCTGCTTCTGCCGTTCGGACATGCGCTCGAGTTCGGCGCGTGAGTACAATCCGTTGGCGAGCGCCTTGGCCACCAGTTTCTCGATATTGATGCCATTGCCATCGTCAGTGATGACGAGGCTGATCTGGTTGCCCGACTGGCGCGCGGCAAAGCGCAGTAGCCCGATTTCGCGCTTACCCTGATTCAGCCGGCTAACCGGGGTCTCGATACCGTGATCGATGGCATTGCGAATGATGTGCGTCAGCGGATCGCGGACCATTTCGATCATTTCGCGGTCGAGTTCGACTTCGCCGCCTTCGAAGTCGACCATGACCTGCTTGCCAAGCTCGTTCGAAAGGTCGCGCACCAGCCGCGGGAGAGAAGAGAACAGATGCTCCAACCGCTGCATCCGCATACGTGTGATCGAGGTGCGAACATCGGCAAGGATGGCGGAAAGTCGCTCAAAGGGGCCGTCGATGGTTGGCTGTTCGCCTGCTTCGCGCAGGCGGCGCGCAAGGTCGTTGCGTGCCAGAACCATGTCCGACACGCCCTTCATCACTTCGTCGAGCAGGTCGACGGGCAGGCGGATCGAGCGCTGGACGGCCTTTGATGGAGACCTGGGGGCAGCGGCCTCGCTATCCGGCACCGCAGATACTTCTACTGCATCGATGGATGAGATGTCGCTTTGCACTTCCACTTCGGCATCGGGCTGGAGCGCTGCGATCAGCAGATCGTCGCCGCCGTCGGGAAATTCCTCGCCCGCTTCGATCGCGTCGGTCATTTCGGAAATGCGGTCGATCACTGCGAGAACAGCGGTAACCAGATCGCTGTCCGGCTCGCGGCGACCTGCGCGGCATTCGGCCAGCGCATCCTCTGCAGCATGGCTGAGCCGTTCCAGACGCGGGAAATCAAAGAAGCCGCAATTGCCCTTCACCGTGTGGACGAAGCGGAAGATCGTATCGATCCTCGCCTTGTCCGACGGATCGGCTTCCCAGGCCACGAGTTCGCTGCCGCTCTGTTCCAGCATTTCGCGGGTTTCGGCAACGAAATCGGCCAGCAATTCATCCATCGGTCTAGGACCCCCATACGTACGTGGGCCCTGCTATGGAGGAAGATGGTTAACGTTTCGTTTGGTCGGCGACGGAGTTTTCGGCGCGGTCACGCAACGCTTGCCAGACGACGATTGCGGCCAGCGCGCCACCGGCAAGATTGGCGACGAGTTCGGCGGCATAAATCGCCTCCGCGCCCCAACTGGCACGGAGCAACCAGGCAAAAGGCAGCATCACAAGGAATACACGCGCGGCGCTCTGCAACAGGGCGAAGGATGCGCGGTCAACAGCATTGAGCGCGCCATTGCCAACGATCAACAGGCCGAAGCCGGCGTAACCCCACACCGAGATCGCAAGATAGCGCGAGAACTGTTCCATGACCGCCGGATCATTGGTGAAGAAGTCGGCGAACCAGTTTCCGAAGGCAAACAAGATGATGGCGGTGACAAGTCCATAACCAAGACAAAACAGGCTGGCCCAATACATTGCCTGCCGCGCACGGTCGGCACGGCCCGCTCCCCAGTTCTGACCGATGATCGCACCTATCGAGCCCGAGAGACCAAGCAATGGTACCACCGCAAAGCTCTGCAGGCGCCCAGCTGCCCCAAAGCCTGCGACTGCCGCTTCGCCCTGGTTTGCCAGCAATGCCGTGAGGACTGAGAGGCCGATGGGATTGATGGCATTGGAGAATGCTGCCGGGGCAGCCACTCGCATGATCGCCTGACTGGAATCGCCCCAGTTGCATTCCCGAATCTTGCTGGGGTGGATGGCCAGTTGCGTGCGTCCGATGAAAATCACCCCCAGCACGATTGCAGCGAAATAACCCAGCAACGTCGCATAGGCGGCGCCAGCAATGCC
>CBFGON010000114.1:0-7871 GCA_965650395.1 uncultured Qipengyuania sp. | reverse complement strand
GTCGCGAGCAGCGCATCGACCTCGCCGCGCGGCGAGCCGAACCGTGGAGCCTCGCGCTCGCTTCCTTGCCCCACTGCCAGCCCGTTGGCGTCGACCACCACCTTGGCTGCCGCAACGCGCGGATCAATCGGTGTGGCAGAGGTTTCGCCAGCAGGCGCGGAATTGTCCGCGCCCGAACCACAGGCAATGAGCAGTAAGGAAAGTGCGACCGGAAAGGTTTTGCTTGTCATCCCTTCTTAAGGCATTCGCGCCCCAAGAGTTCCGCAATTTGAACGGCGTTGAGCGCCGCCCCCTTACGGAGATTGTCCGAAACGCACCACAGCACCAGGCCGTTTTCGACCGTCGGATCCTCGCGCACGCGGCTGACATAGGTCGCGCTGTCACCTGCCGCTTCGATGGGGGTGATGTATCCGCCATCCTCGCGCTTATCGACCAGCATCACGCCAGGTGCTTCGCGCAGGATGTCCTGAGCCTGTTCGGCCGAAAGCTCGTTTTCGAACTCGATATTGACCGCTTCCGAATGACCTACGAACACCGGCACGCGCACGCAGGTTGCGGAAAGCTTGATCTTGGGATCGAGGATCTTCTTCGTTTCGACCACCATCTTCCATTCTTCCTTGGTCGAACCATCATCAAGGAATACGTCGATATGCGGGATGACGTTGAAGGCGATCTGTTTGGTGAATTTCACCGGATCGGTGGGGTCGCCAACGAAAATGTTGCGGCTTTGCTCGAACAACTCGTCCATCCCCGCCTTGCCCGCACCGGAAACCGACTGGTAGGTCGAGACGACCACGCGCTTGATCTTTGCCGCATCGTGAAGCGGCTTGAGCGCCACGACCAGCTGGGCGGTCGAGCAATTGGGATTGGCGATGATGTTGCGCTTGGAATATTCGTGGATCGCGTCAGGATTCACTTCGGGCACGATCAGCGGCACATCGGGGTCCATACGATAGAGCGAACTGTTGTCGATCACCACGCAGCCCGCAGCTGCCGCCTTGGGGGCATAGTCCTTGGCCGGGCCGCTACCCGCCGCAAACAGCGCGATGTCCCAGCCAACCCAATCGAAATATTCGATGTTCTGGCATTTGAGCATCTTGCCGGTGTCGCCGAATTCCACTTCGGTGCCATGCGAGCGACTGGAGGCAACCGCCGCAATCTCGTCGATCGGGAACTCGCGTTCGGCAAGTACCATCATCATTTCACGCCCGACATTCCCGGTCGCGCCAACCACGGCAACACGATAACCCAATTCAACGCCTCCAAAGCTGTGCGCCGCCGAGATAGCGATTACCGCACGACCCGCAAGCGCACATTCGATTGCGTGGGATAAAGCGCTACTCGGGCGGCGTCACGCCATGCGCTTCGAGGAAGCGGAACACGGTGTTGTAGCGATGCGGACTGATCTGCTCGCCCGATACGCGGTGGGTGTAGCCGGGATAAAGCATCATTTCGAACGGTACATTGGCTTCCTGCATCGCCGCAATCACCGCCGTGGCATTCTCGAACACCACATTGTCGTCCGCCATGCCGTGGATCAGCAACATGGGATCGGCAATCTTGGGCGCATCGGCAATCGCATCGCTCTTGGCATATGCTGCGGCGTCGGCCTGCGGCGTGCCCATGTAGCGTTCGGTATAATGGGTGTCGTAGAGCTCCCACTTGCTCACCGGAGCGCCCGAGATGCCCGCGGCATAGTAGCCCGGGTCGGCTTCCAGCATCTTGAGCGTCATGTAGCCGCCGTATGACCAGCCATCGATGGCGATCTTATCGGGGTCGACAAAGGGCAGCGCCTTGAGAAACTCCGCTCCGGCCTTCTGGTCGCGCACTTCGACGCCGCCCATCGCGCGATAGATCGGCTGTTCGAATTTCACCCCGCGATTGGCGCTGCCGCGATTGTCGAGCACGAAATAGATATAACCGCGGTCGACAATTGCCTGCTCGGTCGCCCCACCCCATCCGCGCGTGACCTGCTGCGAATGCGGGCCGCCATAGTGGTAGAAATAGACCGGATAGCGCTTGCCCGGCTCCATGTCGGGCTTGATCATCTTCCAGTGAAGCAGAGTGCCGTCCTCGGCCAGCACAGTGCCGAATTCGGGGGCGCTATGGCGTGCGAGATAGGGCGCATAAGGATGTCCGCCCGTCACGGCATTTTCTTCCACCCAGGCGAGGCGCTTGCCATCGCTGTCGGCAAGGTAGAGTTGCTTGGGCTGGTCATGCTTCGATCGGGTGATGAGCAGTGACTGGCCCTTCTCGTCCATCGAGGCGTCATGCGCGTATTGCAGGTCGGTCAGCCGTTCGATCTTGCCCTTGCCGTCGAGCCGCACCGAATAGATCTGCTGTGCCAGCACATCATCCTTGGTGCCCTGGAAATAGACTCGGCCCTTCTTCTGATCGACGCCGACGAGCTTGGTGACCACCCAGTCGCCCTTGGTCAGCTGAGTGAACTTGTCATCGGCATAGCGGTAGAAATGCCCGAACCCGTCGCGTTCGGACCACCACAGTAGCGATCCATCGTCGAGCCAGCGGTAATTGTCGGTCAGGTTGATCCAGTAATCCGCGACCGCCGCTTTTTCGGTAAACAGCACTTCGCTGGCACCGGTAGCCGGATCGACCTTGAGCATATCGAGCACGGTCTGCTCGCGGTTCTGACGCTGGACATACAGGGCCCCGCCATCAGGCGCCCAATCGACACGAGCGAGATAGATGTCCGGGTTGCTGCCCAGATCGACCTTGACCCGGTTCTGCCCGTCAGGGTCCATCACATACAGTTCTACCACAGCATTGGGGGTACCGGCTGCAGGATAGCGCTGCGGATAGACCTTGGTACCGGTGGCGCCGATGGCCGCGCGAGTGACAATTCCCACCCCGCCTTCGTCGAAGCGTTCGACGGCCAGCCGCTTGTCGCCTGCACTCCACCAGAATCCCTTGCGGCGGGCCATTTCCTCCTGCGCGACAAATTCGGCTTCACCCCAGCGGATGTTCTCGCCTTCCTTGGGTGTGATCGGCTGCGCTTCGCCGCCAACTGCACCGACCCACAATTGCCGGTCGCGCACAAAGGACACGAATCCGCCGGCCTTGCTCAGCGCGGGATTGAGTTCGCTTTCTTCGGTATCGGTCAGCCGCAACACATCGCCACCGATGCGGGCAAGATAGAGATCACCATCCAGCGGGACTAGAATAGCCGTGCCGTCAGGTGTCCATTGGTAGTCGATGATGCCCTTGAGATTGCCGACGCGCGCGCGTTCGCGCTGCATCTTCTCGTCTTCGGACAATTCGCGGCCTGAACCCAGCTTCTCGCTGTCCACCAACATCGACCATTGCCCGCTAGTGCGATCATAGGCCCACAGATCGTACCGCTCGCGGTCGCTCTCGCGATTGCGCAACAGGGTGAGATAGCGCCCGTCAGGCGAAAGCATCGCCTTGCGCGGCGCCGGTCCGTCAAGCGAGGGCGAGGCAAAGGCGCGTTCGAAAGTCAGATCCATGGGCAGGCTTCCGGGCATGACGGATTGAGCGTTGGCAGCTTCTGCAGCCAGCCAGCCGAAATCAGCTGTCACTGCACTATCGGGCACATCGGAAACGACGGTCCGGAAAGACACCGACTGGCCGGGAAGAACGGTGTCGATCTCGGGCAGTATGGTGGAGCGGAAGACCGGGGTCTCGTTTGCATCATGCATAACCAGCAAGATGGGAGTGAGCGGCACTTCATCCGCGGAGCGATTGGTCACACGGATTTCCGCGTTCAGCAAGCGCGTCCCGTCAGCGGATTCTGAAAACTCCATCTGGTCGGGCGAGACTTCGATCTCGAGCCCCTCTCTGCCCACCGGTGTGGCCGTGTCCTGTGCGTGAAGCAGATTAGCAGAACCTAAAATGGCAGTGCCCGCCAAAAGGGCGGCGGCGAATTTCATACAGTGCAAGTGCGACTCCCTCTCTGCCAGCGACAATGGGGGTGACAGCGCTCATATGCAACCCGCAGCAATTATGCCTAATTTCGGGTTAAGTGCGCTTCCTTAAATCCCCTTAACGCCTTGCTGCAAGAAAGGGCACATCGAAGGGCGGCCACTCCGGCTCACAGGCTTCCCCAAGATATCAGGACTGAGCCAGTTCCGGCTCACATTGATCCCCACGTGACAGGGCGGCTCTTTCAGGAGGGCCGCCCTTTTTGCGTAGCGACGCAGTCCAAAACGAAAAAGGGCGGCCCCGCAGGACCGCCCTTCGCTTGTTCGGTGTTGCGAGGCTTAAGCCTTCGGCGCGTTTTCGCGACGTTCCGCAATACGCGCGCGCTTGCCGGTGCGGCCGCGCAGGTAATAGAGCTTCGCACGACGCACAACGCCGCGGCGGACCACTGTGATGCTGTCGACGATCGGGCTGTAGAGCGGGAATACGCGTTCCACGCCTTCGCCGAAGCTCATCTTGCGCACGGTGAAATTGCTGTTGATCGAACGGTTCGAGCGGGCGATCACAACGCCTTCGAACATCTGCACACGCTCACGCGTGCCTTCGATGACCTTCACGCCCACGCGGACGGTATCGCCAGCGCGGAATTCGGGAACATCCTTACCGAGATGGGCAATCGCCTCGGCTTCGAGCTGCTGGATCAGGTTCACTGGTCCAAGTCCTTCTTCTTTCGCCGCGCGCCAGAGGCAGGCTGGTCCCGAGCGTCACTGTAACGCTCCCAAAGGTCCGGCCTGCGTAACCGAGTATCGTCTTCGCTCCTTGCCTTGCGCCAAGCAGCGATTTTCGCATGATCCCCCGATCGCAGCACTTCAGGGATCGTGCGCCCTTCCCATTCCTGAGGTCGGGTATATTGCGGATATTCGAGAAGGCCGTGTTCGAACGACTCCTCATGCCCGCTTGAAGGCGCGCCCATTACTCCGGGAAGCAGGCGAATGCAAGCATCGAGAATCGCCAGCGCGGCAGGCTCTCCGCCAGAGAGAACGACATCAGCAAGACTCACCTGCTCGATCTCGGGATTTGCTTCGAAAAACCGCTCGTCGAAACCTTCGAAACGGCCGCAAATGATTGTGACGCCGGGGCCCGATGCAATGGCACGAATGCGCTCCTGCCTGATCGGCGCGCCTCGCGGTGTCATGGCAAGGATCGGACAACCTCCTTCCACACTCCCCAGCGCCGCGTTCAGCACATCGGGTTTGAGTACCATACCCGCCCCGCCGCCCGCTGGCGTATCATCGACCGTGCGGTGCCTGTCGGTGGCGAAATCGCGGATCTGCACCGCGTTGCACGACCAGTCCCCCCGCTCCAGCGCGCGTCCGGCAAGCGACACACCAAGCGGCCCGGGAAACATCTCGGGGTAGAGCGTTAAGATAGTGGCGGCGAAAGTCATAGCGCCGCCCATGCGCACAAGGAGGCAGAATGGCAAGCGAGCCCGACGATTGCATCATCATAGGCGCCGGCCCGGCAGGCCTGACCGCGGCCATTTATCTGGCGCGCTATCACCTTTCCATCCGCCTGTTCGACAGCGGCGAGAGCCGGGCGAGCTGGATCCCTACCAGTCATAACCACGCCGGCTTTCCCGATGGCATCAACGGCGAGGAACTGCTCGGCCTGATGCGCGAGCAGGCGGCAAAATATGGCGCGCTACGCGAACCAAAGCGGGTGACGCATCTGGCAAAACAGGGCGAACAGTTCATCGTTACCTGCGGCGAGGATGAATACCGCGCGCGGTCGGTCCTGCTGGCAACGGGCGTGGTCAACAACCGCCCCAAGGGCATCGACCCGGAACTGCACGATAAGGCACTGGCGCGCGGCCTGCTGCGTTATTGCCCGGTGTGCGATGGTTACGAGGTCACCGACAAGCGCGTGGCCGTGATCGGTACCGGCGATCATGGCACAGCCGAGGCGCAATTCCTGCGCACCTATACGAAAGACGTCACGCTGGTTTCGCCCCACGGCGATCATGATCTCGATGCGGAATGTTCGGCCGCGCTCGACGATGCCGGCATCGTCCGCATCGCGGGGCCGTGCGGCGGCTATGCCATCGAGCACGAGACAATCGCCTTCGACACGGCGGCAGGCCGGATGGCGTTCGATACCGCCTATCCCGCACTGGGATCGACGATCAATTCGCAGCTGGCCCGCGAGTGCGGAGCATCGCTGACCGGCGAAGGCTGCATCAAGGTGGATGCCCATCTGGAAACCAGCGTGCCGGGACTGTTCGCGGCGGGCGATGTGGTGGTCGGGCTCGACCAGATCAGCCATGCAATGGGCCAGGCAGGGGTAGCTGCCACCACAATTCGCAACATGCTGACCAAACAGCGGCCATTACGGCGCTAATCGACGAAAGCGGAATTCACTATCAGCCGCTCGGCATTCCATTCGGGCACGGCCTGCTTCGTCATCGGCACCATGAATTTCTTGCCGTCCGGCTTCTCGATCTCGACGATCTCGGTCGCGCCGAAGTTCTCGACCGCGCAGACATGGCCGACCGCTTCACCCGTGTCGGTGACGACCGGGAGGTTCAGCAGGTCGGAATAGTAGAACTCGCCTGCTTCCAGCGCCGGCAGATCCGAGCGTGAGACGGTCAGCACTGTGCCACGCAGAGCCTCGGCGGCAGTGCGTCCCTGCACTTCTGAGAAACGCGCGATGGCGCCGCCCTTGTTGTCACTGCGGACCTTGGACAGTGTCAGCGCACCGTCATTGAAGCTCTTGTGCGGTTTGAGCGCGTCAACACCCGCGCCGAACAGCTTTAAACGGACTTCGCCCGCCACGCCATGCGCACCGGTGACGGCGGCCAACGTGACGGGCTTGTCCTGCATAGGAATGCTTATTCGGCCTTGGCTTCGGCGTCTTCGGCCGGAGCTTCTTCGGCCTTGGTTTCTTCAGCAGCTGCTTCTTCAACCACCGGACCGCCTTCGTTCACTTCTTCAGCGATGGCAGCGGCTTCATCGGCAGTGGCGTCGGCCGGGACTTCATCAGCCACGGCTTCGGCAACAGCTTCATTGGCTTCTTCCTGAGCGGCCTTGGCGGCTTCCTCGGCTTCAGCGGCCTTGGCAGCCTTTTCCTCGGCGCGCTCCTTGGCGGCGTCGCCCGGCTCGGCCTTCTTCGGGTTGTTGCGCGGTGCACGCTCGAGGATACCGGCAGCATCGAGGAAGCGGTGGACGCGGTCCGAAGGCTGTGCGCCAACCGAGAGCCAGTGACGTGCACGGTCTTCATTGAGCTTTACGCGTTCGCCCGAATCCTTTGGCAACATCGGGTTGTAGGTGCCGATCTGCTCGAGATACTTGCCGTCACGCGCGCTGCGCGAGTCCGACACGACGATGCGGTAGTAAGGACGCTTCTTCGCGCCACCACGCGACAGACGGATTGCAACTGCCATTTTACTTTACCTTTCGAATGTAAATCACTGAAAATTATTTTTTATTCAACATGTCACGAAGTTCGGGCGGGAGCGTGTCCATATCGACACTGGGGCCCTTGCCACCGCTGCCGAGCCCCGGAAGGCCGCCCAGTGGGCCGGGGCCACCCGGACCGCCCAGCCCAGGCATGGCAGCCCCGAGGCCACCTTTGCCGAACAGCGCGCCGAGCCCCTTGAGTCCCCCCATCTTCTTGATCTGCTTCATGGCGCGGCCCATCTCCTGATGCATCTTCAGCACCTTGTTGACGTCCTGCACCTGCGTGCCCGAACCTGCCGCCACGCGCTTCTTGCGCTTCGCATTGAGCAATTCGGGGCGTTTGCGTTCCTTGGCCGTCATCGAACCGATGATGGCATCCATGCGCAGCAGCACGCGATCGTCCATCCCGCTTGCCTGCATGGCGGCCTTGGCCTTCTTCATGCCCGGCATCATGCCTGCCAGCGCGCCGAGGCCGCCCATATTCTGCATCTGGCGCAATTGCATGCGCAGATCCTCAAG
>CBFGON010000113.1:0-8021 GCA_965650395.1 uncultured Qipengyuania sp. | reverse complement strand
CCCTTCCGAATCCGGGCAGAAATCCCTACATGGCGCGCTCTAACCGGCAGTTTAAGGAGAATGCCCCATATCCCGTCCACCCCGGCGCAGCATGCAAATGCCCGTGAAAAGCGGCCCGCGCTACGATAACATGATCAATGTGCCCAAAGTCCGCGTGATCGATCACGAAGGCGAAAATCTGGGCGTTATGTTCACCCGCGAAGCAATCGAGCAGGCCAATGAGCTTGGTCTGAACCTCGTCGAAGTGTCCCCCAATGCGGACCCGCCGGTGTGCAAATTCCTCGACGTCGGCAAATATCGCTACGAGGCGCAGAAGAAGGCGAACCTCGCACGCAAGACGCAGAAGACGCAGGAAATCAAAGAGATCAAGATGCGTCCCAACATCGATGACCATGATTACGATGTGAAGATGCGCAATGTGAACAAGTTCATCGAGCATGGCGACAAGGTGAAGCTGACGCTGCGGTTCCGCGGCCGTGAAATGGCGCACCAGCAGCTCGGCATGGACCTTCTCAACCGCGTGCGTGATGACATGGAAGAAACCGCCAAGGTCGAAAGCTTTCCCCGCCTCGAAGGCCGCCAGATGATCATGGTGCTGGCCCCCAAATAAGCGGCGAGCAGCATATCGCGATCGGATGAACCGGGGAACGCAAGCCGCGTCTCCCCGGTTTTTCGTTTATGGATATCAGACTACCCTGCCTCGCCCTGCCTCTCGCCCTTGCGCTTGTTGCCTGCGAGGAATCGCCCGCAAGTGACGAGCAGCTTTCCACACTTCCTGCCGAAGATGCGCCTGCTCCTGCAGGTATGCCCACTACCGCAGGCACTGTGCCCGGCCCGCTAGCGCCTCCAACTGACAAGCCCAATGATGGCTACCCCGACCTCACCCCCGCGCTACTGACGCCCGAGGCCGAACGCAGCGCGAAAGGCGCTACCAATGTCCTGCTGAGCTTTGCCCGCGCGATCGAGCTGCAGGAATTCGACCAGGCCTGGGCAATGCTGAGCGTAGCCGACCGCGTCAAATGGCCGAAGGACGAATGGGAAAAGATGTATTCCGGCCTGACCGGAATTACCGTCGCTGTGCCGGCAGGCACGATCGAAGGTGCGGCAGGCTCGTCTTACTATACCACTCCTGTGACTATCACGGCCAATGACCCGGGCGGCCGCCCGGTGCGCTATGAAGGTGAAGCAGTGCTGCGCCGGGTCAACGATGTCCCCGGCGCAAGCCCGCAGCAGCTACGCTGGCATTTCGAACGCGTTACGCTCGTCTGGACGCATTAGCGCCCAATGTGTTCGTCGAGGAACTTGAGATAGGCTTCCGATGCCGTGATGCGGTTTTCCTTCTTGAGGAAACCGTGTCCTTCGTCGGGGAAAAGCACATATTCCACCGGCACGCCATTGGCCCTTACCGCCGCCACCAGTTCGTCGCTTTCCACCTGTAGAACTCGCGGATCGTTGGCGCCCTGCACCACCAGCATTGGCCTGGTCACATTGCCCGCATGAAACAGCGGCGAGATCGCGCGGTGGCGTTCGCCATCGGTCGCGGGATCGCCCATCTCGTCATAGAGCGCCTCACGGAAGCTTCCCCACCATGCCGGAATCGATTCGAGCGTGCGCACCCAATTGGTGACACCGAAGATATTGATGCCGGCATCGAACACATCGGGGTGGAAGGTCAGCGCAGCGGCGGTCATGTAGCCGCCGTATGATCCGCCCATGATCGCGATGCGATCGTCCGCCACCCAGTCGAGCCCCTGCAGGAATCCCTTGGACGCTACCACATCCTTCAGATCGACATCGCCGTGGCGTTTGTCGTCCATGTGGAAGAAGGTCTTGCCATAGCCTGACGAGCCGCGATTGTTGATCGCATAGACCGCGTATCCATGGTTGACGATGTGCTGGATCATGGCGCTGTAGCCGCGCGTGCTTTGCCCCCCGGGACCGCCGTGAACGAAGACCACCGCCGGGACGGGATGGTCTGCACTGGCAACCTTGGGGCGATAGAGTACGCCGGGGATTTCCACGCCGTCATAGCTGGGAAAGCGTGCAATGGTGGCCTCGACCAGATTGCTCTCGTCAATCGCGGCATTGAGCGCGTGCGTCAGCCGTCTGGCCTGGCCACTCGTCATATCTGCCACATAGATGTCCGATGGCGAAGTGTCCGACGAAAGAGTGAAGGATATCTGCGTTTCGCCCGGATCGAAGCGGATCGACCCGAGATTGCCTTCGGGCACGCCCTTCAGCGCCAGTTCCTTCCCGGTTGTTGTATCGAGAATGGTCACCCGGGTCAGCGCATCCTCGTTGAGCGCGCTTACCCGATAGCGTCCCGTTGGCGAAAACTGGACGAAGCTGACGTCCCAATCGGCCACGACCAATGGCGTCTTGGCACCCGTTGCCAGATCGTAAGTCCACGCCTGGTTGAATTCGCCGTGCTCGTCGGTGGCATAGACCAGCTTGCTGCTGTCGCGAGTGAACCCTTCGGTTCCATGCGCAATATTGCCTTCATGCGCAGTAATCAGCCGTGGGGCAGGATCGGTAGCAGCAAGGTCGACCAGATAGACATCGCTGTCGGCGCTGGTCTTCGACTTGTTGAGCGCCATCCAGCGGCCATCTGGCGAAACAGGGCCGGGACTGAAGGCCTGGGTATTCTCGAACACCATCCGGCGCGAATAATCGCTGGCGGAATAGGCGTAGAGGTCGAAGGCTTTTTCGTCGCGCTCGTTGGTGGCAATGTAGAAAGTGTCGCCCGCCGCGTTCCAGCCGCCGAACTGGGCCTTCAGCTTGTCGCCTGGCGTCAGGTCACGCACCGTGCCGTCTTCCTCGCGGACATAGATATGGTCGAGCTCGTTCCCGCCCGCATCGCCCGAGAACAGCAGCCGCCCGTCGCGCGGGAAAAGGCTCTCGCCGAACATGGCATTGTCGGCAGATGTGGTCAGCGCCACCGGATCGCCGCCGGCCACCGGCATGAGATAGGCATTGAACACGCCTGTTGCGTCCGAATTGACCAGCATCCGGGTGCCGTCAGGCGCAAAATTGTAACCAGCGGGAGAACCGACATTGTAACTGGTCGATTCGAAGAATTGCTGTGCCGTATAGGTTTTGTGCCCGGTTTCTTCTGCGGCAGGCGCATGGCCGGAATGATCCTGCGCCAGCGCGGGCGCGGCCAGCGCGGTAAGCGACGCGGCCACTAGCAGCCTGAAAGTGCGGTTCCTCATCCATTCTCTCCTCGTGTATTGTTCTATTAATACACCCGTGCATCAGCCGATCAAGTGCGTATTGCGTTTGCGCTCTGGATTGCCCCGCCCCAGCCGCACTGTTAGCACCCGGCATCGAGGGGATATTGTAGGTTTATGACAGCACGGCAGATCGGCTTCGTGGCGGGCGTGATTGCGTTGGCTTTGACCATTGTCGTGCCGCCGCCCGCCGGGATGAACCGCGAAGCCTTCGTCACCGCAGGGCTGGTAGTGCTTATGGCGGCGTGGTGGATGACCGAAGCTCTGCCGCTCACCGTCACCGCGCTGATGCCCTTCCTGGTGCTGCCCTTCGCCGGGGTTATGAGCGCCAAGGACATTGCCAGCGCCTATTATTCCGACATCCTGTTCCTGCTGCTGGGCGGTGCATTCATTGCTCTCGCCATAGAGCGGACCGGGCTGCACAAGCGGCTGGCGCTGGGCATATTGCGCATGGTCGGCGCGAATGTCGGCCCGGGCGGGCTGCTGCTGGCCTTCATGATCAGCGCCGGGCTGCTCTCAATGCTGATCTCCAACACCTCGACCGCGCTGATCATGATGCCAATGGCGCTGGCAGTTCTGAACGGCGGCGGGGCAGACGAGAGCCACACAGAAGGCTTGTCGGGCGCGCTGCCCATCGGGATTGCCTTTGCCGCCAGCATCGGCGGACTGGGCACTATCGTGGGCAGCCCCACCAACGCCATCGCGGTCGGCCTGCTCGACGAGATGATCGGCATGCGGATTTCCTTTGCCCAATGGGCGCTGTTCGGCGTGCCGCTGGTGGTGCTGGGCATACCGCTCGCCGCGTGGATCGTGGGCAAGGTGCAGCGGGTCGGCGAGCACGGTTTCGACATCGCCGCCGCGCGCGCAGCCATCGATACCCATGCCGCATGGTCTGGTCCGGAACGGCGGCTGGTCCCGCTGGTCGGCGTGACATTCCTGTTCTGGCTGGCGCAGGCATGGATCGAACCGTGGTTTCCCGCTGGCTCGCTGACCGATGGCACGATCGCCATTGCCGCCAGCCTGCTGCTGTTCCTGGTGGCCGACGGGACCGGCCGCCCGCTGCTCAACTGGGACGAAGCCAATCGCGCGCCCTGGGGCGTCATCATGATGTTCGGCGGCGGACTGGCGCTGGCGGCGGGCATGGGCGCAAGCGGACTTGCCGACTGGCTGGGTCAGGCGCTGCTGCCCTTGCAGCACATGCCGCTGGTGGTTGTGGCGCTGGCAATTGTCGCGCTGGTCATCGTTGTCACCGAATTCGCCAGCAATGTTGCCACCGCCAGCGCGATCATCCCGGTGGTCGCCAGCCTTACCGTGGCGCTGGGTGCGGACCCGCTGCTGCTCGCCGTGCCTGCGGCGATGGCTGCCAGCTGGGGTTTCATGCTGCCCGCGGGGACTGGGCCGAACGCCATCGCCTGGTCAACCGGTCGCATCCGCATCGGCGCAATGGTCAAGGCCGGGCTGTGGCTCGATCTGGCGGGTGCGTTCCTGATCGTCGGAACGGTGTGGATGATCGCCCCGCTGGTATCTTGAATTGACACCGATCTGCCCGTAATCGCTGGCGCCGTAGCGGCACTGGCGGAGAAGCGTTCCTGCGGAGGTTAGGAACGGGCGCCCCGGCCCGCCCCATCGGCTCCGGCCTTCCTCGGAGCGTTTGTTACAGGAAGGATGCCCGCCATGAGCGAGGACCCCACCGCCCCGCGGATCACGCGCAAGCCCGCCCCCAAGTCCATTGCCGGTCGCCAGTTGAAGCCCAGCACGCTGATGATGGGCCACGGCTACGACCCCGTACTTTCGGAAGGCAGTCTGAAACCGCCGATCTTCCTCACCTCCACCTTCGCTTTCCCCAGCGCGGCCGATGGCAAGCGCCATTTCGAAGGCATTACCGGCAAGCGTCCGGGCGGCGCCGACGGCCTCGTCTATGGTCGCTTCAACGGCCCCAACCAGGAAATCCTGGAGGACCGCCTCGCCATCTGGGACGGCGCGGAAGAGGCGCTGAGCTTCTCCAGCGGCATGACCGCGATCACCGTGCTTCTGCTCGCCTATGCGTCGCAGGGCGACGTGATTGTCCATTCCGGCCCGCTCTATGCGGCATCGGAAGGATTCATTGCCAAGGTGCTGGCGAAGTTCGGCGTGACCTATCTCGACTTTCCAGCCGGCGCCACGCGCGAGGAACTGGATGCGGTGATGGCCAAGGCCAAGGCGCAGGCCGATAGCACGGGCGGCAAGGTGTGCATGGTCTATCTCGAAAGCCCAGCGAACCCCACCAATGCGCTGGTCGATGTGGAAGCCGTGCGCGATGCGCGCGATGCCGCGTACGGCACAGAGGTGCCCATCGCGATCGACAACACTTTCCTCGGCCCCCTGTGGTCGCGCCCGCTGGAGCATGGCGCGGACATCGTGGTCTATTCGCTGACCAAATATGTCGGCGGTCATTCCGATCTCGTCGCGGGCAGCATTGCCGGGGCGACCAAATGGATGACCCCCGTCCGCATGCTGCGCAACACCATGGGCGGCATCTGCGATCCCAATACGGCATGGATGCTGATGCGCAGCCTCGAAACCGTGGAACTTCGGATGCAGCGCGCGGGCGACAATGCCGTCAAGGTCTGCGACTATCTCGCCAGCCACCCCAAGGTGGAAGGTCTGGGTTATCTCGGCATGATCAAGGACGCCCGCCAGCAGGACATCTATGACCGCCACTGCCTTGGTGCAGGCAGCACATTCTCGCTGCTGCTCAAGGGTGGCGAGGCGGAATGCTTCCGCTTCCTCGACAGCCTCAAGATTGCCAAGCTGGCGGTCAGTCTGGGTGGCACGGAGACACTGGCAAGCCATCCCGCCTCGATGACCCACCTCTCCGTCCCCGACGAACGCAAGGCCGCACTGGGTATCGGCGACAACCTCATCCGCATCTCGATCGGCATCGAGGATCCGGACGACCTGATCGCCGATTTCGAACAGGCGCTTGAGGCAGTTTAAGCGGATGTTCGGGTCGGTATCGGCATATGAAAAGATATTCGTCCCGACGGAGGGCGGATATCTTTTCTATCCCTCGAACTGGAGCCGTGGCTACCTAATCTCCCCAGAAGAGCGCGACCAACTCGTCGCCGATTGGCGTGAAGTCGCGAGCTTCAAGAGCATATTGAAGATGGTCGTTTTGGCCGTGATTGCGATCATGGCTATCCAGCTTGCAAGCATGGCGCTTGGTATCGAAAACCAGACCCAACCCTATATCGGATACGGCATTGGCCTGATTTATGTCGGGTACATTGGATGGAGAAACAGCGCGGTCTATCGCCTTGTGCGCGGCCGGGAGCCTGTCGCACCGCGCCGGACAGCTGAAGAGAATCGGCAAGCCATTGGCAGGATGGTTCCATTGCCAATGCTCTTTCTCGTCTTTGCGGGGATCTCGCTGTCGAGCGCGTCATTGCTGTGGCTAGGGCTACGCGGCAACTGGCTTGCCGGGCTCTTTGGATTGCTGCTCGCTTGGTCGGCGTATGCGTATCTGCGCATTATTCTGACGCGCCTCAAATCGCATGACGGCGTCTAACCCATGACCCGCATCGGCTTCCTTGCCTGCGCAGATACCATGCCCGGCACTGGCGAACGGCGCGGGGATGCGTTTGAGCATGATCTGATGGTCGCTGCATTGCGGCCCGCTTTTGCCAAGCGAGGACTGGAACTGGTTGAGATCGACTGGCGCAGTCCGATCGAGGCGTTCGACGGGCTGGCGTTGGTGCTGCTCGGCTCCAGCTGGGATTATCAGGACCGCAAGGACGAATTCCTCGCCCGGCTCGATGCGCTGCAGGCCCGCGGGATCGTGGTGTGCAATGCACCCGATGTAGTGCGCTGGAATATCGACAAGACCTATCTGGGCGAACTGGCCAAGCGCGGTGCGCCGATCGTGCCCACCTTGTGGCTCGATGACGTTGCCCACGGGGACGTGCTGGCCGCTTTCGACCATTTCGGCACCGACCGGGTGGTGGTAAAACGGCAGGTCGGCGCAGGCGGCATGGGGCAATTCAGCTTTACCCGCGATGCCCCGCCCGATGCAGGCTGGCGCATGGGCCGCGCGGCGATGGTGCAGCCCTTCCTCCCCGCGATTGTCGAGGAAGGCGAATTCACTTTCTTCTTCGTCGACGGCGCCTTCAGCCATGCGGTGCAGAAGATCGCCGCCCCCGGCGAATATCGCATCCAATCGCTCTACGGCGGAGTGGAGCGCGATTATACCCCAGCCGCTACCGATCTGGTGCGAGCCCTAGCCGTGGTCGCAGCCCTGCCCTTTTCAGCACCGCTCTATTGCCGGATCGACATGATCCGTCTGCCATCAGGCGATCTGGGAGTAATGGAAGCCGAAATGGTGGAACCCTATTATTACCCGGAGCAAGGGCCTAAAGTGGGCGAGCGCATCGCCGAAGCGGTGCTGCGCAGGCTCTAGTTAAGGTCGAGCGCCGACCGCACCGGGGCTGACAGTTTATGGCTGAATCGCACCCCGGCCTCTGACCCGCGCACCCACACGATCTCGCCTGCCAGATGATCGGATTCGCTAACTTCGAATATGATTGTCGAGCCCTTTTGCGGCGTACCATCGAACAGTTCGATCCTGCATCCGGTCAGCGAAATATCGGAGAGAATGGCCTTCTCAAGTTTGGCTGGCACGCGGCAGGGAAGCACCAGATTGGTCGATCTGCGAACCGAAGAACGTTCTTGCAACGGAAAAGCTCACTAAAGTCAAATTCCAGCAGCACGACAGAGCGACCAGTTAACGTGCTGCTAACGGTCATTACACAAATG
>CBFGON010000112.1:0-8043 GCA_965650395.1 uncultured Qipengyuania sp. | reverse complement strand
CGCAATGGCTTGATCCGCATGGCGCTGGCCAGGGCTTCATCCAGCCGCGCTTCGCGGTTCTCGCCGCGTAGCGCCGCGCGCAGGTCAACCCGGTCCTCATGCCCCAGGCAAGGGTAGAGTTGGCCCGTGGCGGTCACGCGGATGCGGTTGCAGCTGTCGCAGAAACTGCGTGTCAGCGGCGAGATCAGCCCGATCCGCCCGCCGGTTTCGGCAATGTCGTAATAGCGCGCCGGGCCGCCGGTGCGGTGACTGCTTTCGGTAAGCGTCCAGCGCTGTTCGAGCGTTTCCCGCACTTCGGTCAGCGGCAGGAACTGGCTGCTGCGGCGCTGCTCGATCTCGCCCAGCGGCATGACTTCGATCAGCGTTATCTCGTGCCCTTCGGCGTGGGCCCAGCCGACCAGATCGGGCAGCTCTGCCTCGTTCACGCCCCTGTAGGCGACGGTGTTGAGCTTGACCTTCAGCCCCGCTTCGCTCGCGGCGGCAATGCCATCCAGCACATCGCCCAGCTTTGCGCGGCGGGTAATCGCGGCAAAGACCGCCGGATCGCGGCTGTCGAGCGAAACATTGATCCGCCGCACCCCGGCATCGAACAGCCGGTCGGCAAAGCCTGCCAGCTGCGTGCCATTGGTGGTCAGCGTCAGTTCGTCCAGCCCCTGCCCGCCCTGCCGCCCGATGGCGCGGATAAGGTCGATCACATCGCGCCGCACCAGCGGTTCGCCGCCGGTCAGCCTGATGCGCGTGATGCCGCGTTCGATGAAACCGAGCGCCAGCTGGTACAATTCCTCCAGCGTCAGCACTTCGCTGCGCGGCAGGAAGGTCTGCGCTTCGGGCATGCAATAGGTGCAGCGCAGATCGCAGCGGTCGGTCACCGACAGGCGCAGATAGGTGATACGGCGCCGGAAACTGTCTTGCAGCATGCCGGTTCCGCCTGCGCTTGCACCTAAATTCTTGGCCCTGTTTTCCATCGAGCGCATCATGGCCGCAGGAACCGCAGTTGACTATCCCAAACCTTATATTAGAATATGGTAATATAAACCTTGAAAGGTTCATCCCATGACGGATGCAGCAGCCGATTCTGCCCTTGCAGCGGCCAGCGGCCAGATTGCCCGGGCGCTGGGCGATCCCGCACTTCGCCCGCAGGTTGCAGGCTTCTTCGACGAAGAGACATTTACGATCAGCTATGTCGTGCACGATCCGGCGACACGGCAGGCGGCGATCATCGACCCGGTGCTCGATTACGATGCAGCGGCCGGGCGCACATCGCATCGCTCGGCCGATCTGATTATCGAGCATGTCCGCGCCAACGACCTTACCATTGTCTGGCTGATCGAGACCCATGCCCATGCCGATCACATTTCGGCCGCGCCCTATCTGCAGGATGCGCTGGGCGGCAGGCTGGCCATCGGCACCGAAATCGTCCGCGTGCAGGAAGTGTTCGGCAAGCTGTTCAATACCGGCAGCGATTTCCAGCGTGACGGGTCGCAGTTCGACCATCTGTTTGCCGATGGCGAAACCTTTACGCTGGGCAATCTGGAAGGGGTCGCGCTGCATGTCCCCGGCCATACACCGGCTGATATGGCCTTCGTGATCGGCGATGCCGCTTTCATCGGCGATACGCTGTTCATGCCCGATTACGGCACCGCCCGCGCCGATTTTCCCGGCGGCGATGCGCGCGAACTCTATCGCTCGATCCGCCGCCTGCTCGCCCTGCCCGGCGAGACGCGGCTGTTCCTGTGCCATGACTACAAGGCACCCGGCCGCGATCATTATGCGTGGGAAACCACCGTGGCGCAGGAACGGGGCGAGAATGTCCATGTGAAAGACGGGGTGAGCGAGGACAGTTTCGTCGAAATGCGCAACGCGCGCGACAAGACGCTGGCGATGCCCCGGCTGATCATGCCCAGCGTGCAGGTCAATATCCGCGGCGGGCACCTGCCTGCGCCCGAGGATAATGGCGTCAGCTACATCAAGATCCCGGTGAACGCCGTATGACGCTACCCGGATTTCCCGATGCCGCCCCACTCGCCGGTCTGGCAGGCGGCGTGCTGATCGGGCTGGCCTCGGCGCTGATGTTGCTGGGTGCTGGCCGCATAGCCGGCGTATCGGGCATTGCCGCGCGCGCTTTCGGCATCACTGGCGGCAGCATGTCATGGTCGAGCGCCTGGACCTTCATCCTCGGCCTGCCGATCGGTGCGGCGCTGGTCGCATGGGCCAGCGGCGGGATCGAGGCGGAATTCGCTCCGCTGCCGCTGATCGCCGCCGCCGGCCTGCTGGTCGGCTTCGGCACGAGAATGGGCAGCGGTTGCACCAGCGGGCACGGTGTTTGCGGGGTAAGCCGCCTGTCGCAGCGCTCGCTGGTGGCAACGGTCAGCTTTATCGTGGCAGGCGTGGCGACCGTGTGGCTGATGGGGGCGCTGGCATGATCCGCCGTCACTTGCCCCCCGCCTTGTCAGGTCTGTTGTTCGGCGCCGGGCTGGCGCTGGGCGGCATGACCAATCCCGCCCGCGTGCGCGGTTTTCTGGACATTTTCGGCGCGTGGGACCCGACGCTGGCCTTCGTGATGGGCGGGGCAGTGGCGGTCATGGCCATTGCCTGGCGCCTTGTCCCGCGCATGGCGCATCCGTTGTTTGCAGAAAAATTCTCGCTCCCCGAACGCAGCGACATCACGCCGCAACTGGTCGGTGGTGCAGCGCTGTTCGGGATCGGCTGGGGTCTGGCAGGCCTGTGCCCCGGCCCCGGCTTCGCCGCGCTGGCCATCGCGCCGGTCGAAGCGCTGGTTTTCTGCGGCACGATGCTGGCGGGCATGGCGCTGCACCGGGCAATTTTCGACCGCGCGACCTAGCCTTCGCCCGGTTTGGGCTCGCAGAACTGGCTGTAGAGGGTAGCGATCACCGCCTGCGCCGCTTCGCTGTCGAGCGAATACCACACGAATTGCGATTCCCGCCGCGTGCGCACCAGTTTCTCGCGCCGCAGCAGAGCGAGATGCTGCGACAGCGCCGATTGCGAAAGTGGCAGTTCCTTTGCCAGTTCGCCCACCGACATTTCGCCCTGAGACAGCTGGCACAGGATCAGCAGGCGCGTTTCATTGGCCATCGACTTGAGCAACGCGGTTGCGCGCTGCGCATTGGCCTGCATCTGCCCGACCGCGATTTCCATCCTTTGCTCCCAAGCCGCAACCCTTTGAATGTTGCCTATCAGGGCGACCCCTGCAATAGCTGTATTAGTAAGCCGTGATATACGAAATATCGCGCGGCGGTGGAGTGTAATGGGGTTTAATCCGTTCGAGACCGTGAGGGAGCAGGTGGCTCTCTCGCCCGAGGTCGGCGACGAGGTGAAGACCTCGACCTGCTACATGTGCGCCTGCCGTTGCGGCATCAAGGTTCACCTCAAGAACGGTGCCATCCGCTATATCGAAGGCAATCCCGATCACCCGGTCAACAAGGGCGTGCTCTGCGCCAAGGGATCGGCAGGCATCATGCACCAGGCATCGCCCGCCAAGCTGACCAAGCCGCTGCTGCGCACGGGCGAGCGCGGATCGGGCGAGTTCAGGGAAATCGAGTGGGACGAGGCGCTGGAGCTGGCCACGCAATGGCTGGGAGAAGTGCGCCAGCGCGATCCGGCAAAACTTGCCTTCTTCACCGGGCGCGACCAGTCGCAATCGCTCACCGGCTGGTGGGCCAGCCAGTTCGGCACGCATAATTTCGCCGCGCATGGCGGTTTCTGTTCGGTCAATATGGCCGCGGGCGGGCTCTACACTTTGGGCGGGGCGTTCTGGGAATTTGGCGAGCCCGATTACGAACGCACGCTCTATCACATGATGTTCGGCGTGGCCGACGATCATGACAGCAATCCGATCAAGATGGGGCTGGGCAATCTCAAGACCCGGCCCGGAACCAAGTTCGTTTCGGTCAATCCGGTGCGCACCGGCTATTCCGCGATTGCAGACGAATGGGTCGGCATTCGTCCGGGGACCGACGGACTGTTCGTCTTTGCGCTGATCCATGAATTGCTGCGGGCAGAGAAGATCGACTGGGCCAGCCTCGCGCGATATTCCAACGCGCCCTGGCTGGTGATCCGCGAGCCGGGTGCAGCCGATGACGGTCTGTTCCTGCGCCACAAGGACGATGGCGAGCCGCTGGCATGGTGCCTCGAACAGGGCCGTGCGGTGCGCGCCAATGCGGTGCATGTGAAACCCGCCTTTGCGGGCGAACGGCTGGTCGAGGGGCGCACAGTTGTCCCCTCGTTCCAATTGCTCGCCGAACGCTATCTCAGCCCCGAATTTTCGCCCGAAGCAATTGCCGAAACCACCGGCGTTCCCGCCGAAACCACGCGCCGCATCGCTGCCGAACTGGCCGAAGTGGCGTTCGAGAAGGAACTGGTGATCGACCAGCCGTGGGTCGACGCCTGGGGCCGCCATCACAAGAGCTTCGTGGGCCGCCCCGTCTCCTTCCACGCCATGCGCGGAATATCGGCGCATTCCAACGGTTTCCACACCTGCCGGGCGATCCATATATTGCAGGCGCTGCTCGGCTCGGTCGATTGTCCGGGTGGCTGGCGTTACAAGGCGCCCTTCCCCAAACCCGCACCGCCGGGGATCAAACCCGCATGGCCCAAGGCAGAGGCAGGCGTGCCGCTGAGCGGGGCACCGCTCGGCTTCCCGCGCTCGCCCGCCGATCTGATCGTCGACCAGCATGGCGACCCGCTGCGGATCGACAAGGCCTTCAGCTGGGAACATCCGCTCGCGCTTCACGGGCTGATGCACATGGTGCTGCACAACGCTGCCAATCGCGACCCTTACGGGATCGATGTGCTGTTCATGTTCATGGCGAATATGGCGTGGAATTCCTCGATGAATATCCCCGAGACGCTGGGGTATTTCACCAAGAAGGATGCCGATGGCGAATATGTGATCCCCAAGATCATCTATTCGGATGCCTTCTGGTCGGAGACGGTCCCCTATTGCGACCTAATCCTGCCCGATACGACCTATCTCGAACGGTTCGACTGCATCTCCATGCTCGACCGGCCGATTTCCTCTGCCCATGGCGCAGGCGACAGTATCCGCCAGCCGGTGGTGCCGCTCGACCGCGACGTGCGACCCTTCCAGACCGTGCTGCTCGACCTTGGGGCAAGGCTGGGCCTGCCGGGCATGGTCAATGCCGACGGGTCGCCCAGATATCCGGGCGGCTATGCCGATTACATCGTCAATCACGAACGTTCGCCCGGCGTCGGGCCGCTATCGGGCTGGCGCGGGGAAAAGGGCGAGAAATCGGGCGTGGGCGCGGTCAATCCCGACCAGCTCGACCGCTATATCGCCAACGGCTGCTTCTGGCACGAGGAGCTGCCGCTGTCGGCGCAGTTCTTCAAATACGGCAATCGCGAATACCTCGAATATGCGAAACAGATGGGCTGGCTGGGTTCGACACGGCCGATCACCTTCCAGCTTTACAGCGAAGATCTGCAGAATTTCCGCCTCGCCGCGCAGGGGCACGGGCCGGTCCAGCCGCCAGAACAGCACAGGGAGCGGATCGCGACCTATTTCGACCCGCTGCCGATCTGGTACCAGCCGTTCCTCGAGCAAAGCGAAGGGGGCGAGGAATTTCCCTTCCACGCGCTGTCGCAGCGGCCGATGCACATGTATCACAGCTGGGGCAGCCAGAACGCATGGCTGCGGCAGATCACCAATGCCAACAAGCTCCACCTCCACCGCAATCTGGCGGCCCGGCACGATCTGGCCGACGATGACTGGGTGTGGATCGAAAATGGGCGCGGCAGGGTCAAGGCGCAGGTCAAGCTGGTGACCGGCGTGAACGAAAATGTGGTGTGGACCTGGAATGCCATCGGCAAGCGCAAGGGCGCCTGGGGGCTCGACAAGGACAGCCCGGAAATGAACAGGGGGTTCCTGTTGAACCACATCATCACTGAGAAGCTGCTGCCCGACAAGGGCGGCAGGGAATATTCCAATTCCGATCCCGTCACCGGTCAGGCAGCGTGGTACGACCTGCGCGTGCGACTGAAGAAATGCAGCGCCGAAGAAGCACTGAGCACTTCATCACTGTTCGAACCCGTAATCAAACGCTTCATCGGCAACCCGGCGCCGCTCGAATACGGTGCCGACCTGCAAGGGGCGGATACCGGAGGCAAGGCGGACCTGCGCGAATACATCGGCCAGCGCGATGCCAATTCTCAAGCCATCGCGGGCATCCGCCCCGGCCGCGGTAACCGCACCAGAGGCGACACATGACTAGCCTTCCCGACAGTACCGCCAAGAAACTCGGCCTCGTGATCGACCTCGACATCTGCGTCGGCTGCCACGCCTGCGCGGTCAATTGCAAGGAGTGGAACGCGGCCGGAAAGAGCGCTCCGCTGACCGATTACGACCCCTATGGCGCCAAGCCCGATGGTGTATGGTTCAACCGCGTCCATACATACGAAACCACCGATGATGCGGGCCGCGGGCAGACCGTGCATTTCCCCCGCTCATGCCTCCATTGCGAAGACGCGCCCTGCGTCACCGTGTGCCCCACCGGCGCCAGCTACAAGCGCGAGGAAGACGGCATCGTGCTGGTCAATGAAGACATCTGCATCGGCTGCAAGCTGTGCAGCTGGGCCTGCCCCTATGGTGCCCGCGAATATGACGAAAACCAGGGCGTGATGAAGAAGTGCACCCTGTGCGTCGACAAGATCTATAACGAGAACCTGCCACCTGAAAGCCGCGTCCCCGCCTGCGTTTCGACCTGTCCCGCCGGCGCGCGCAGCTTCGGCGATCTGGGCGATCCGGAAAGCGAAGTGTCGAAGCTGGTCGCCGCACGCGGCGGGTACGAACTCATGCCCGAGCAAGGCACAAAGCCGGTCAATCGCTACCTGCCGCCAAGGCCGCGGCAGGACGGGCGTGACGAGAGCGCCACTGCGAGCGAAAAGGCGCCGCGCATGCTTGACCACAAGGACAACAGCACTGACGGCGCAGGTCTGTTAGCGCGCTGGGTCGACAGGATTCTTTCGTAAGGGGCGGCACGGATGCATCCGGCGAAATCGGTTATCTATTTCACCACCGCTTCGGGCGCGGGCTATGGCCTGATGGTGTGGCTTGCGCTGATGGCGGCGCTTGGCCTGCTCCCCGTCGACGCTCTGTTTGGCCTGACCGCCTTCGGGATCGGCTTTGCCCTTATCGTCAGCGGCCTGCTTTCCTCGACCTTCCACCTCGGTCACCCGGAACGCGCCTGGCGCGCACTGTCGCAATGGCGTTCGAGCTGGCTGTCACGCGAAGGCATTGCGGCAATCCTGTCCTTTGTGCCGCTGGGGCGGTTCGCGCTTGGCTGGATTGTGCTGGGTGACAATGGTGGTGCGGCAGGGCTTGCCGGGTTGGCGGGTGCAGCGATGAGCCTGCTGACGATCTACACTACCTCGATGATTTATGCCTCGCTCAGGCCCATTCCGGCATGGTACAATGGCTGGACCGTGGCGGGTTATCTGGTACTCGGCCCGATGAACGGCGCGGTTATCCTCGCGTTCCTTGCACAGGCATTCGGCATGCGCAAAGCAGCTTTTAATCTTGGCTGGATCGCGCTGGTGCTGCTGGCTGCGGGATTGGTGATCAAGCTCGCCTATTGGGCACGAATTCGCAATGCCGCCCCCGTCAGCACTGCCGCCAGCGCCACCGGGCTCGGCCATCTCGGCAAGGTAGAGATGACCGGCAGCCCGCACGATCAGGATAATTACCTGCTGCGCGAAATGGGCTTCCGCATCGCGCGCAAGCATGCCGACAAGCTGCGGATGATCGCCATCATCGCAGCTTTTGTTCTTCCCCTGCTGCTGATAATGGGCGCCATGCTCGTGCCGGCCACACGTGCTGCAACCATGCTGGCAGGGCTGGCATGGCTGACGTGCCAGCTGGGTATATTCTGCGAACGCTGGCTGTTTTTCGCCGAAGCAAAGCATGCGGTGACGCTCTACTACGGCCAACAGGCAGTCTGACATGGTGGCGATCGATCCGCTGCGCCGTGATCTCGTCGCCGAAATGCATTTGCGACCGACGCCGATTGC
>CBFGON010000111.1:0-8057 GCA_965650395.1 uncultured Qipengyuania sp. | reverse complement strand
AGCAGCGTGTCGACCGGTGTGCGCCCGGTATCGGGATGCCACACCGCTCCTGGAATGGTCAGGTGCTCGCCCGTCAGGGTCCAGCGCCCGCTAGCGGCATCGCGCACACCGCTTTCCACGGGCATGACATCGACGAACAGCGCATCGCGGCCAGGCATCAGGATCAGGGCCGCGGACAAGGCCAGATGCGACGCGGGGCGCGGATCGATATGGATTGGAGTGCGATAGCGCGCGACGCGATAACCATCGGCGTCGAACAATGCAGGCTCGCTACCGTCAGGGCGTGCGCCAAGGGGCTGCGTCAGCAGCGACATCGCAGCGATCGCGACGGTCAACAGGCCTGCGCGTGGCATCGTGGCTCCCTTGTGCGAAAGTCCAATGTGTTCCGGCGCGCAAAGTGGATATTGGTCTTTGGTATGATACGCACGATTTCAGCACTCGCCTTGCTGACCGCCCCTTCGGCGGTGCTTGCAGACACGCTCCCGGCCGATCCGCTGGGATCGCCGATGTGGGATTATCACGCAGCCAAGCTCTTTGCCGATGCGTCGGTCGTGTTCGATGATCGGGTCAAGGTCGAGCTGCCCTTGCTGGCCGAAGACCAGCACATGCTGCCGGTTACAGTCGATGCCCGCGCATTGGGTGATGTGCAGCGGATTGTGCTGTTTGCCGATCTCAATCCGATACCTGTTGCGGTCGATTTCACCCCGCTCGAAGCGCAGGCCTTCGTGGCAACGCGGATCAAGCTCGACCAGCGAACGCCGGTGCGCGCCGCTGTGCTTACTGCGGACGGTACGTGGCATGTGGCCGGTGGGTGGGTCGATGCCGCAGGTGGCGGCTGCTCGGCCCCACCGCTCAGCCGTGTACGCGGGGACTGGGCGGATCATCTGGGCGAAATACGCGGCGCACAATGGGCAGATGAAGGCGCAACGCGGCTGCGTGTGGGTTTCCGTCACCCGATGGACACCGGACTGGTCGAGAATATCCCGGCCTATAATATCGATGCGCTGAAGGTGAGCGACGCGGGCGGGCGGCGATTGGCCGAACTGACAATCTATGGCTCGGTTAGCGAAGACCCGTCCTTCACGCTGATTGTCGAGCCGAAGACGCAGGGCGAAATCAGCGTTTCAGCGCGCGACACATCTGGCCTCGAATTCGAAGGAGCGCTTGCTCCTGCCAGCGGACAACGCATAGCAGCTGCCTTTCACTGATGATTGCACGGCGCCTGTTTCTGGGCGGTGTACTCGCGCTGCCGGTTGCGGCCCGAGCGCAGCAGTTTGCCGGCAGCTATTCTCCGCTTGCTACGCCCATCGGCGACGGCATCTGGATGGTGCGCGGTGCGGACGCGGCCATCGGTTTCGACAATGGCGGTGCCATCGCCAACAGCGTGATCATGGCCAGCGATGCCGGCGCAATTGTGGTCGATACTGGTCCCTCGCTGGCATTCGGCAAGGCGCTCAACGCGCTGGCGCGGAGCGTGACAGGCAAGCCGGTGTTGCGCGCCTATGTCACCCATCTCCACCCTGACCATTCCTTCGGCAATGGCGCTTTTGCTGCAGGCTCGGTCCATGCACTTCCAGGAACCAGCGCCGAGATTGCCCGCGACGGCAGCGGTTTCTCAGATGCCATGTATCGCGCGCTGGCCGGGTGGATGACCGGCACCGATGTGATCGTTCCTGCTGGCGATGCGAGCGACGGCGAGATCGAGATCGGCGGGCGCAAGCTGCGGCTCATCGCATTGTCCGGGCATAGCGGGGCGGACCTTGCCATTCTCGACCATGCCAGTGGCACTCTGATTGCTGGCGACCTGGTGTTCTTCAATCGCGCTCCGGCCACGCCGCACGCCGATCTGCCGCAATGGCAGGTTGCGCTTTCCGCGCTCGAAGCTGTGCCGCACCGCCAGCTTGCGCCCGGTCACGGCCCACTCGACACGGGTAATCAGGCTATTGCCCAGACGCGCGACTGGCTGACATGGCTGGAAAGCAGCATGCGTCGGGCTGTTGCCAATGGCCTCGACATGACCGAGGCGGGCGCCATCGCGATCCCGGAGCGCTTTTCTGGAATGGCAGCGGCGCGATACGAGCTGCACCGCTCGATCTCGCATTTCTACCCGCGCTACGAAGCTGAGCTGCTCCCGCGGATCGACCGCTAGAATCGGAACTCTACCGAGGCTGATATGCGGCGCGGCATCCCCGGTGCATAGGCGCGCGAATCTTCGGCATCGGGCGCTTCAGCAAGGTAGATCTCCTCGACTTCGGAGAAGGTCCCGAAGCTCGCATATTTCCGGTCGAAGATGTTGCGCATTTCCAGTTTGAACGTGAGCGAGGGGGTGAGCGTAACATGCCCCATCGCATCCACCACAGCATATCCGGGGATGCGCGGATTATCATTGCTTTCGTCGCCCACCAGATATTGCCCCGAACGCAGCCGCGCGAAAGTCGCCAGTCCCCACCTGTCGCGCTGATAGGCGAGCCGCAGATTACCGCTATGGCGCGGAATATTAGGCAGGCGGTCGCCCCGCGCGACGCTGAGTACGCCGTCGTCGTCCGCCGCCGGATTGGCGGGGCTGCTGATGTCGAAGGCCGAGCGGAAGCGGGCATCGGTCAGCGCATAGTCCGCGGCAATTTCCCACGGCCCGCTGCGCCATTGCAGCGCGAGGTCGAAACCCTGCCTGCGGCTGCGGCCGAGATTGGCGAAGTAGGCGCGACCGCGAATGCCGGAGGCTATGTGGCGGATATCCTTGCGACTATCGCTTCGCCACAAACCGCCGCGCATGGTCAGTGAGCCCGCTTCATAGTTCGCCTCTGCGTGCCAATGGTTGGTCGTCACCGGATCGAGCGGCGGATCGGCGACGAAGAAGTTTGCCAGCGCGCAAGGCGCTTCGGGATCGGCACAGGACAGCTCGGCCGGGGTTGGATTGCGCGCGGTTTCTGCAAAGCCGAAGCTCAGTTCCCAGTCAGGAGCAGGCTCGATATCGAACTCGATGCTCGGTGAAAGCTGGCGGAAGGAATGCCTGCCATTCAGCGCCGTACCGACATGGTCCACCAGTTTCACCCGGTTATGCGACCAGCGCAAGCCCATTTCTGCCGCGAGCCACTTCGTCAGGGGAATCTCGGCGCTGGCATAGAGCGCGACATCGCGCAGCTTCGATGTGACCGAGAAGGGGGTGATCCCGCCTTCCTCCGAAACGATATCGGTGCCCAGCGCTTCAACCGAACGGTCCTCCAGCAACTCGCCCAACTCGCTGCGGGCGTCGAAGCGGGTTCGGTAACTGTCAAACTGCACACCCAGCGCCAGCCGCCACTCGCCCGCTGCAGTTTCATGTTCGTCGAGGAACTGCAGCCCTGCCCCGCCGCCATGTGTCCGCTCGCGACCGCGATTGAACACGGCGTAATCTTCAATTTCCGGATCGATGTCGACGGTTGCACCTGTGGCACTATCGCGCAGCACTTCCTCGAAGCCTTCGTCCTCCTCGCCGACGCACAGGATCGAAGGATCATGGTCGCAGGCGCCGAATTCGGCCAGATCGCCATTGGCCGAGGCGCGCCGCAGATATTGGTAGTGAAGCACGCCCTGCAACCGCGATGTCGGGCCAAGCTCGAGATAGGGCAGCAGCGTCGCGCGGGCGAAACGGCTGTCGGTGATATCGGGCTTGGTGAAAACCGCGAGGTAATCGGCATCGAGCAGTTCGACGGGCGCCACCCCATTGCCAAACAGCCGCGTGTCGGCACCCAGCAGCTTCAGGCCCACGCCCCAGCCTTCGCGCGCCAGATCGAAGGAGCCAAAGCCGCGCAGCAAGCTGGAAGGGCTGTCATCGCGCCAGCCCTCGTCCTCGATCGCGTCGATGACCAGGAAGGCATTGTCCGCCCCCCAGCTTGCCGAACCACCATAGCCGCCAAAACTGTCTCCACCGATAGAAGCCTGCAAGCCCGGGCGCTCGCTGCCGTTTACCGTGCGCAGCAGGATTGCGCCCCCCAGTGCATTACGACCGTATATGGGACTCGCCTCGCGCAGCTCAGCTCCGGCAAGCGCAATTTCGGGCAGCAGATCCAGCGTGAGAATATCGCCGAAGGGCTGATTGAAGCGCACGCCGTCGAGATAGACCGCCATACCCTGCTCAGTGCCTTGCAGGGCGGAGGCGCCATAGCCGCGCCAGGTGATCGATGCCTGCCACGGATTGCCCGAAGCCTCGGCCAGCGAAATGCCGGGAACTTCGCGGGCCAACGCCGAAGCAAGGTCGGCGCGCGTTCCGGCGGAAATCGCCTGCCCGTCGATTGCGCGCGCGTCGTCGGCATCCACTGTACCGCCGGGAGCGATGACGATGATATCAGGGGGCCGGGCCTCGCTCTCTTCGGCGCAGAGCGGAGCGGCAAGGGCCAGAAGTGGCAATGCCGGGAACCGCAAGCGCGTCATGTCATTCTCCGCAGCACTCCGTCCTTGAGGATGAAATGGTGCCGCAATGCGGCTGCGACATGGAGCACCACCAGGGCAGTGAACAACCACCCCAACAGACCATGTGCCTCGCGACTGGCCGATACGATTGGACTTTCGGACACCACTGCCAGCTTGGGGAGTTCGAACAGGCCGAACCATTCGAGCGGGAATTTGCCTGCCGATGCCAGCACATAGCCGGTCAGCGGCATCACGATCATCAGCCCGTAGAACAGCGCCTGCACCGCCCGCGCGGCGAAAATTTCCTCGCGCGAGATCGATTGCGGATAGGGCGGATGCGCCCAGGTGAAGCGCCAGGCAATCCGCGCGAGCGAAAGCGCGAGGATTGTGATCCCCGTCGCCTTGTGGATCGGCATGATCCGCAGATATGGTTCGAGCGGGTCGTGCAACAGACCGGAGGCGAGATTGGCGATCACCAGCATGGCGATTAGCCAATGCAGCGTCCGCGCGCCGCGATTGTATCGTTCTTCGGCTTCGCTCACAGGCCCACCTTCACTCCCGCCCAGAAAGTGCGCGGCGTGCCTAGATCGATCGATCCACCCTGATTGCGCGTCTGGATTTCCTCGTCTGTAAGGTTCTCTCCCCTCAGCACCAGCGAAAATCCACTTGCAATCGGCAGTTCGGCAAATGCATCGATTGTGGTCGCTGCGGGCAGTACGTCTGTTTCCAGATCGTCCTCGAACTGCGCGCCGACATGGCGCAGTGTGGCAGAAACGAGCCCGCTCTTGCCGATCCGATAGCTGGCGCTGGCAACGCCAACCCACTTCGGGGTCTGCGAAGGCCGGTTGCCGTCGAAATCGGCGCCGTCCTGCTGCGCTTCGGCATCGGTATAGGCAATCGAACCGTCGACGCGGAAAGCGCCAAATGCCAGCCCGGCGCGCGCCTCAACACCTCGCGCATGGATCGCGTCGATATTCTGGCGCTGGCGCGTGGTGGCATCGAGCGTGACGTTGGCAATGGCGTCCTTCACCTTGTTGTCGAACGCCGTAAGCGCAAATTGCACGCTATCGCTGGGAGCAAGTTCAAGTCCGGCCTCGAAGCCTTCGAGCCGCTCGTTCTTGAGTGCGGCATTGGCGCGCGTGGTGATCGGGAAGACTACGAAGGGGCGGTAAAGCTCGTTGAGCGTCGGCAGGCGCAGCCCGGCATAGGCCGCCGCGCGCAGCCTGATCCCGCCACCCAGATCGAACAGCGCGCCGCCGCGGAAGGATTCTTCCCAGCCCGCACGGTCTGCATAAGCGAAGTCGCTCGTCACCACGCCTGCGGCATTGCGCGCATGATAGAAGCCATCGCGGATCGTGTAGCGATCAAGCCGCGCCCCGGCGGTGAGCGTCAGTGCGCCCAGCGTCAGATCATCTTCGATGAAGAAGCCGAGGTCAGTGTTCGTCCCGCCGGCATTGCGCCGTTCGGTCACGGCCCCGCTGACGGCGCTGATCGCGTGTTCGAACAGTTCGCCTTCCGAGCGGCGGTAATCGGCGCCCAGCCGCAGGACATTTTTGTCGCCCATGGGCGGGCGGATTTCGATCTTGCCGCCCAGCCCTGTGGACGGCGTGTTGCGCTGGTCGAGCGTGGGGGTGAAGCTGCGCGAGGAGATCACGATATTGGTGAAATTGCGCGCCTGAACATAGGCCAGCGCATCGAGTTGCCAATTCCCGCGCCCGACCAGTCGCAGGCTCGCGTCCTGCCCCGAACTGGAGCTGTCCGCCCCCTCGAAACGCAGCGTCCGCTGGTCATCATAGACCAGCCCGCGCGCCTGCAATTCTATCGTATCGCTTAGCGGCGCAACCCCGCGCGCCTGCACCGACCAGCTGTCATAGAGCGCTCGCGATGTGGCATCGACGCGTTGGTCCTCAGGCGTCGTATGAAAGCCCTTGCCGCGGTCCCAGCGGCCCGACAGCACGCCGAAGCCGCTGCCCAGATTGCCCGCCAGCGTAGCGCTGCTCTCGGTCTCGCCGCGGTCATTAACGAGCAACTGGCCGCCGAAAATGCCGAGCGTATCGGCATCGGCGCTGGTCATCTCGATCGTGCCAGCCAGTGCGCCAGCGCCAAACGGGCCCGACCCGCCGCCACGCGTCACGCGGATGCTTCCAAGCCGTTCGGGCGCAATCGCACTGAAGGGGATAAAGCCGAAGAACGGGTCGCCCATCGGCACGCCATCGAGCAGCACCAATGCCCGGCTGCTGGCATTGCCGCCCAGCGCCCGCAAGGTTGCGCCCTGCGCGCTGGGATTGGAGGAGCGGCTGTCCGAGCGGCG
This sequence comes from uncultured Qipengyuania sp., assembly GCA_965650395.1. Classification (GTDB taxonomy): domain Bacteria; phylum Pseudomonadota; class Alphaproteobacteria; order Sphingomonadales; family Sphingomonadaceae; genus Qipengyuania. The sequence continues at coordinate 1,357 of CBFGON010000111.1, read as the reverse complement.
AAACTGCTGGAAGCCTGCCACCGTGCTCAGCACGTCCTCGATCCGTCCCGATGCAGTCGAAACCAGCGAATCGCGGTCGAGCACTTGCGTGTCATAGGCGGGCGCAGCGGGCGTATCGGACAGCCCTGCACCCGTCACCACGATGAGCGGACGATCTTGCTCGCCTTCCAAGTCCTCGGCCGTCTGCGCGGCGGCCAGAGATGGCAGCCCACAGCCAATAGCTGCGCCTGCAAGGAGAACGGATTTCCCGATTGTTCTGTTCTTGATCATTGCATCCCGATCCCTGCGATTTTTTGCGTTTCTGACAAATGACCGGCGGCGGTCAAGAGACCACCGCCGGCGGGAGAGTACATGGTGCCGGAACTCCGGCAACTGGTCAGAAGAACAGAATCGCGCCGAGAGCGATTGCGTCGCTTTCTGCTTCGTTGCCATTGTGGGCTTCGGAGTTGGAATGGACATATTCACCGATCAGCGTGACCCAGCTCGAGAGGCCATAGCGAGCCTGTCCGACCCAGCTCGAATTGGTCTTCACCAGCACGCCGTCGTCGGCCACCGTCTCGTTCTCGGTCAGGTCGAGATTGCTTTCGCCATAGCTGCCGCCGAGCGAAAATTTGCCGAAAGTGGCTAGGCCCTGGAGATAGAAGCCGTCGCTCTTGCGCGGCGCGCCCAGCGCATCGGTGTCGAACAGGCCGAGCACCGTGGTGCCGAGGCCCTTGGCGGTGTACCAGTAACCCGTCGCCGTGAACGGCCCGACAGTGAACCTGCCACCGAGGTCGAGGCCCTTGCCGTTATAGGACTGCAGCCCGTCAACACCTTCCCCGACAGTCTCGTGGTGCTGTGTGACGCCCGAAGCCCATAGCCGCGCATTCACGCCGCCCAGCGTCTTGTCAAAGGTCAGCTTGCCCTGGAAGCCAGGCGATGTGTTGGTTTGCGTCGGCGCGGTCAGCGAAACCAGCGGCTGGAACACGCCTGCCGAGGCCTGGAAACCGCCCATATTCGGAGTGGTATAGGTGATCTGCGGCTGGAAATCGGTGTAGATATAGCCCGAACCGATGCGCCCCAGCGTGGTATTGCCCGGAGCGACATTGCCGCCGGGCGTGCCCGACGACAGCAGAGTGATGTCGTTGAGGATGCCTTCCGAACCGAACAGGCCGATGTCGCGGCCCATCTTCACTTCGCCGAAGCCGCCGCCGATGGTCAGATAGGTCTGGCGAAAGTCGATGCCCGCGGTCGCCAGCGCAGTCGGCTGTCCGCCGTTGTTCGCGCCCAGCGCGCCCCAGGCGGTCGAGTTGATGCCCGGATACATGCCGAAATGCGCACCAATATCGAGGCCGGCCTGCTTGGTCGTCACATCGAC
>CBFGON010000110.1:0-8110 GCA_965650395.1 uncultured Qipengyuania sp. | reverse complement strand
GCTGCGCCGCGCGGCCGATCTTATCGACGCGGGCTTTTACGTCCTCGACATCGCTGCGCAATGCGGTGATTTCGGCTTCGGCCTTGTCCTGGCGGGCGACGACATCGAAGCTCGCTTCGGCAGCGTCAGTGGTGGTGGGGATGGTGGGGGTATCCATGGGTATTGGCCTTTCGTGGTGGTAGGATCTTTGGATTGCGAACCCGCCTCCGCGGGTTCGTCCTCGCTGGACGTGCAGCAAGCTGCACCCGCTGCGGGCGCGCGGTCGCGCTTGCCGGGCCTCCTCCGGCCCGGTTTCAGTGCTTGAATGTATCGGTCCGGAATGGTTCGGGCCGCAGGCCTGCAAGGCCGACTGGCCGCCGCGGCTTATGCCGCGAAGCCAAGCGAGCCGGATGGCTCGCGCCCGGCGTTTGAGGGCGTAGACAAAAAATGCACCCGCGCGCCATGTTGCAGCGGATGCGTCACCACGCTCACCTCGAACAGTTCGATTTCGGTCAGTTCGCGGCCCTGTGGCGAGTGGCGGAAGGCGCGGGCGCGGTAGCCGAAGCTGAGGCCGCTGACCGCGCGTTGACGCAGCAGCGTGGCGGCGCGGCCCTGCGGGTTGTCGATGCTGGCGATCACGCGCAGTCCGTGCGCGTCCTCGCCCGCCGTCTCGACCCAGCCGATGCGCTGGTCGGGGCGGTGTTGCCAGTAGAGCGGCAGCGGATCACGCCGTTCGGCCAACGTGCGGGTAAAGGCCCCGGCGCGGATCGTATCGCGGCTGGCATCGGGGCGGTCGAACAGCGCGGCATAGCCAGCGATGCGCAAAGTAGCGGGAAGCGTCATCGCACCATCTCCCCCACGCCCAGCCGCACCGCTATGCCGACCAGCAGCAGCGCCAGCGCGCCCCTCACCAGCCAGTCGATAGCCGCCTTCCACGCGCCCTTCTTGGCTTCGCGCCAGGCGGAAAGCAGTTCGCGCAATTCGTCGATATCGTCCTGCGCCCCCGGATCGCCGAGGCCCAGCCGGTCGAGCACGCGGCCTGCGCCCAGCTCGCTCGCTTCCTCCACAATCGCGCGCAGGGTAACGAAATCGCCGCCTTCGGCATTGGCCTGCGCGATCAGCCGCGCGAGCATCTCGTTATTGGTCATTTTGCGTCTCCAATACCCAACAGCGCCCGCTTTTCTTCGGCGCCAAGGAAGTCCGCTGCTGTCACCTGCGCCCACAGCTTCTCGCGGTCCTCGCTGAGCGCCGGAACGCGGTCGAGATCGACCACCGGGCCTTGCGCAAACCAGTCCGCCAGTCCGCCGTGCAATCCGCCCAGCAGCTTCGAGAGCAGCGGCAGCAGCGTCAGCCGCCACAGCGCGCGGTTGGCCTCGCGGTAATTGGCATAGGTGTTGTCGCCCGGCAGGCCGAGCAGCATGGGCGGCACGCCGAAGGCCAGCGCAATATCGCGCGCGGCGGCGCTTTTGAGCGTGGCGAAATCCATGTCGGCGGGGCTGAGGCTCATCGCCTTCCAGTCGAGCCCGCCCTCCAGCAGCATCGGCCGCCCGGCATTGCCCTCGCCCTGATAGGCGGCGAGCAATTCGCCCTTCAGCCGCTCGAATTGCTCGGCGGACAGCGGCTGCGCATCGCCGCCGCCATAGACCAGCGCGCCAGAAGGCCGCGCCGCATTGGCCAGCAGCGCGCGGTTCCATTCGCTCGCCGCATTATGGATCGCCACGGCGGGAGAGGCTGCGGCCAGGCAGCCCGCGCCATAGTGGTCGTCGGCCGGGTGGAAGCCCTTGAGATGGACGAGATTGGGCCAGCCGTCCTCGTCCTCGGGCGCGATCGTCAGCGTGCGATCGGCCAGCACATAGCGCCAGGCCGTTGGCCAGCCATCCTCGCCCGTCACCACCTGCACCCGCTCGGGCCGCAGGGGAAACAGCTCGACCGGCGTGCCGCTGGCATCCTTGATCACCTGTACAAAGGCATTGCCGTGGAGCAGCATCTGCGCCGCCAGCACCTCCAGCAGCGGTTGCGATCCGCAGGAACACTGGATCAGCCGCTCCAGCCGCGCATCGGGGCAGGTGAGCGGCGCGCCGCCCACCCCTTCGGCCACGATCCGCACCGCGCGCTGGGCGATGGGATTGGCCAGATAAGCCTCGCGCACCGCGCTGGCATAGTCGAATGGGCCAAGCCGGGGATTGCCTTCGAAGGCGGTCGCCCAGGGCGAGATAAAGCCACGCGAAACAGGCACGCGGCTGCCACCCCCGCCCTTGAAGGCGGAGGCGAGGGATGTGAGGAAGGACATTTGAGGCACCTCTCGTCATCCCAGCGAAAGCTGGGATCGGTTGCAGTTGTGTCAGAGCTTTCCGACAGCGATCCCGGCTTTCGCCGGGATGACGGACTTCAATTCAAATCCGCCACACGTTGCATTGGAACGGCAGGCACGGCATGGACAGCGCATGCGTCTGAAAGACTATTTCATCGGTGTGCCGGTCGATCTCTATTCCCCGCTCGCGCCGGATGAAGCGGCACAGCGGATCAACCAGCGCAGCAAATCGACCCTAAACCCCTTTGCCACCGGCGTGATCGGCTGGGCGCGGTTCGGGAGGCTGAGGCTGCAGCATCACCAGTCGATTTTCCGCTACAGCGCCGCGCCTCTTCTCAGCGCCCGGATCGAGAATGCCAGCGGTCGCACGCGGATCACCGGCAAATTCGGCGGGGCGGTGTTCGCGAAAATATTCCTGGTGTTCTGGTATCTGGTGCTGAGCTTGATCTTTGCGGGGTGGGTCAGCGCATTCGTCAATGGTCAAACGGTTGAAGGGACCGAGCCCCTGATACTTTTGATCATTCCGATCTTTGCCGCCCTGCCGCTGGGCATGCATTTCCTCTTCACCCTGAATTGGGAGGAGGATCTGAAAGCGATCATCGCCTTTCTCGAAACCGAGGTGCAGGCCAAGGCGGCATAGGGCAGGGCAGGTTTCAACCAATCATCGTCGACCCGGGCTTGACCCGGGCCAGTGCTTTTCATTTCAGTGCCTTCATGGATCGCGAACCAAAAGGCGGCTGGGTGTACATCATGGCCGATCGTTATCGCGGCGTGCTCTATGTCGGCGTAACCAGCGCGCTGGCGGCCCGCATCGCCCAGCACCGCGACGGCACCGGTTCAGACTATTGCGCGCGGCGCGGCTTAACGCGGCTGGTCTGGGCGGAACGGGGCGAGTCTATCGAGGACTGCATTGCCCATGAAAAGCGCCTGAAACGCTGGCGGCGCGCGTGGAAATTCGCACTGGTCGAGAAGGTCAATCCGGAGTGGGAGGATCTGTTCGCCCAGATCCTGTGAGGCGGGTGCTGGAAAAGAAAGCACCAGCCCCGGATCAGGTCCGGGGCGACGGGGATATATTGGAACTAGACTCTCAATCGTCGGCCCGGACTTGATCCGGGCCAGTGCTTTTCTTCGAGTTGCAGCACGGTTGAAACGGGCTAGGATGCGGTGATGCTGATCAAAGCGATCAATATCGTGTCGTTCGGTATGCTTCTTGTCGCTTGCATGCTGATGCTCGCATTCATTCCGGCCGCCCTAAACGAGTTTGATCGGGAGCCCGAAGATTTCCGGCTGGTCCTGTCATGGTCGGCTTTCTTTCTTGGCATGGCCGGACTGTGTTTCTGGAATGCCCGGGTGGCAGTCACGAGCGGGCGGATTAGGCCGGTTCTATTGCTGTTGAATGCCACTGCGGTTGCGCTGTTCGGATTTGCTCTCGCCACTCGTGCTGAAGATGTAGCCCTAATCTTCGTCGGCATTGCAGTTGCGGGCCCGGTTGTCTGGCTGGCGGGATGGGCGATGCGGTTGAGAGTGCAGGCCAGGCACCCGCATTGAAAAAGAACAGCACCAGCCCCGGCTCAGGTCCGGGGCGACGGGGATATATTGGAACTAAACTCTCAACCGTCGGCCCGGACTTGATCCGGGCCAGTGCTTTTCTTCGGCCTATCGGCACAGTCTCGATCACACGGCGGGAGCCACTTGCTCAAGGCGCGGGTCGGGGCCGAAGCGGTTCTCTCCCTTTGTGCCAGGCCAGAACACGACTGCCCAAAATGTAATGACCAATACGATTGACACAGCACTGTAGGGGAAGCCGACACTGGGTGTTGGCAAAATACCGGCATCATACTGCCATTGGCCCCATGCTTTCAGTGCCAACAGGATCGGAACAATGACCGCGAACCAGCCAGTGCGATTTATGTCGTGCAGCCTGCGTGCAAACTGCGGCGTGACGAACAGACAAAGGAAAATCAGAAAATAGCTTCGTGGCGATTGGTCCAGAAACGTCAACAGTATTCCTGCGGACGAGAGCAAGAGGAAAAACATCAGGACTTCGGTGGGCTGCGAACGCCCGCTAAAGACAAGCAGGTCACGGGTAATCCGTTTGAAATGCCCCACATTTTCTGCCTTGGGATCGTAAGCCATGTTGTCCTTTCCCGTTGCGGGTAACTAGCCACAATTCACCGGCTATTGCAAAGCAGAAGGCCCGCAAAGAACAGCACCAGCCCCGGATCAGGTCCGGGGCGACGGGGATATATTGGGGCTTAACCCTCAACCGTCGGCCCGGACCTGATCCGGGCCGGTGCTTTTCTTCAGCTCCACAGCGAACGGATGCTCGGCTCCGCCCGCTTCACCAGCATCAGCTCGCTCAGCGCCCAGACCAGCGCGTCGGCCCTGTCCGGCGAGCGGCCCGGCCCTTCGTAGCCGCCTGCCGCCATCAGCCCGCACAGCTCATCCTCCAGCGCGGGGAAGTGCCCGGCGTGGCGGACCCTCCCGGCCTCGTACAGCGCGGCCACCGGCTCGGCCCTTGCCGCCTTGCCCCGGTTTGCATGGGCCAGCCTGACCGGCAGCGAAATATCCGCCGCGCGCAACACGTGCTCGACCATCTGGCCGCCCTGGTTGGCTTCGGCCACCACGCGGTCGGCCTGCCATGCCTCGGCGGCCTGTGCCACGGCGCGGGCCCAGCGTTCTGGGGTTGCTTTCTCCACCGAGCAATCGGCCCGGACATAGGCCAGATCGTCTTCGCCCAGCATGGCGACCACTATGCCGCAGGCGTCACCGGTCGAGCTGGCGGGTGGATCGACCGCCACGACCACGCGCTTTGCTGCGGGTAATGCGCCCTCCGCACGGCAGCGGTCTATCAGGCCGCGGTTCCACAGCGCGCCTTCCACCGCATCGACCATCTCACCATCCAGTTCCTGCCGCCCGAAAGAGCCGCCTTCGAACTGCTCGATCATCGCCGCAAAATATTCGGCGGGAAGCACGTCGCGATTGTCCACCGATTTGCCGGTGGCCAGCACCACCTTGCCAGCCTGCGCATCAGCCATGATCCGGCGCATCAGCGCGGTCTGGCGCGGGGTAGTGGTGGCGAGCACGCGCGGGCCATCTCCCAGCCGCATGGTCAGTTGCAGATTGTTCCAGGTCGATGTGGCGCGCAGCGAGGCATTGTCCCATTTGGCGATCTCGTCACACCAGGCATGGCTGTGCTGCGGCCCGCGCAGGCTTTCGGGCTCGCCCGCCGAATAGAGCCACGCCACCGCCCCGTTTTCCCATGTCAGCTTGCGCAGGGACGGTTCGAAGATCGGGGCGAGCGCGCCGGGCGCTGCAGCCAGCACGCCGCTGTCGCCCTCCACCATGACATTGCGGACCTCGGCCAGCGAGGCGCCGACCAGCGCGATCCGCGCATTGCCATCGTGGCGCGCCACATCGCGCACCCATTCGGCACCCGCGCGGGTCTTGCCGAAGCCGCGCCCGGCGCAGATCAGCCATGTCCGCCATGCTTCTGCCGGGGCGAGCTGCGCATCGCGCGCCCAGCCTTCCCAGTAATAGCTGCCCAGCGCGGCCAGTTCATGCGGCTTGAGCGCGCGGGCCAGTTCCGCGCGCTCGGCAGCGGCCTCGGCTCCGGGCCGCCGCAGCCAGCTGCCGCGTGTGGGCGCGCGCGACGCTGTGCGCTTAGCCATTGCCCTTGCTCTTTGCTGCCTTGCGCGCCTTGCGGATCGCGGCGTCGCTCTGCCTTGCGCGGGCGCGCAGCAGGTCGATCTTGGCGTTGATGCTGGCGATGGTGGTCACTTCCTCCGCCAGAGTGCGGCGGCCCTTTTCGCGTGCCACGCTTTCGCGGTGCGCGGTGAGGCAGCGCAGGGCGGCGGCGGTGTCGAATTTCTTCTTCGGTGCATCGCCGGTGTCTCCGGCTTCGCCGCCGCGCAGATGGAGCAGCAATTCCATCTCAAGATTGTCGTACCCCTCGGCCAGCGCTTCGTACCACCGCCGCGCGAATTCGGGGTCGCTGCGGCGCAGGCGATAGACCGCGCGCACATCGAGCCCGGCGACCGCTGCGGCGGCGCTGACATTGGACGTTTCGGCCAGTTCGTCGAGAAAGCGGTCATGCAGCGAAGCGCCGCGCGGGCGCATCGGCCCGGTGTGCTTGCGCCCGTCCACCACCTGGATTGCATCCCATTGCGCGCGGAAATCGGGATGGGTCCGGCGCCGGTGATAGGGGGTGGAGCTGGCCACGCCCGCTTCGCGCGCGGCCTTGCGCGCATCCATCCCGCCCCGCAGCGCGTCGAGGAACCGCGCGACCCATTCGGGTGCGGGCCTTGCCTGCCGGCCTGTGCTGTTGATGATCATGCTTGCCTCCTGTCTGTGCGGACAGCGGACACGAAAACGGGCGGCGGCCCAAAGGCCCCGCCCGTTCAAGTCACACTATCGCGATGTTCCTGTTGTCTAGCCAAATAGCGTTACGATGTCAAGAAAAAATAACCAAATAGGTTATCGTAAGGTGCTTGCCTACAGTATCGCGCTCGCCTAACCCCGCTGGCGTACCGGGCCGCGAGGGATCTCACCGCAAATGCTGCGCAAGCTTTACGACTGGACGCTGGAAAAGGCGGCGCATCCGCATGCCGTGTGGTGGCTGGCGATGTTCAGCTTCATCGAAGCGAGCTTCTTTCCCGTACCGCCGCACCCGCTGCTGGGGCTGATGTGTCTCGCCGAACCGCGGAAGGCGCTGAAATTTGCCGCGGTGGCAACCGTCGCCTCGGTGCTGGGCGGGCTGCTCGGCTATGCCATCGGCTGGGGGCTTTACGATACGGTCGGGCAGGATCTGCTGCGCTGGCTGGGATTGAGCGAGAGCTTCCCCACCGCAGCCTGCTATCTGCGCGAATACGGGGTCGAGATCCTGATCGTGAAAGGCGCCACGCCGATCCCGTTCAAGCTGCTGACCATCACTGCCGGCTTCATCGGCATGGCCCTGGTGCCGTTCATTCTGGCCAGCATTGTCAGCCGGTCGATCAGTTTCATGATCGTCGGTGTGTTGTTCAGACTGTTCGGGGCGCCAATCAAGCGCTTCATCGACAAGTATCTCGGGCTGGTGACGGTGGGCTTCGTGGCGCTGGTGGTGCTGGGCTTCGTCGCCATCACCTATCTCGATGGCGGCGAGGACAAGGCGGTGCAGGAAAAATGCGCCGCCGCCGAATTGGTGCAACCCGCCTGATCGCTTCCCATTTGGCAAATGCCGCCAGCGTGGCATAGTGGGGCGATGGGGAGCGCATGACCGAAGACGAAGCCCGCCGGATCGAACTTGTCCGCGCCGTCGAGCTGGAGGACCGCGAGGCCACTCTGCTGACGCGCGAGGACCGCGAGCAGGCCGATGCCCGCGCCCGGGCAGAAGCTGCGGGAGCGAAGGGGCGCAAGGCGGAACGCCGCTTCCTCGCCGCCCGCGCAGAGTTCGCCGCCGCCCGGCTTGTCACCCGCCATCCGGGTCTCTCCGACCTCCTGGCCAAGAGCCACTGGCCCCGCTGGCTGGGCGTGGTGTTGCCGCTGCTCGCGCTGGCCGCCGGCTTCTACGCCAATGAGTTCGGCACCGACAAACGGATGGACCTGCTCGCCGTTCCGCTGCTGGGCACGGTGGCCTGGAACCTGCTGGTCTATCTGTGGATCGCGCTCTCGATCCCCACCGGCCTGCAGCGCCGCGCCGCCGACCCGCTGGCCAAAGCCGTGGCGAGGCTCGGCAGTATCGGGCGCCGCGAGGAAAGCGGCGGCACGGCAATCGAACGAGCCGCGGCCAGCTTCCGCGCCCGGGCCGCAGGAGACATGGCCACGTTAGTAAGTGATCAC
>CBFGON010000109.1:0-8129 GCA_965650395.1 uncultured Qipengyuania sp. | reverse complement strand
CTGCCAAGGGCATTGGCGGCGGCTTCCCGCTGGGTGCCTGCCTGGCCACCGAAAAGGCGGCGCGCGGCATGGTAATAGGCACGCACGGTTCGACTTATGGCGGCAATCCGCTGGCGATGGCAGCAGGCACGGCGGTGATGGATGCTGTGGCCAATGACGAATTCCTCGCCGAGGTGACTGAAAAGGGGGAACGCTTGCGCACCCGCCTTGAACAGTTCATCGGCAATTACCCGGAACTTTTCGATCTGGTACGTGGCAAGGGGCTGATGCTTGGCCTCAAGATGAAGGTCGAAAGCCGTCCCTTCTATGTCCACCTGCGCGACAACCACCAGCTGCTGACTGTGGCAGCAGGCGACAACACGCTGCGTGTCGTGCCGCCGCTGGTGGCAGGCGATGCCGAGTTCGACGAATTCTTCGACAAGCTCTCCGCCGGTGCGGCGAGCTACGATCCCGCTGCTGCCTGAGGAGGATGGAGGTGAAGCATTTCCTCGACCTTTCAGATGCGGGCGGGGATGCAATCGCCGCCATGCTGGCCGCCGCGCAGGACCGCAAGGCCGCGCGGCTCGGCTGGCCCAAGGGCAGGGCCGACGCAGATGCGCCCTTGGCCGGCCATGTGCTGGGGATGATCTTCGAGAAGAGCTCGACCCGTACGCGGGTCAGTTTCGATGTCGGGATGCGCCAGCTGGGCGGATCGACGGTGATCCTCGATTCAGGCACCAGCCAACTTGGCCGGGGTGAAAGCATTGCCGATACGGCGCGCGTGCTCAGCCGTATGGTCGATGCAATCATGATCCGCACCGACGATCATGCCAAAGCCGAGGAACTGGCGCATTATGCGCATGTGCCGGTGATCAACGGGCTGACCGATCGCTCGCACCCTTGCCAGATCGTCGCCGACCTGCTCACCATCGTCGAACAGGGCAAATCGCTGCCTGGGCTGGAGTTGGCGTGGCTTGGCGATGGCAATAACGTCCTCCACTCGATCCTCGAAGCGGCGGGCATCTTCAAGTTCAACGTCCGCGTCGGCACGCCGCGCGGCTATGAACCGGAGAACGAATTTGTCGATCTGGCGCGCGCTGGCGGGGCACAGGTGACACTGACACTGGATGCCGCCGAAGCTGCGCGCGGTGCGGATATCGTCGTCACTGACACATGGGTCTCGATGGGGCAGGAACATGTGCACAACAAGCTTGCGGCGATGGAGCCTTTCCGTGTCGACGCACGATTGATGGCAGAAGCCAAGCCCGATGCGCGATTCCTTCACTGCCTGCCCGCGCATGTCGGTGACGAGGTGAGTGAGGATGTGTTCGAAGGCGCGCAATCGGTGGTGTTCGACGAGGCCGAGAACCGCATCCACGCGCAGAAATCGGTGCTTCTGTGGTGCTTCGGAAAGATCGGCGCGTAACGCGCCCTCTGTAAATCGCCGGATATTGCTCCCATATGGCGCGCCATGACGGACAGCGCCCCACAGACCGAAGAAACATACACTGGCCGCACGCTCGGCTTCACCATTCCTTCACGCCATACGCGCGGGCGCGTGGTGCGCCTCGACGCGACACTCGACGAAATTCTATCCGCGCACGCCTACCCTGCTCCCATCACTCATTTGCTGGCCGAAGCGCTGGTGCTGGCCACGCTGATGGGCAGCCTGCTCAAGGACGATGGTTCGCAGGTCACGATGCAGGCGCAGACCGAGGCTGGCGCCGTGCGGCTGCTGGTGTGCGATTACAAGGGCGGCGAATTGCGCGGTTATGTCGATTTCGACGAAGTGCGCCTTGCCGAACTGGGAGCAAACCCGACGCTGTTCGCACTGTTCGGCAAGGGCTATCTGGCGATTACCTTCGATATGATGGGCGGAAAGGGTCGCTATCAGGGAATCGTGCCGCTTGAGGGCGAATCTCTGGCCGAGGCGTGCCAGAGCTACTTCTTCCAGTCGGAGCAGGTACCCACGCTCATCCGCACGGCTGTGCGCTCGGGCGGCAATGGTTGCCTGGCAGCCGGACTATTGATCCAGCACTTGCCCGACGGCGAGGAAGGGCGCGAGAGGCTGCATGCGCGGCTCGACCATCCCGAATGGGAACATGTTGCGACATTGGGCGGCTCGATCCGGCACGAAGAATTGCTCGACATCGGCCTCTCGCTCGAAGCGATAGTGTGGCGCCTTTTCCACGAGGAGGATGAGGTGCGCATCGCACCGGGAGCAGCCATTTCACGTGGCTGTCGTTGCTCGCAGGAACATTATGACAGCGTGCTGCGCAATTTCTCCGAAGAAGATCGCGCTGAAATGCGGGGTGAAGATGGGATCATCCTGGTCGATTGCGCGTTTTGTTCGCGGAAGTTCCCGGTCGAGGCTTGAAGCCGACGGAATCGATTATCGTCACATCCTGCGACAGACCGTTCTTATTCAGCGGCAGTTAGAGGATTGATGGTATAAAGGGGGCGTGCGATTCGTTCGCCGAAAGCTGTGTGAGGTATTGGAAATGCGACGTTTGATGACGGGTAAGTTCTGGCTGGCAGCAGGCGGCGTGATTGCGCTTCCGCTGGGCATGCTGGCGGCTCCGGCCGTTGCCCAGTCTTCGCTGGCGATGCTCGATTCGCTCACCAAGGGCGGGTGGGAATTGCGTGACCGAGACACTGGCGCCACGCGCAAGATTTGCGTCCGTAGTGGCCGCGAAATGATTCAGTTGCGCCACACCGAAAGCGGCTGCAGCCGCTTTGTAGTGGAAGACGGCAAGAGCGAAGTCACAGTGCAATATACCTGCCGTGGCAATGGCTATGGGCGGACCAATATCCGCAAGGAAAGTGCAGATCTGGTGCAGATTGACAGCCAGGGCATAGTTGACGGGCGGCCGTTCCAGTTCTCGGCTGAGGCAAGACGTACCGGCGCTTGCCGCTGAACGTCACGCCCGGCATTGCCCGAGGTGGGCTAAACGCCTAGCTGGCGGCCATGACAAAGGTTGCAAACGATACTCTCGGACCTGCTGTGGTCCTGCTTTCTGGCGGGCTCGATTCGATGGTGGTCGCCGCATTGGCGCGGGAACGCGGTCATAGCGTGCATGCGCTGACGATCGATTACGGCCAGCGCCATGTGCGCGAACTTGAATCGGCACGCGACATTGCCAGCCGCCTTGGCATTGCACGCCATGTCGAACTACCGCTCGACTTGCGCCGCTTTGGTGGCTCGGCGCTGACCGATGATATTGACGTTCCCAAGGGCGGTGTGGTCGAGAACGATATCCCGATTACTTACGTCCCGGCACGAAACCTGGTGTTCCTGGCGCTGACCACGGCCTTTGCCGAAACTTCGGCATCGCGAGACATCTTCATCGGGGTCAACGCGCTCGACTATTCTGGTTACCCGGATTGCCGTCCTGAATTCATCGCCAGTTTTGCCGAAACCGCGCGGCTGGGAACGAAGCAGGGGGTGGAGGGAGATCCCTTCATCATCCACGCGCCGCTGCAGCATTTGAGCAAGGCGGATATCGCGCGCGAATGCCATCGCCTCGGACTCGATCCGGCATGGAGCTGGTCGTGTTACGACCCGACGCCCGAGGGTGTCGCCTGCGGTGAATGCGATTCCTGCCGCTTGCGGCGAAATGGCTTTGCGGAAGCAGGGCTTGTCGATACCACTCCCTACGCTAAGGAAGCGTCTGACTAGAGGGAGTGAGAGATTGAGCCAGCCTACCGTCGATGCCGAGCAGCAGAATAATGTGGCAGAAGCGGTGGGAGACAAGGTTCCGGCCTACAGCTGGTATGCGCTCAGCGTCCTTGTCCTGATCTATATTCTCAACTTCATCGACCGGCAGATCCTTTCGATCCTTGCCAATGACATCAAGGCAGATCTCGGGGTTGGCGATGACTACCTCGGCTTTCTTTATGGGACTGCGTTTGCGGTCTTCTACGCGCTGTTCGGCATTCCATTGGGCAAACTCGCCGATAGCTGGAAACGCGTGCGGCTGATGGCGATCGGACTGGCGCTGTGGTCAACCATGACTGCCCTATCGGGCTTCGCCAAAAATGCCATGACGCTGACGGTGGCACGGATTGGCGTGGGCGTAGGCGAGGCAACCGCCAGCCCTTCTGCCTATTCGCTGATTTCCGACTGGTTCCCTGCGCGACTGCGGGCAACCGCCCTGGCGATCTATTCCTCCGGTCTGTACCTTGGCGGCGGTATCTCGCTGCTGATCGGCGGACTTGTGGTCGAGAACTGGAATGCGGCTTATCCCGAAGGTGGCCCGCTCGGGCTGGCCGGATGGCAGGCCGCCTTCCTTGCGGTCGGGGTGCCTGGGTTAATCCTGGCATTGTGGGTGCTGACGCTGCGCGAGCCGGTTCGCGGCGCGATTGACGGCATGCCGACGCCAGAGGACCCGGAGCCGTTCCGTGGCTTCCTGCGCGAACTGTTCCAGGTGATTCCGCCGTTCACAATTCTGGGTGCGGCAGGGCGGGGGACGTCTGCGCTGATCACGAACTTGCTTGGCCTGGCCGGCTTTGCCGTTCTCGCGGTGGTGATGACCAGGATCGCGCCGGCCAGTGCCAACATCTTGCCCGGACTGGTATCGGACCAGTGGCTGTTCCTGGGCGTGGGATATTATGCAGTATTCAGCTGGGCGATGGGGCTCAAGGCGCGCGATTTGCCCACCTTCCGTCTGACCTGGGGTTCACCCGCCTTCATGACCGTCATCATCGGTTACGGCATGGTCGCTTTCATGTCCTATGCCGCATCTTATTGGGGAGCGCCCTATGCCGAACGGGCATTGGGAGCGGACAAATCGGATCTCGGCTGGTTCCTCGGCGCTCCGGCGGCGGTGGCAGGATTCCTTGGCGTGATCCTTGGCGGACGGATGGCGGATTATTTGCTCGAGCATCGGCCCAACGGACGCATCTGGGTGGTCTTTTTCGGCCTGATCGCGCCGATCCCGGCGATTGTCATCGCCTATACGACCGATCAGATCACGGTGTTCTACATCGCCAGCTTCGTTGCACAAATGACCTCGGCCTCGGCACTGGGCGCGGCCGCGGCGAGCAGCCAGGCGCTGGTGCTGCCGCGGATGCGTGGTCTGGCGACGGCAACCTTCTTCCTTGCCACGACTTTGGTCGGGCTTGGCCTAGGTCCGTTTATGGCGGGTTATGTCTCTTCGATCAGCGGCGACAACCTATCTGCCGGGGTGCTCTCGACGCTGGTCGTGGTGCCGATCGGCTTCGTGCTGCTGGTCGCCGCGCTCAGGCTAGTTCCCGCCGCCGGAGCGAGCGTAGTTGAACGCGCCCAGGCTGCGGGCGAACAGGTCTGACAACGGGGATCAGCCTGCCGGGCTGAGCACGCCGCACGCAACCCGTGAACCGGCGTCACCGGCAGGGTCGCTGCGGTAATCGTCGGGCCCCGCGTGGATCACCACTGCGGTGCCATCGGTATCGAAGATGCTGCTGAGTACCACGTCGCGCGAGCCCGGCAGGTCGACTTCCGTGCTGGCGCTGCGCGATGCGCCAACGGACAGGTTGGGCATGTCGCCCATATGAGCGCCTTTGGGGTTGAGCGAGCCATGCTCGCGGCCTGCGGGGTTCAGGTGACCGCCTGCGCTGGTAAAGCCGGGGGCTTCGCAGCGGCCGGTGGTGTGCAGGTGGAACCCATGCTCGCCAGGTTCGAGCCCCGTTGCCGCAATCGCAAGCGAAACCGTCTCACCGTTCCACAGCAATTGAGCAGTTCCTGCCGGCACGCCATTGGCGAAGCTCAATTGCGCCTGTCCAAGCCGTTCTGTCGGCAGGTCCGACAGGGTGGAGCAACCCGCCAGAGCAACGGTGACAAAGGCGAGCGGGGCGATGGCTTTCAGCTTCATAGGGATCTCCTGGGCGGACGTTCCTTGTGGAACGGGGAATACAGAAGGACCAACGAAAAAGGGGCCGGATTGCTCCGGCCCCTAATCCTGTTTTTACTCTGACGAGTAAAATTACATGCCCGAACCCGGACCGTAGGTGATTTCCACACGACGGTTCTGGAGTTCGCGGACGCCGTCGGCGGTCGGAACGCGAAGCTGCGTTTCACCGAAGGCTTCCGTGCTGATCCGGCCGCCCGGAACACCGCGCGAGGTCAGATATTCACGGACCGAAGCGTTACGACGATCGGCGAGGCCCATGTTGTACTGAGCCGAACCCGAGGTGTCGGTGTGACCCGCGAGCATGACGGCTGCCGTACCGCAATTGGCGTAAGCCGAGACTGCGTTGTCCAGGATCGTCGCTGCTTCCGGAGTGATCGCCGATTCGTCCCAGTTGAAGAAGACGATGTACGGACCCTGCTGGCACACCGGCGCCGGCGGCGGCGGAGGAGGAGGCGGGGGAGGCGGCGGCGGCGGAGGCGACGGAGGAGGCGGGGGGGGCGGCGGAGCGCCGAAGTTGTAGTTCAGCGTACCCATGATCGAGTGGGTGCGGAACTTGCCTTCGAGATCGCGACCACCGAGGTCAACCAGCTGCACATCTTCGGCGGTGAACATGCGATAGCGCAGGCCCACGTCGATGTTGTCGGTCAGCGGAGCCTGGACACCGGCAAGGATCTGCCAAGCAAGATCGCTGCTCGAATCGTCGATCGACGGGCTGCCGTTGACATTGACGCGGGTGGTGACGCTGGTGCGAGCAACGCCGATACCGCCGCCGACATAGCCCTGCAGGCCATCATCGGGACCGAAGTCAAGCAGACCGTTGAGCATGAAGCTCAGCGCGTCGATGCCACCGGTAGCGACATAGCTGCCGGCAGGCGTAACGCCATCCGGGCCGAGGCCGCTGGCAATACCGGTCGAACCGATCTGGGCTTCGTCGACGTCTGCATCGCGATAGCTGACTTCAGCTTCGAGACGGAACATGCCGAAGTCATAACCGACGTAACCGCCGCCATCGAAACCGTAGTCGGTGCCGACAGTGACCGTATCGACCGAGTCACCATCCGAATTCAGAACGTCGAGATCCATATCTTCGGCCATCATCGGACCGAATTCGGCCCCGATGTACCAGGAATCATCCCGGGCGAGAGCAGGCGTAGCAAGGGCCGTGGAGGCCATCGCCATGCCAATGACGAATTTCCGCATTATTGATTTCCCCTTTTTGCGAATTGGAGCCACCGAGTGAAACTTTCTGTATCTCTACATGAACGAGGTGGCAAGCGGACATTGGCCGGGAACTGTTGCAAGAATGTCGCGATTCCCGTCCGTTACCTGTTGAACTGAAGAGCAAGAGTCTCCCCTTTGACGCTTCCGTAACGCCAGTTTGCAACTCGGGTTCCGAAAGCTCAGGAAAATATCCCGAATTCCTTCAATGCCGCAGTGATTTGGCCGATTGCGCTGCGCGCTTCGAGATCGACCACCGTTCCTCCAGCGGGGGGTGGCGGTGCGGCAAATCGCTGCCACTGCTGATCGAACAGGAGCACGGTCCCGCTCGTCAGGTCCCTGACCGTCATACCCGGCTGCGGGGCGGCAATCGTCCAGCCATCCCCGTCCCAGGCGGCCAGGCAGCTGTCCAAGCCTTGCCATGCTCCAGTCGCCTGAGCAGCAACGAGATAGCATGCGCCAGCAGCCGGGTTGGCTGGCGGGTCGGCGCGCTCTTCGATTATCGCGGGATGGAGCAGCAGGTCGAGCCGCGCTAGGCTTTCGTTGACGAAGAATTCCTTCTGCACCTGTCCTGCAAACAGCAGGGGAAGCGCGTGGCGCGGTGTGGTTTCTGTGAAGCTTGCAGCTTGGGTCATGGTGAACTCCTTGGGTTTTTCGCGATCAGTCGAGGGTGCCGAGCAACAGAGCCTGTGAACGGGCAAAGGTGCCCAGCTGGCGGACCCATAGGGCGGACGCGGGATGGGCAGCGGCGAGCGACGCGACTTCCGCCCCGCCAAGCGTGAGTTGCGGAATGGCAACTATCCGTCGCCAAACTGGAGCATCCACCGGCCCCAGGCCGACTTCGTAGCTTTCGGCCTGCTCGATCAGCGGCAGTTCGACCTCGTCCAGCCAGCGCCACTGGCCGCGTGCACGCCTCGTCCAGCCCAAAAGCATTTCGCCGGCTGCGCTGGTGTGGAATTGCGGATGCACAGGGCACGGCGGTCGCAGGCTGTTACCGGGATTTTCGAGCACAGCGGTAGCCGGCTCCTCGTCGCCGGGTCC
>CBFGON010000108.1:0-8228 GCA_965650395.1 uncultured Qipengyuania sp. | reverse complement strand
CGGTCGACAAGGCATTCCTGATGCCGATCGAAGACGTGTTCTCGATCTCGGGTCGTGGTACCGTTGTCACCGGCCGTATCGAAACCGGCGTTGTGAATGTCGGTGACGAAGTCGAAATCGTCGGTATCAAGGACACCAAGAAGACGACCGTTACGGGCGTTGAAATGTTCCGCAAGCTGCTTGATCGCGGTGAAGCCGGTGACAACGTCGGTGCCCTGATCCGCGGTGTGGCTCGTGAAGAAGTCGAGCGTGGCCAGGTTCTCGCAAAGCCCGGTTCGGTTAACCCGCACACCGAGTTCAGCGCAGAAGTTTACGTCCTGTCGAAGGACGAGGGCGGCCGTCACACGCCGTTCTTCGCGAACTATCGTCCGCAGTTCTACTTCCGTACCACCGACGTGACCGGCGAAGTGATCCTTCCCGAAGGCACTGAAATGGTGATGCCGGGCGACAACGTGACCATCTCGGTCAAGCTGATCGCACCGATCGCCATGGACGAAGGTCTGCGCTTCGCAATCCGCGAAGGCGGCCGCACCGTCGGCTCGGGCGTTGTTGCTTCGATCTCGAAGTAATTTTCGCGACAAGTAACTGAAATCTCGGGGCCCGCTTCCTTCAAGAGGAAGCGGGCCCCTTGCTATTTATGGGCGCACAATTCCCTTTCTCGCACCGTCCGTCGGGCGTGGTGCTGCTGATATGAAAATTGGCAGAAATCGGGGGTTGCATGAATCGGGCCTCACCCGTATAGGCGCGCCCACAGACGGGGATTCGTCCCCATCGCAAGGAATTCATGGAAGGTCGCCCGTACCGGGAAACCGGGCCACTACGGGGCAGGCCTTTCTTTTTTGCGGGTTCAACATGGCCCGCGTGGCTCTTTCGCATCGGTGTAGGTAATGGAAGCTCAGAATATCCGCATTCGCCTCAAGGCGTTCGACCATCGCGTTCTCGACCAGGCAACTGGCGAAATCGCAGAAACCGCACGTCGTACGGGTGCTCTTATTCGTGGCCCCATTCCAATGCCGACGCGTATCGAGAAGTTCACCGTGAACCGCGGCCCGCACATCGACAAGAAGTCGCGTGAGCAGTTCGAGGTGCGCACCTACAAGCGGCTGCTCGACATCGTGCAGCCCAACGCCCAGACGGTCGACGCGCTGATGAAGCTGGACCTCGCTGCAGGCGTGAACGTCGAAATCAAGCTGGCGTAAGCCGGCTTGGCGGCAGCCCCGGGTACGAACCGGGGTTGCTTAATACGACCCGGTCCCCGGCAGGACTTTAAGCTGGCCGGAAGTTAAGGGGCTCTCGATTGCCCCGCTGGTCCACCGGGACCGGCAAGACATCGGGATACCGCCGGATCTGATCCGGGTCTGCGTCCCCCGTCTCGCTCTCCAAGGCCATGCCGCGGAAAGCACTCAGCCCGGACGGGGCGACGCATCATGCAAAGGGCTGAGCAAGCACCTCGGGATGGTCCCGTTGTGCCTCTGTTGAGGAGTTTGACGATGCGCACTGGCGTTATCGCAAAGAAAGTCGGGATGACCCGCCTCTTCCAGGAGGACGGTCGGCACGTGCCGGTTACCGTTCTTTCGCTGGAGGACTGTCAGGTCACCGCTCATCGTACCGAAGACCGTGACGGCTATTATGGCCTCCAGGTCGGCTCGGGCGAAGCGAAGCAAAAGAATGTAAACAAGCCGCAGCGCGAAGCCTTCGCGAAGGCGGAAGTTGGGCTGAAGATGAAGGTCGCGGAATTCCGCGTGGACAGCGAAGAAGCTCTGCTTCCCGTTGGTGCCCGCATTTCTGCTGAGCACTTCATCGCCGGCCAGAAGGTCGACATCACCGGCCACACGCAGGGCAAGGGCTTCGCCGGCGCTATGAAGCGTTGGGGCTTCGGCGGTATGCGCGCCACCCACGGTGTTTCGATCAGCCACCGTGCGCACGGTTCGACGGGTAACCGTCAGGATCCGGGCCGCGTGTTCAAGGGCAAGAAGATGGCCGGCCACATGGGCGACCGTCAGCGCACCCAGCAGAACCTTGAAATCGTTCGCACTGACGCCGATCGCGGCCTGCTTTTCGTCAAGGGTTCGGTCCCGGGTGCGAAGAACGGCTGGCTGCTCGTTCGTGACGCGGTCAAGATCGATCACAACGATCTGCCGTTCCCGGGCGTGATGTATCGCAACCGGGATGAATTCGAGCACAAGGAAGCCGAGGCCGGAATGGTCGAAGCTGCTGCAGAGCACGAAGTCATTGAGCAGGTTTCGGTCGAACAGCAGGAAGAACTGCTGAAGACGCAGGAAGCCGGTGCCGACGTTGACGGCGCAGATGCTGCCGACACCACCACCGAAACGCCCGCAGCCGACACCGGCTCGGACGAAAACAAGGAGGGCTGATCCGTGAAGGTGAAGGTCCAGAAAATCGACGGCAAGGCGTCGGGCGACATCGAGCTCAACGATGACGTGTTCGGAGTTGAGCCGCGTGCCGACATCCTGCATCGCGTTGTCACCTGGCAGCTCGAGAACCGCCGCGGCACTGCCCGCCCGACGCGCGAGCGTTCGGACGTAGCCCGCACCGGCAAGAAGTTCGGCCGCCAGAAGGGTGGCGGTACTGCCCGTCACGGTGACCGTGCAGCTCCGATCTTCATCGGTGGCGGCAAGGCCCATGGCGCGCGCAAGCGTGACTTCAACCAGTCGCTGAACAAGAAGGTCCGTGCACTCGGCCTCAAGATGGCTCTGTCGAGCAAGGCAAAGGACGGCCTGGTGGTTGTTGACAGCCTCGAGCTCAAGGACGCCAAGACCAAGGCGCTGGTCGCAACCTTTGGCAAGAACGGTTGGAGCGGCAAGGTGCTGGTGATCGACGGAGAAAGCGTCAACGACGGTTTCGCCAAAGCTGCCCGCAACATTCCTGGCGTAAACGTCCTGCCCGCGATGGGCGCCAACGTTTACGACATCCTGAAGCACGACACGCTGGTCCTCACCAAGGATGCGGTCGAGAAGCTGGAGGGCCGTTTCAATGGCTAAGAAGCAGGAAATCGACGCGCGTCACTATGACGTGATTCTCGCCCCGCACATCACCGAAAAGTCGACACTGGCTTCGGAGAACAATGCGGTCGTGTTCAAGGTGGCGGGTGACGCTACCAAGCCGCAGATCAAGGAAGCTGTCGAGGCAATCTACGCCGCGCAGAAGGCCAAGGTCGCATCGGTCAACACGATCAATGTGAAGGGCAAGACCAAGCGCTGGAAGGGTAAGGCCTACAAGCGCAGCGACGTGAAGAAAGCGATCGTCACTCTCGCCGAGGGTTCGATGATTGACATCACCGAAGGTGTGAGCTGATGGCACTCAAGAACTATAAACCTACGAGCCCGGGCCGTCGCGGCCTGATCCTCGTCGACAAGTCGGCGCTCTACAAGGGCAAGCCGGTGAAGTCGCTGACCGAGGGCAAGCGCAAGACCGGCGGCCGCAACAACAAGGGCCACGTCACTTCGCGCGGCATGGCCGGTGGCCACAAGCAGAAGTACCGTTTCATCGACTTCAAGCGTCGCAAATGGGACGTTGAAGGCACTGTCGAGCGGATCGAATATGATCCCAACCGCACCGCCTTCATCGCGCTCATCAGCTATGCTGACGGTGAGCAGGCCTACATCATCGCTCCGCAGCGTCTCGCTGTCGGTGACAAGGTGATTGCCGGCGAACGCACTGACACCAAGCCTGGCAATGCCATGTTGCTGGGTCAGATGCCGGTCGGCACGATCTGCCACAATGTCGAGATGAAGCCGGGCAAGGGTGGTCAGATCGCCCGTTCGGCAGGTGCCTATGTTCAGCTGGTCGGTCGTGACCGTGGCATGGTCATCGTTCGTCTCAACAGCGGCGAGCAGCGTTACCTGCGTGCCGACTGCATGGGTACGGTTGGTGCGGTGTCGAACCCCGACAACCAGAACCAGAACCTGGGCAAGGCCGGTCGCCGTCGCTGGATGGGTATCAAGCCGCTGACCCGCGGTGTCGCCAAGAACCCGGTCGACCACCCGCACGGTGGTGGTGAAGGCCGGACCTCGGGCGGCCGTCATCCGGTTACCCCGTGGGGCAAGCCGACCAAGGGTGCCCGTACGCGCCACAACAAGGCGACGGACAAGATGATCATCCGTTCGCGTCACGCGAAGAAGAAGAGGTAATCCGACATGGCTCGTTCCGTCTGGAAAGGTCCGTTCGTCGAACTCAGCCTTCTGAAGAAGGCCGAAGAGGCGCAGGACGCCACCAGTGCAAAGCCGATCAAGACCTGGTCGCGCCGCAGCACCATCCTGCCTCAGTTCGTCGGTCTCACGTTCAACGTGTACAACGGCCACAAGTTCATCCCGGTCCCCGTCTCGGAAGAGATGGTTGGCCACAAGCTCGGCGAATTCGCGCCTACGCGCACATTCCCGGGTCACGCTGCCGACAAGAAGGGTAAGCGCTGATGAGCAAGCAGAAAGCACCCCGCCGCGTTGCGGACAATGAGGCGCTCGCCGTCGGCACCACAATCCGTGGTTCGGCGCAGAAGCTCAACCTTGTTGCCGGTCTGATCCGTGGCAAGAAGGCCGAAGAGGCCATGAACATCCTCGCGTTCTCGAAGAAGGCGATGGCGAAGGACGCCAGCAAGGTTCTCGCTTCGGCGATTGCCAATGCGGAAAACAACCACAACCTCGACGTCGATGCGCTCGTCGTGGCGGAAGCTTCGGTCGGCAAGTCGATCACCATGAAGCGTTTCCACACACGCGGCCGTGGCAAGTCCACGCGCATTCTCAAGCCGTTCAGCCGGCTGCGTATCGTGGTTCGTGAAAGCGAGGAGGCCTGATCATGGGTCACAAGAGCAATCCGATCGGCCTGCGTCTGCAGATCAACCGCACCTGGGACAGCCGCTGGTACGCCGAAGGGCGTGACTATGCCAAGCTGCTTGCCGAGGATATCGAGATCCGCAAGTACATCATCGAGAACCTGCCGCAGGCAGCTATCTCTAAGGTGGTGATCGAACGTCCGGCCAAGCTGTGCCGCGTTTCGATCTATGCTGCGCGTCCCGGCGTCATCATCGGCAAGAAGGGCGCAGACATCGAGAAGCTGCGTTCGAAGCTGGCCTCGATGACCGACAGCGAAGTGAAGCTGAACATCGTCGAAATCCGCAAGCCGGAAATCGACGCCAAGCTCGTCGCACAGGGCATTGCCGATCAGCTGATCCGCCGCGTGGCTTTCCGCCGTGCGATGAAGCGCGCGATGCAGTCGGCCATGCGCCTGGGTGCTGAAGGCATCAAGGTAATGTGTGGCGGCCGTCTCGGCGGCGCTGAAATCGCCCGTGTCGAACAGTATCGCGAAGGTCGCGTTCCGCTTCACACGCTGCGCGCCAATGTTGACTATGCCGAAGCCGAAGCGCTGACCGCATATGGCATCATCGGCATCAAGGTTTGGATCTTCAAGGGCGAGATTCTCGGCCATGATCCGACCGCGCAGGATCGTCTCATGATGGAAGCCCAGACCTCGGGCGTCCGTCCGGCGCGCTGATTGCAGATATAGGAAAGAACCATGCTGCAACCGAAGAAAACCAAGTACCGCAAGGCGTTCAAGGGCAAGATCCATGGCAATGCCAAGGGCGGCACCTCGCTGAACTTCGGTTCCTACGGCCTCAAGGCCCTGGAACCGGAACGTATCACCGCGCGCCAGATCGAAGCTGCACGTCGTGCGATCACGCGTCACATCAAGCGTCAGGGACGCCTGTGGATCCGCGTGTTCCCCGATCTGCCGGTGTCGAAGAAGCCTGCCGAAGTCCGTCAGGGTAAGGGCAAGGGTTCGATCGAATACTGGTCGGCTCGTGTGAAGCCCGGCCGCATCCTGTTCGAGCTTGACGGCGTCGCCGGCCCGCTGGCCGCCGAAGCGTTCAGCCGCGCAGCGATGAAGCTGCCGATCAAGACCAAGGTCGTTGCCCGTCTCGGCGACACCTCGCACCTCGGAGGCGAATGATGGCCAAGATTGAAGACCTGCGCCAGAAGTCGGACGACCAGCTGGACGAGGAACTGACCAGCCTGAAGCGCGAGCAGTTCAACCTGCGCTTCCAGGCCGCGACCAACCAGCTCGAAGCCCCGGCGCGCATTCGCGAAGTCCGTCGCACGATCGCCAAGATCAAGACGCTTCAGACCGAGCGCAGCGCTGCTGCGGCCAAGGCGTAAGGAGTAGACCATGCCCAAGCGTATCCTCGTCGGGACAGTCACTTCCGACAAGACCGACAAGACCGTTACCGTGCTTGTCGAGCGTAAGGTGAAGCACCCCCTTTACGGGAAGATCATCCGTCGTTCGAAGAAGTACCACGCCCATGACGAAGCCAATGAGTACAAGCTCGGCGACATTGTGCGCATCGAAGAGACCAAGCCGATCTCGAAGACCAAGACCTGGCAGGTCAAGGATCGGGTGACGGCAGGCGGCACGCAGGCTGTCGAGGCTGACCTCGAAGTCGAAGCCGCAGGCAACTGAACTAGACGTTAGGAACTGCCGGACTTGTTCCGGCAAGCCAGTGAGAAGGAACCGGATCGATGATCCAGATGCAATCCAATCTCGACGTCGCGGACAACAGCGGCGCAAAGCGCGTCCAGTGCATCAAGGTACTGGGCGGCTCTAAGCGCCGTACCGCGTCCGTCGGCGACGTGATCGTGGTTTCCGTCAAGGAAGCTCAGCCGCGCACCAAGGTGAAGAAGGGCGATGTCCATCGCGCTGTCATCGTGCGCACGAAGAAGGACGTCCGCCGCCCCGATGGCAGCGTGATCCGCTTCGACAGCAACGCCGCTGTCCTCGTCAACAAGAACGAGGAACCCATCGGCACCCGTATCTTCGGACCCGTCGTGCGCGAACTGCGCGGCCGCGGATTCATGAAGATCATCTCGCTTGCTCCGGAGGTGCTGTAATGGCTGCCGCTAAGATCAAGAAGGGTGACAACGTCGTCGTCCTGTCCGGCAAGGACAAGGGCAAGACCGGCACCGTCGCGAAAGTCATGCCCAAGGACGGCAAGGTCGTCGTCGAAGGTGTGAACGTAGCGGCACGTCACCGCAAGCCGAGCCAGCAGAACCCGCAGGGTGGCATCGATCGCTTCGAAGCACCGATGCACATCAGCAAGGTTGCCCTGGCAGATCCCAAGTCGGGCAAGCCCACCCGCGTCCGTTTCGAAACGAACAAGGACGGCAAGAAGGTGCGCGTTGCCGTAAAATCCGGGGAGACCATTGATGGCTGATACTACCCCCCGTATGCGTCAGCGCTACGACGATCAGATCGTCAAGGCGATGACCGAGAAGTTCGGCTACAAGAACCGTCTTGAAGTTCCGAAGCTCGAGAAGATCACGCTCAACATGGGTGTGGGCGAAGCGAGCCAGGACAAGAAGAAGGTCCAGACTGCAGCCGAGGAAATGGCGCTGATCGCCGGCCAGAAGCCGGTCATCACAAAGGCCAAGAAGTCGATCGCGCAGTTCAAGCTGCGTGAAGGCATGCCGATCGGTGCGAAGGTAACCCTTCGTCGCGAGCGCATGTACGAATTCATGGACCGTCTGGTGACCATCGCCATGCCGCGCATCCGCGACTTCCGTGGCCTCAATCCGAAGTCGTTCGACGGCCGTGGCAATTACGCCATGGGCCTGAAGGAACAGATTATCTTCCCCGAAATCTCCTACGACAAGATCGAGAAGGTCCGGGGCATGGATATCATCGTAACAACCACGGCGAAGACCGACGAGGAAGCGCGCGAGCTGCTCCGTCTGTTCGGCTTCCCGTTCCCGGCCGAAGCGTCGGAAGAGAAGGAGGCGGCGTGAGCCGCTTCCGGATCGCAGGATAAGGAAGGAACTTAAGTCCAATGGCGAAACTGAGTTCGATCAACAAGAACGAGCGTCGCAAGAAGCTCGTCAAGCAGTATGCGGAAAAGTACGCGAAGCTGAAGGCTATCGCGGACAACGAAAGCCTCGATGAAGGTGAGCGTCTGATCGCCCGCCTCAAGATGGCCGAGCTTCCGCGCAATGCGAACCCGACCCGCGTGCGCAATCGTTGCGCCACCACCGGCCGCCCGCGCGGCTATTACCGCAAGTTCGGCCTCAACCGCATCGAACTGCGCGACCTCGGCAACAAGGGCCTGATTCCAGGCCTGACCAAGTCGAGCTGGTGAGGTACTGACAGATGGCTATGACCGATCCCCTGGGTGATATGCTCACCCGCATCCGCAACGGCCAGCAGGCGAAGAAGGACAGCGTCCT
>CBFGON010000107.1:0-8289 GCA_965650395.1 uncultured Qipengyuania sp. | reverse complement strand
TCGCGGCAGAAGATATGGGCGTCGTCCTGCGTGAACTGGCGCACGCGCATCAGGCCGTGCAGCGCGCCATGCGGTTCATTGCGGTGGCAGCAGCCGTTCTCGTAGATGCGCAGCGGAAGGTCGCGGTAGGACTTGAGGCCTTGCCGGAAAATGAGGACGTGCGCGGGGCAGTTCATCGGCTTGAGCGCCATCCAGTCGGCATCGCCCGAAATGATGGGCCCGTCATCGTCAATATTGGGCACTTCATCGGGAATGACGAACATGTTTTCGCGGTATTTGCCCCAGTGGCCAGATTGCTCCCACTGGCGCGCGTCCATGACCTGCGGGGTCTTGACCTCCTGATAGCCCGCGCCGTCGATGGCGCGGCGCATATAGGCTTCCAGCTCGCGCCAGATCTTGTAACCCTGCGGATGCCAGAAGACGCTGCCGTGCGCTTCTTCCTGAAGGTGGAACAGGTCCATCTCGCGGCCCAGCTTGCGATGGTCGCGCTTGGCGGCTTCTTCCAGCCGATGAAGATGCGCGTCGAGCTGCTTCTTGTTGAGCCAGCCCGTGCCGTAGATGCGCGTGAGCTGCGCATTCTTCTGGTCGCCGCGCCAGTATGCGCCCGCCACGCGCATCAGCTTGAACGCTTGGCTGTCGAGTTTGCCCGTACTGGCGAGATGCGGGCCGCGGCACATGTCGAGCCAATCGTCACCGCTGCGATAGACCGTCAGTTCCTCGCCTTCCGGCAGCTCTTGCGCCCATTCGGCCTTGAAACTCTCGCCATCGGCCAGCCATTTGTCGATCAGCTGCTGACGGCTCCAGACTTCGCGCGTGAGCGGCTTGTCGGCGCGGATGATCTCGCGCATCTTTTCCTCGATCGCGGGCAAATCGTCCACGCTGAACGGTTCGCGGCCTTCGGGTGCTTTCACATCGTAATAGAAGCCATCGTCGGTCGCCGGGCCGAAAGTGATCTGCGTGCCCGGCCACAAGGCTTGCACCGCTTCGGCCAGAACATGGGCAAAATCGTGCCGGGCAAGTTCCAGCGCATCCTCCTCATCGCGGCTGGTGACCAAAGCCAGCTCGGCATCGCCCTCGAAGGGGCGATTGAGATCGCGCAGTTCGCCGTCCACACGCGCGGCCAGCGCGGCCTTGGCCAGCCCCGGCCCGATCGCAGCGGCAATGTCTGCCGGTGTGGTGCCGCGTTCCACTTCGCGCACCGAACCATCGGGCAGGCTGATCTTGAGCAGTTCCGTCATCGTTTCATCCGTATCGCTTGGCGCGGCGTCCTTGTCCGGCCTCCACTTGGCGAGGCCCATGACACAGCTGCGTGCGCGCTTGAAGCGGCGTTTGCAGGTTTTCGCGATTTCGGGAGGAAACGCCAACCGCCCGAAACCGGGCGGCGGCGGTGCGGTTTAACCCGCGACCGACCGCCCCCGGATGACCGGGGTGGTAGTAGTCGTGGTAGTAATCCGCGCTGCGTCCATGCAGCGCCAGATAGCGACGACCGGTTAATTTCTCAACCGATATCGAGCGTGCGCTTGCCCGCGAGGCAGGTCTGGCGTGCCGTTCCCGCAAGTTGCGCCCCGCGTTCGGTAACGCTGGCAAGGAAGCGGTGTTCGCATGTCGCGCTGCCCGGCGTCAGCTCCACGGCCATGTAGCCGCGGTGCGCCTGATCGGTCCATTTGAGCTGCGGATTGGCAGCAACAGTTTCGCGCGCCAGCCATTCGGGTGAACGCCAGCGGACGTAATGCTCCGCGCCAGGCGATGAGACGGAAGTTCCGGCAAACTCCACCCCGACCGGCTGGCCGTCATGCGGCAGGTCGAAGGCCCAGGCATTATGGCTGTCACCCGTCAGCACCACGAGATTGGCATCCGCTGCCTGCGCCGAAGCCAGCAGGCGCGACCGCGCAGCCGGGAAACCGTCCCACGCATCGAGGTTGGAGGGCAGTCCGACGCTTGCCGCAATTGCACCTTGGCGCAGATAGTCGGTCATCCAGTTACCGGCAGCTTCAGGAATGCCCTCTGCCGCCGATGCAGGCATGTCGAGCCGGCCCATGATCGTCTGATTGGCCAGCACCTGCCAGACCTTGCCTGCCCGGCGCGATCGCGCGAAGCCGTCACCCAACCATTTCTGCTGCGCGCCACCCAGCATCTCGCGCGATGGGTCCTGCCACGCGCCGTCGCGGAACGCGGCAAGTGCGGCCTTGGTCGAAGCTGTATCAGCATTCGCGTCAAAGACCGGCGCCAGATCAAGCGGCACACTGCGCGCGCCGAGCCGCGATTCGAGCCGGAACAGCGTTGCGAGATCGCCGACCTCATAACTCGCCCAATCCTCGTCGCTCACCGGCAGCCATTCACGATAGGCCTTGCGGGCGGCGGCCTTGCGCAGTTGGTAGTCGCCCTCGGTATCGCTCTGGTGGTTTTCCGCCCCGTCCTTCCACGCGTCATTGGTGGTTTCGTGATCGTCCCAGGTGGTGATGAACGGGAACATCTGGTGCAGCCGCTGCAAATCGCGGTCGGACCGATAGCTGGCATAGCGCTGGCGGTAATCGGACAGCGCGACGATTTCGGTCAGCGGGCGGATATCGCGGCCCGGCACGCGTTCGGCCTTGCCCGGATAGGAACCGAGCGCGTGTTCGTAGATGTAATCGCCCAGATGCAGCACGAGATCGAATTCGTCCGCTGCGGCAGCATGGGCATAGGCGTTGAACCAGCCGAATCCGATGTTCGAGCAGGAAAACACCGCCATGCGGAAGCGTGCTGTTGGGCCTTCGGGCAAGGTGCGGGTGCGGCCTTCATCCGACAGCGAGCCGTCAGGTGCGGTGAAACGATAATAGTACCAGCGCCCCGGTTCCAGACCGGTGGCAATGGCTTTGGCGCAATAGTCGTTCGCCGGGGAGGCGGTGACTGTACCTTCCGCGACTATCCGGCGATTGGCGTCGGCTTCCATCACCTGCCAGTTCAGAGGCACCTCGCCCGGCCCGACACAGCGCGTCCATAAAAGAACCCGATCCGTCCCCGGTTCGCCGCTTGCCACGCCGTGAGTGAAACCGCGCTCGCCCGATTGCGCGGCAAGCGGCGTCCCGAGAAGGCCCGCCCCCAGCACACCTCCCTTGAGCAGGGTGCGACGGTCGAGCGCTGGCAGCACTGCCGGTTCGGGGCGGTCGGTGGGAATCATGGTTCCGGGGTCTCCTCTCTCGCGCTGTGACTGCGCAGAGTGACGGGGTGGTGACAAGCAAAACTGGCGCTATGACAAGCTCACCCGGCATTTTGACAAGTGTGCTTGACAATATCCGACTCGTATGACAAGTTATCTTTACTCAATGCCAATGGAGCTTGTCACAATGATTTCGCTAAAGCCTTACCTCTGGGGCATCGCCGTCTTGCTGGTGGCCATCCTCAATATCGTCGGTGTGCTGCCTGACTGGACCACCATTGCGGCAATTTTGACGCTTCCATTCGTTGCCGCGATGACCGGCATGCGTTGTGGTCGCAGCAAGGAAGCCTGACGTGGCTGCAAAGTCGCCTGCCAAGCGGCGCTTCGTGCGCCTCCATCTCATCCTTTCGATACTCTATGTCGGACTGGTGTTGCTCGCGTCATACTTCGTCCCGGACGATGCAAAACCTTCGCCGGCAGTAATCTTCTGGGCGCTGCTGCCGGGTCTGGTCGTGATCGGCTGGATCTGGAACATGGGGCGCTTTCTGATCGAGCTTGAGGATGAATACCTTCGGCTGCTCGAAACCCGCAAGATGATGGTCGCGACCGCGGTCACGCTGGCCGTCTGCGCCGGCTGGGGGATTGTGGAGCTGTTCGCTTCGGTTCCCCGGCTGCCCGTTTTCTTCGTCTTTCCGATCTGGTGCCTGGGGCTGGTCGCTGGCCAGCTCGTTAACCGGCTGACGATGGGCGACGGTGGAGCTTCCTGCCAATGAAGAACCGGCTCAAGGTCCTTCGCGCCGAGCGTGACTGGAGCCAGCAGGATCTGGCCGAACGGCTCGAAGTTAGCCGCCAGTCGGTCAACGCCATCGAGACCGGGAAATACGATCCGTCGCTACCGCTCGCGTTTCGCATCGCAGATCTGTTTGCCCTGTCTATCGAAGAGATTTTCCTGCGCGACTGACGCAGGACCAACAAAGGATTGAACACCATGAAGACCTGCCTGATCGCCGCGCTTGCGGCGCTGACCCCGGTTGTGTCCGTTTCAGCCGCGGAATCCGAGCCCGCAATGGTGGAGGTTCCGGCCCCCCAGATCGTCGTGCACGATCATATCCGCACCACATTGCACGGCAGCAAGGGCCCGCTGGTGGTGCTGATCCCCGGCATGTCCACGCCCGGTGCGGTGTGGGATGCCGAAGTCGCAGCGCTGAAAGACAGCCACCGCGTAATGGTTGTTGAACTGCGCGGCTTCGATGGTGAACGCGGTACGGCCAATGAAGCCGAAGGCGCACTCGACGGCGCAGTTGCCGACATTGCGGCCGACCTCGACGCACGTAATTTGGGACCGGCGACCGTGGCCGGTCATTCGCTGGGCGGGCTGGTGGCAATGAAGCTGGGACTTGCCCGGCCAGAACTCGTTTCCGGACTGCTCATCGTGGATGCGCTTCCGTTCTTCGGTACGGTATTCGGCGATGCGATGACAGTGGACACAATCGCCCCGCAAGCCCGCCAGATGCGTGATATGATGATCGCGGGCGCCGAAACCATGCGTGCCGCAGGCGAAAGGGGCACGCAAAGCGGCGCCGGGGCGGCTGGCATGTCGGTCGATGAAGCAACGCGTGTTACCATCGCCAACTGGTCGCTCGATGCCGAACCGCTGGCCGTTGCGCGCCTGCTTTATGAAGACATGCAGGCCGATCTGAGGCAGGATATTTCTGCACTGGCCATGCCGGTGACCGTGCTTCACGCCGCCAATGGCGATCACGCCGCGCGGGCCAGCGCGCGCTACTCAACCGATTACGCCGCGCTAGCGCAGGCCCGGCTGGTTCCGGTGGAAAATACCGCCCATTTCATCCAGCTAGACCGTCCAGAAATTTTCCGTGCCGAGCTGGCGCGTCTCATTGCACAGTGATCGCCCATTGACATCGCCCTGTATTTTCCGAACCACAGGCGGGAAATACTTTGGGGGCACAAGTAAATGCAGGATCAGCACGATTTTTCCAGCGAGGAGGCCGAAAGCGCTTTCGGTTTCGACGGCACCTGGCAGGAATTCGCGAAAATCGCGCTGCCCAACCTGTTGCTGACGATCGTCACGCTGGGCATCTACCGGTTCTGGGCGACCACGCGTGAACGCAAATATCTGTGGTCGCACAGCCGCTTCGTTGACGAGCGGCTCGAATGGACGGGCACCGGGAAGGAACTGTTCATCGGGTTCCTGCTGGTCGCTGTGATCGTGGGTATTCCCTTCGCGCTGATCCAGTTCATCGCACAGGGGCTGATCTTTCGCGGCATGATCGAGTGGGTCGGCCTGATGACCTTCGTGCTGTTTATCGGTGCGTTCTACCTCACCGGCCTCGCCCGCTTCCGGGCGCTGCGATATCGCCTGTCGCGCACACGCTGGCGCGGCATCCGCGGCGGCAGCGATGACCAGGGCTTCGGCTATGGCTTTTCCTACATGTGGAAGACATTCGTCGGTTATCTCCCTGCGGGCCTGCTGATCCCGTGGTCGATGACGAGCCTGTGGAACGAACGCATGTCTAAGATGAGCTTCGGCCCAACCGCGTTTGAAGCACATGCAGATAGCGGAAATGTCTTTGCCCGCTTCCTGCTGTTTTACCTCGCGCCGATTATTTTCTTCGTCGGGGCGATCATTGCCGGGGCAACCGGCGCGCTGGCCGGGTACGGAATTGGCGGAGAAGAAGGCGCTGCAATCGGCGGATTTGCCGTCATCTTCGGATTGATCCTGTTCTTCTATATTGGTCTTGGGCTGATCGCAGTGGCCTTTTATGCCAAATTCTATCGCGAAGTGATGGGCGCAATCACCTGGGGCAATCTGACCTTCAATTTCGAGGCGTCGACGATGGACTGGGTCAAGCTGCTACTGGTAGATGCCGTGCTGGTGGTGTTCACGCTGGGTATCGGATTCGTGTTCCTCAGCTATCGTCACTGGAAGTTCTTCATGACGCATATGGAAGCGGGGGGTGAGATCCTGCTCGACGAACTGACCCAATCGACCACGCGCACCGCCAAGCATGGCGAAGGCCTGCTCGACGCATTTGACATCGGAGCGATCTGATCGATGGACGACAGCTTCCGGACTTCGGCACAATGGTATGATGGCCACTCGGCCGTCC
Organism: uncultured Qipengyuania sp.; assembly: GCA_965650395.1. Lineage (GTDB taxonomy): Bacteria > Pseudomonadota > Alphaproteobacteria > Sphingomonadales > Sphingomonadaceae > Qipengyuania. Next base: position 2,019 of record CBFGON010000107.1, on the reverse strand, counting down.
GCCATGAAGGCGAGGCGTTATGGGATGGCGGGGCAACTTTGCGACTGCAGGGTTTTTCGGGCAGCCTCGAATTGCCTTTTTCCGATCTCGTCTTTGCCGAACACCGCGGTGGCGAGCTGGTTTATAGCCGGTCGAGCGAAGCCGATTTCCGCCTGATCCTGCCAGAACACCTGCCGGCAGGGCTTGCCTCGCACCTTCCTGCCAAAAGCAACTATGGCGCCTGGGTCGACCGGCTGGGGCTGGGCAAGGCACTGGCTATTTTCGGCGTCGCAAGTGCCTGCGCCGTGGCTCTGTTCATGACCGCGCCTGAATGGCTCGGCCCGCGTATCCCCGAAAGCTGGGAGCGCAATCTGGGTCAGGCAATGGTCGGCGACATGGGTAACCGCCTGTGCCACACACCGGCAGGCGATGCGGCAATGGCAAAATTGCTCGATGCGGTCGATCCGGCAGAGGTTAAGGTCCGCTCGGGCGTGGCCAATATCGACATGGTCAATGCGGTGGCGCTGCCTGGCGGGCAAGTGCTGCTGTTTGACGGGCTGGTACAGCAGGCTGAAAGCCCGGAGGAACTTGCGGGCGTGCTTGGCCATGAAGTCGGCCATGTGCGCGAGCGGCATGTGATGACGGCGCTGCTGCGCCAGTTCGGACTATCCATCCTGCTGTCGGGCAGCAATTCGAGTGTGGGTGACACCGTATTCGGTTTGGCATCGATGGGCTATTCACGCGATGCAGAGCGAGAAGCCGACCAGTTCGCCCGCGCGAGGATGGCTGAAAGCGATATCTCGCCTTTGGGGGCAGCCGAATTCTTCGAACGGCTCGGCGCTGAAGCCGGAGCCGACGGATCGGATAATGCCGTCACCGGCTGGATTGAAAGCCATCCCTCGCCGGGAGAGCGGGCCAAGGCCTATCGTGCTGCGGCAAAAGGCAAGAGTTTCCGCCCGATACTCACCCCGCAGGAATTCGCAGCGATCAAGTCGATGTGCAAACAGGATCGCGATGTCGAGAGCTGGGATCTCTTCTGACCCTTGCAATCGCACGCATGGCGCCCGACCTGTGAGACAATGAGCGAGACCAGTTTTCACGCCATGCCCGACGGGCAACGCATTGCGTTCCGGCAGATCCCGGGCACCGGACCGGCACTGGTATTCCTGCCCGGCTACATGTCCGATATGCACGGCGGCAAGGCCACCGCCCTGTTTGAATGGGCGCAGCGCGAAGGGCGCGCCTGCCTGCTGTTCGACTATTCGGGTTGCGGCGAAAGCGATGGCGATTTCGCTGACGGCTCATTGTCCAAATGGCGCAATGAGGTGCTGGCGCTGATCGCTTCGCAGCTGACCGGCAAGGTGGTGCTGGTCGGTTCGTCCATGGGGGGCTGGCTGATGCTGCTCGTGGGACTCGCGCTGGGCGAAAGGCTCTCCGGTATGGTCGGCATCGCCGCTGCACCCGATTTCTCTGACTGGGGCTATGATGACGCGCAGAAAGCCCGGCTTGCGGCGGGCGAGAGCGTGCTCGAGGAAAATCCTTACGGCCCGGAGCCGACACCCACGCACGCGCTATTCTGGCAGGACGCCGATGCGCAGCGCCTGCTCGAAACAACCGTAGCCATCGACACGCCGGTGCGCCTGCTCCACGGCCAGTGCGACGCCGATGTGCCGTGGGAAATTTCCATGCGACTCGCCGCATCGCTGCGTTCGGGCGAGGTTCAAGTAACGCTGATCAAGGATGGCGACCACCGTTTATCGCGCGAGCAGGATATCGCCTTGCTGCTTCGCACGGTGGACGGCCTGCTCAAACATCTGGACCAAGCGTGATCGAAATCCTCTCCCCCCTAGCTCTCCTGCTGATGCAGGTAGGACCCAATCCTGCCACCGGCGGCGTGCCGGGCACTCCCGACGAATTGCGCGACCGGCCGCCACCGCCCGCGCGGTTGCAGCAAGGCAAGCTGGCATCCTGTCTGCAGGAAACCAACGCTGCGCTGTATCAAGCGCCTTCTCCGGCGCAGCGTTGGTTGCCTGCAGACAG
>CBFGON010000106.1:0-8349 GCA_965650395.1 uncultured Qipengyuania sp. | reverse complement strand
GGTGCGATCACGCCGCGATCTTCGAGGCCATAGAGCCGTGCCGTATCGGCGCATTGGCGCTTGATCGCGTTCTCCAACCCGATGGTGCCGCGCGCACGGTCACGCACCCAATGCTGCAGCATGAAGGTGGGCGAGGCCGCATCGCAGATCGTCCCGCAATGCGCGCCGCCATCGGACAACGAGTTCACGGTATCGCCCGAATTCTGGAGGTCATGCAGGAAATCGAGATTGCCGTCGGCATAATTGAGGATCGGCAGGTAGATGAAGCCCTTGCCATCATCGCGGCAGAGCAGATCATAGGCATATTCCTCACCCGATACGCCTGCCTTGGCGGCCCGGACGGCGATACTTTCCTGTGCCGTCGGTTCGTAATTGAAATCGGGGTCCATCTCGAACTGCATCGGCCAGCCGCCGCAGACCACCATGATCAGCCCGATGATGTCCTGATTGACATCGCTGAGGTCGTTTTCTTCAGCCAGAACCTGTTGCTTGAAAGCAGGATCGAGCAGCTTTGCCTTCTGATCCTCCCACGGCAGTTCGGAAATCGCGACATAGCTGGGGCGGAAGCGGAAGGGATGGACAGTGCCCTGCCATGCCATCACGATGCCGTTGCCGCGCAAGGCGATCTGCGCGACGATATTGGCGCCATTGTCATTTTCGGCCCGCATCGAGGCAATCTGCTCGTCGAGAGTCATTTCCTTGGCGATTGACTGGAGCGCAGCGAAGGTGACGGGCAGGCCGGTTTCGCGGCTCATTTTGCCCATCCAGCCGAACTCGTCCCATTCGCGGCGCATGTCGCTGGCCATTTCGAACACGCCGTGTCCCGCGCGGCCCATCGCGCGGCCGATTGCAATCAACTCGTCAGCGGTGGCGGTGGTGCCGGGCACGACTTCGCCATCGACCGAGCGGTGGATCACCGTGCGCGAGGTCGAAAAGCCCAACGCACCCGCGCGCACGCCTTCTTCGACGATGCGGCCCATGGCTTCGATATCGTCAGTGGTGGGAACGGCGCCGGGACGCTCGCGGTCTCCAAGGACATAGGCGCGGACCGCGCCATGCGGAACGTGGGTGCCTACATCGACAGTGCGCGGCAGCTTCTCCAGCGCGTCGAGATATTCGGGGAACGTTTCCCAATCCCAGCTCATTCCTTCGGCCAGCGCTGTGCCGGGAATATCCTCGACCCCTTCCATCAGCCCGATCAGCCAGTCATGCCGGTCAGGCGCAGCGGGCGCGAAGCCGACGCCGCAATTGCCCATCACCACCGTAGTGACGCCATGCCAGCTCGACGGGGCCATTTCCTGGTCCCATGTCGCCTGACCATCGTAATGGGTGTGGATGTCGACAAAGCCCGGAGTAACCAGCAGCCCGCCCGCGTCGATTTCTTCCGCAGCATCGCCCGAAACCGTGCCGACCTGCGCGATGATCCCGTCTTTCAGCGCGATGTCTCCGGTGAAGCGGTCAGCGCCGGTTCCATCGACAATGGTGCCATTGCGGATGATCAGATCGAATGCGGGCATGGTTTGGCTCCTCTCTCCGCGAGAGAAGGTTCCACATTGCAACCGAACTGTCCAGCGGCCTTTCGGCCCGCGTCAGGCAGCCGCGCGTTCCGTAGCGTCAGGCGCGTCGAGGAAGTCGCGCAGGCAGGCAACGCTTTCGTCGGCGTGGGTGAGCAGGAACAGATGTCCGCCGCCCTCGAACACTTCGAGTCGCGAATTGCGGATCATGGCGTTGAGGATCTTGCCGTTGATCAGCGGCACGATCTGGTCATCATCGCCCATCATGATCAGCACCTGCTTGTCCATGAACGGCAGGGCGGGCAGACTGGTCCAGCCCAGCATGGCCAGCAGCTGGTAGAAATAGCCGCGGGGGGAAGGGGGCTTCAACCGCCCGATATGATCGGACTTGCCGTCCGCCCCCTTTGTCATGCCGCCATAGAGCGTCATGAAATGCTCGTTCATATATGCGGGATCGATATAGCGGCGCGGATTGGCCATCTTGGTCAATGCAGCCGGGTTGCCGGGCACCATCAGCATACCGGCCGTAGTCGCCACCAGCACCAGCCGCCGCGTGCGGCCGGAATGCTGGAGCGCAAAATGCTGCGCCATCGCGCCGCCCCAGCTCACGCCCATGACGTCGACCACATCGAGGCCGAGCTTGTCGAGCACCTGCGCTGCGGTCCAGCTCATCGTGAACGGATTATAGGGAATGGTCGGATCGGGGCTTTCGCCGGTTCCGGGCATGTCGAACATGACAAAGCCGCGCTCTGTCAGCCGTTCGGCCAGCGGAGCGACCGCTTCGATATTGGCACCGATGCCATTGAAGAACAGGATTGGCGGGTGTTCGGATGGCTTGTCCAGCCGCCAGTGGGCAACGCGCAATCTGCGCCCGCCTGCTTCTATCATTTCGACCGTGGCGGTCATCGGTTCGTCCTTGGAAGCGGTCATGCAGCAGTCCCCATGCGGCTCAGCAAGGTTCCATAACGTATTGACCGGGGGCCGGGTCCAGCGGTTCGAACTGCTTGTTCCCCAGTTTTGCGGGCGCTGCCTTCTGCTTGCCCGAACGTGCCTGCACCCATTCCATCCAGTAAGGCCACCAGGAACCGGCCACTTCCTCGGTGCCCTTGAGCCATTCGTCGGCGGTTTCGGGCAGCTTCTTCTTGGCGTCCGACTGGATGTAATATTTCGCCTTGGGATTTCCCGGCGGGTTGAGGATCGCCTGCATATGGCCCGAATGGCTGAGCACGTAGGTGATGTCTTTCGAACCGAACAGGCGGGTGGAACGATAGGTCGCCTTCCACGGGGTGATATGATCGGTCACGCCGCCGAGGATGAACAGATCGCTGGTGACTTTGCTGAGGTCGATCTTGTGGTCGATCATTTCGACTTCGCCCTTTTTGGTGAAGGCGAGCGTCTCGAAAATGGTCAGGAAATCGCCCATCAGCGCGCCGGAAAGGTTGGTTGCGTCGGCATTCCAGAACAGCACGTCAAATGCCGGCGGGTCCTGTCCCAGCAGGTAATTGTTGATGACGTAGTTCCAGATCAGGTCGTTGGGCCGCAGCCAGGCGAAGCCGCGCGACAGATCGTCGCCCTTGATGATGCCTTTCTTCGAAGCGCGCCCGCGCGCCAGCTCCAGACCGTGCTGGCTGACCAGCGATCCCGCCTCGATATCGTTCTGCTTGGGGTGGAGCACGCAGACCATGAGCGTCAGGCTGCCCAGCAGATCGTCCTTGTCCGACGCCAGCTTGCTTGCCAGCATCGCCGCGGTCTGCCCGCCCGAACAGCCGGCCGAGACATTGACCTTTTTGCTGCCGGTAATGGCCGACACCGCTTCCATCGCTTCGCGGCAGGAATTGACGTAATCGGCCATGTCCCAATGGCCCTGATCCTTGCTCGGGTTCTTCCAGCTGATGACAAAGGTCTGGATGCCGTTGTCGAGCTGGTATTTCACCACCGACTTCTCTGGCGAGAGGTCGTTGATGTACATCTTGTTGATCTGCGGCGGGATGGTCAGCTGCGGGATTTCGTAAACCTGTTCGGTCGTGGGAGCATACTGGATCAGCTCCATCATCTCGGTGCGCAGCACGACCGAGCCTTTGCTGGTGGCGACATTCTCGCCCAGCTTGAACGGCTTCTTGTCGACCTGGCTGACCATGCCCTTGTTGTGGACCATGTCCTCATAGGCATTCTTGAGCCCCTTCACCAGGCTGAGGCCGCCGCTGGTGATGGCCATTTTCTGCGCGGTGGGATTGCCGATCAGCGTGTTGGTCGGCGCCAGGCTGTCGATGATGATGTTGGAAATGAACCGCGCACGATCCTTCTCCAGCTCGTCAAGTTCGAGATCCTCCAGCCAGTGCGCCGCACCCTTCTGGACCGCGAGATAATACTGCATTCCGGCGCGCATAAAGGGGTTATATTGCCATGCAGGGTCTTGAAAACGCTTGTCTTTTGGATTGGGCGTCAGATCGCTTTTCCCGGTCATGATCTTGATCATGTCCTCACCCATCGACTGGCTGTGTTTCATCAACCTTTGCGGGTCGGACGCCGTTTCGCGCAGCATGACCGCCACCGCGCCGAAGATATCCTCGCGGGTAAGGCCGATCAGCGGACCCAGCGCGCTGGTATATTGTGCAGCCTCATCTTCGAGCTTGGCCATCTGGGTAGATCCTCTCTTCAGGTTCAGTCGCGCGCGGCGATCATGCTGGCAATATCGACGAATTTCTCGCGTGGCGAGCCGTCACGTGCTGCCGCCATTTCTGCTTCCTCGATCTTCTGCCAGTCGCGGAAAGTAACGACGTCCAGCCCGCGCTGTGCAGCGAGTTCGTCAAAACCCTCGCGCCCGCGTTTGCGGCCCCCGCCGCCGATGTCCTCGGCGACCAGTTCGATTACCGAATAGCCGTCAGGTCGATTGGTGCCAATCGTTCCCGTCGGGCCCCGCTTGGCCCAGCCGACGCAATAGAGCCCCGGAAGGATACGCCCGTCGTCATTTGCGAAACGACCCTGCCGTTCGTCAAAAGGCACCCCGTCAATCGGTGAGGAGCGATAGCCGATACAGGAGACAACGATGTCGGCGGGAATTTCATAGGTTTCGCCCGTACCGACCGCGCGGCCTGCCTGTACCTCGGTCCGCTCAACCTCGACGGCACGCAATCTGCCGTTCTCGCCCAGCAAGGCTGTGGGGCTGGCGAAGAAATCGAACTCGATCGCAATCGGCTTTTCGCCGTGGATGCTTTCGGGGATACCGGCAAAATCGCGCAGTAATGTCACGGATTTGCGCAGGCCCGGCTCGAGAATCGCATCGTCCCCCTCGGGCGGCAGATCCTGCGCATCGACATGCGGACTGGCGCGTCCGAGATGCATGAGCTCGCCCAGTTCCTTGGGCGTCATCATGATCTGGTGCGGGCCGCGACGGCCAACAATTGTGACAGTCTCAATCTTCGAACTGCGTAGCGCATCGAGTGCATGACCGACGATATCCGAGCCGGCAAATTCGCCTTCGGTCTTGGACAGGATACGCGCCACATCGAGTGCGACATTGCCCATGCCGATAACCACCGCATGGCGCCCCGAAAGATCAGGGCCGATATCCGCAAACTGCGGATGGCCATTATACCAGCCGACGAAGGCCGCGCTGCCGAAGACGTTTGAAAGTTCTTCGCCCTCCAGCCCCAATTTGCGATCATGCGGAGCGCCGGTGGCGAAAATCACTGCGTCATATAGTTCCTGCAGTTCGGCCACGGTAACGTCTGTTCCGACCCTGACGTTGCCTACGAAGCGCACATTGTCGCTCAACGCGGTCTTTTCATATCGGCGCGAAACGCCTTTGATCGACTGGTGATCGGGTGCAACGCCGGTGCGGATCAGGCCATACGGCACAGGCAGCGCATCGAATACATCGATACGAACATCATCTTCCCATTGTTTGCTGGCCGCCTCAGCGGTGTAATACCCCGCGGGCCCCGAACCCACGATCGCTATATGGCGCATTGGCGGCTCTCTCTCCCGCTTGTTGCAGCCAGCATGCAGCTTTGCAGCAAATCAGGCAAGCGCCAGTGTGAATGGCCGTGACACTGGCAAGTCATGGTTATGCCTTTGGTAAGAAGTTTCCCCTATTTCGCAACGCTTCGCAACAGGTCTGCCAAGGCCTGAACAGAATGGGAAGCAAGGTCGAGCGGAGATGGCAGGATTTTTCTCAAGAGGCGCGAAGGCAGCGCGCATGGAGCACGACCCTGAGAATGCACCTCTGGTTCCGATCGAGGAATGCGACTTCGCGCGGCGTGCCGAATTGCTCGACAGTTTCGAGAACGCCGGACTTGGCTGGTTCTGGGCAACCGATGCGCAGGGGCGCGTGATTTACTTGTCGCAGAATGCCAAGGATTGTCTGTCACTGAGCGAAGAGGATGTAATCGGCAAGCCGCTTACCGATTTGTTCGTACCCGATAACCATGATGACGGTCAGCGAGAGGAACGACCGCTGACGTTTCTGCTCAGTGCACGAAATTCGATAACCCAGTATCAGGTGCGGGTCGCGGTCGACGGCAAGGAAGCCTGGTGGGAAATTGCGGGCAAGCCGCAGTTCGACGCGCGTCAGGACTTCACCGGCTATCGCGGCAGCGCCAAGGATATTACGCGCAGCCGTGAAAACCAGCTCGATGCCGAGCGACTGTCGCAATATGACTCGCTGACCGGCCTTGCAAACCGTCACCGCATGACCAAGCGGTTGACTGCGACGCTCAAGGCTTATCGCAACTCAAAACGCTCGTGCGCATTGCTGATGCTGGATCTCGACCGCTTCAAGCAGGTCAATGATACGCTCGGCCACCCGGCCGGTGACGAACTGCTCAAACAGGTTGCTGCCAGGCTCGAGCGGATTGTCGGCACCAAGGGCGAAATCGGCCGTCTTGGAGGCGACGAATTCCAGATCATGCTGCCCGATATCGACGATCGCGGCGTTTTAGGTGATCTGAGCGCGCGCGTAATCCAGATGATCTCGCAGCCCTACTCGATCAACGGTTCGCGGGCGATCATCGGCACCTCGGTCGGCATTGCAATTGCGCCCTATGACGGACTCGACACAGAGGATCTGGTCAAGGCCGCAGACTTGTCGCTCTATGCCGCAAAAGGCGGGGGCAGGGGCCAATACCGTTTCTATTCGAGCGATCTGAAGGATGGCGCGAGCCACCGCCGTCAGCTCGAAGAAGACCTTCGCGATGCGCTGGAGAAAGAGGAGCTGGTGATGCATTACCAGCCGATTGTCGACGCGCAGACTTACAAGCTCAAGGCGCTCGAGGCACTCGTGCGCTGGGAGCATCCGGAACGTGGCAGCATTCCGCCAGGCGAATTCATTCCGGTTGCCGAAGACGTCGGAGTCATCAAGCAAATTGGGACCTGGGCGCTCAACCAAGTGTGCCGCCAGGCGCTCGAATGGCCCGGAGACTTCCGCGTGGCAGTTAACGTCTCGGCAACGCAGTTCGCCGACGGTGATTTCCCGCAGGTGGTGCAGCGGGCCCTTGCCACTTCTGGACTGGAGCCGAGGCGGCTAGAACTGGAAATTACAGAAAGCGTCTTCATCGGCGACGACGGGCGAACCCAGCGGATTTTCGAGGAATTGAAAAAGCTGGGCGTCAGACTCGCGCTCGACGATTTCGGCACCGGCTATTCTTCGCTCAGCTATCTGCAATATGCGCCCTTCGACAAGATCAAGATCGACCAGGCCTTCGTGCGGGGAGCGACCGAAGACGGCAACAACAATCCCGCCATCATGAGTGCGATTGTCGGCCTTGCAAAGGCGCTGAACATGGAAACCGTCGCTGAAGGCGTCGAAACTGAAGACGAACTCGAACTGGTCAAACAGCGCGGCGCGAGCCACATTCAGGGTTACATTTTCTCTCGTCCGATACCGCAGGAAGAACTGCTCGAACGGCTGGCGAAGGGCGAGTTGAAATACGAGCCGCAGGGCCCCGCACGCTATCGCGCGGACCGCCGCTCGGTATTCCGCAAGATCGGCCTGATTCACGACGATTTCCGCTACAAGGTCGTGTTACGAAACATTTCCAAGACAGGGGCGATGATCGAAGGGTTGCTCGATGTGCCACTCGATACGCTAGTGGTGCTCGATCTGGGGGGCGGGCAGCTCGCTGTTGCGACCGTGCGGCGTTCGAAGAAGCATATGCAGGGTCTTGAGTTCGAAACTCCCTTGATCAGTGACGGCGCTGATGGATTATGTACCCGACACAGGGTTTCGCCTTACGAAATCGAGGCAGCTGGTCGCCCACTCGCAGCACTTCCCATCGATGCCTACGGTCTGCTTGCCGGAGATGGTCCGACGCGGGTCACCTCGCGTCCGCGCTTCCTCGAATATATCGCTCCGGCTAACTGAAGCCGGGCTTCAAGGCGCTTCTGCGCCCTCGTTAGCTTAAAACTAACCATTTCTGGCTAGGCCAGATGGTGCAGGCAATCTGCTGGGAAAAGGCTGGAATCCTATGGGGGCAATGCCCTTCTCCGAATTGTTCAAGGGACGCAAGACGGGCGATCGGTCCGACGCGGCCTTTAGCGGCGGACCAGGCTTTTCGGCAGAGCAAAAGCTTGCGATTGTCGAACAGCTCGAAGACGCAGGCATTACATGCTTCTGGGCGACCGATGCTCAGGGAGTACTTAGCTATCTCAGCCCTTCGACGTTGCGTGCACTGGGCGTGCGTTCCGAAACCGCATTTCGCCAGCCGATGCAGCATGTTCTCATTCCCATCCCCGGCGATGGCGATGCGCGCACGCTCGGTCTCAAGCTCGGCACGCGCAAGAGCTTTGCCAACATCATGGTGCACACCGGTGAGGGGCCCGACGATGTGGTGATGCG
>CBFGON010000105.1:0-8386 GCA_965650395.1 uncultured Qipengyuania sp. | reverse complement strand
TGAACGGCAAGAAGGGCGCCTGGGGCCACAGCATTGGCGGCATGGGCACGATCACGCAGATCATGGCCGATGTCTGCCGCAAATCGGGGGTCGAGATCAGCCTTGAAGCGCCAGTTGCGCAAGTGCTGGTCGATGGCGACAGAGTGGCAGGCGTGCAGCTCGAAAGCGGCGAGGAGATCGCGGCAAAGCGCGTCATCGCCAATGTCGGACCCAAGCTGCTCTATGGCAAGATGCTCAGCCAGAGCCACCAGCCTGAGGATTTCCGCCGCCGGATGCGCGGCTTCAAGGCAGGCGGCGGCACCTTCCGCATGAATGTGGCGCTGAGCGAACTGCCCAAATTCACCTGCCTGCCCGAAGAGGGCGAGCATCATCGCAGCGGCATCATCCTCGCCCCTACGCTCGACTATATGGACAAGGCCTTCCTCGACGCGAAGGCACATGGCTGGTCGAAGAAACCGATCGTCGAAATGCTGATCCCCAGTACAGTGGATGACAGCCTTGCGCCCGCAGGCCAGCATGTCGCCAGCCTGTTCTGCCAGCAATTCGCGCCCGAACTGCCGGACGGACGCGACTGGGATGCGGAGGAAGATGCCGCAGCGGATACGATCATCGATACGGTCGAAGCACATGCCCCCGGCTTCCGCGCCTCGATCCTCGGCCGGCAAGTGCTCAGCCCCAAGGGTCTTTATCGCAAATTCGGCCTGGTCGGCGGCGATATCATGCACGGGCACATGAGCCTCGACCAGCTATGGTCCGCGCGTCCCGTGCTGGGCAATGGCGCCTATCGCGGCCCGGTGAAGGGACTCTACATGTGCGGCGCAGGCACCCATCCCGGCGGCGGCGTGACCGGCGCCCCGGGCCACAATTGCGCCCGCGAGGTGATTGCGGATGGCGGCAGGTTCGGGCGGTTCTCCGGGGTTTAGCGGGCAGATCCTTCGCCCTGATGACGAAAGATCATGCTGCCACCTTCGCTGCCTTGGTTCGGACTTTCGGGGCCCATATGAAGAAGATCAGCGGAACCAGCAGAAACGAGCCAAATACGATAACCGGGACAGGGAGGCCGAGTTCGTCGGCAAAAGTTATCGATGGCGCGCGGACGGTCTCGCTGACGGCCAATCCCATTCTTAGCGCGTGACGTCGAACCCGATCCACCTGTGCCACATGGTCAATGCGCAGGTAACGGACATCGAGTACCGCGAAATAGGCAAGGATTGCAAAGAAGGCCAATGCCGAAATGGCGAAAGGTGATCCAGCCAGAAGGAACCGTGTCCCAACCAGGCCGATGCCGGTCATGACCAAAATGAGCAACGCCAGCAGCGCCTTTTCACCAGTTTGCGCGCCGGTCCATTTGGGGTTGATGGCAAACAAGGCGGTGCCAAGAGCATAGATCGCAACTGTGGCAGAAACCATCGCCAGCGGCAGTGGCCGTGCAATCATGAATATCCAGGCGGTTATCGCCGCCACGATCATGCCGGCAACAAATACCCATCCGGCTTGCCGATGAAGTCTGCTGCCCTTGGCCGCAGAAAGCGCAATGATGGCAGCGCCTGCCGCACCAAATCCCAGCAGCAGGTGAAGTATGTGCGTAATAGAGTCGATCTGCACCACCCTCTCCCCTCCTGCAGAGCCTAGCAGAAAGATCAATTCAAGGACAGCCGAGCGCCCTGCGCTACTTAACCACCACCCCGCCCTTCATCACATGCGCCACGCTTTCCAGCACGCGCACATTGGCCAGCGGGTCGCCTTCCACGGCGATCATGTCGGCAAATTTTCCCGGCGTAATGCTGCCCAACTCGCCATCCTTGCCCACCACCTTGGCCGCATCGAGCGTGGCGGCGCGGATCGCTTGCGCGGGGGTCATGCCCCATTGCACCATATATGCGAATTGCCGCGCGTTCACGCCGTGCGGATAGACGCCGCTGTCGCTGCCGAAAGCCAGCGGCACGCCGATCTCTACCGCCCGTTTGAAGCCCTGACGCTGGAGCAGTGTGGTTTCGCGGTTCTTGCGCAGATATTCTTCCGGCCAGCCTTCCGCCGTGCCGATTTGGTCGATGTAATCGCCGTTGAAGATGTCCATCACCAGCCAGGTGCCATGCGCCTTGGCCAGCGCCAGCGCTTCCTCGTCGATCAGGCTGGCGTGTTCGATGCTGCGTACCCCGGCGCGGATCGCCGCCTTGATCCCCGCCGCGCCATGCGCATGGGCGGTGGCATAGCTGCCGTGCGCCTTGGCCACTTCGACCGCGGCGCGCATTTCCTCCTCGGTCAGTTCGGGCTCGCCCGGTTCGGTGCCGATGGCGAGCACGGCACCCGTCCCCATCAGCTTGAGGAAATCGACGCCGTGTTCGAACAGATACTCGGCCTTTTCCTGCGCCTCTTCCGGACTGGAGAGCACACCCAGCCGCATATCCTGAGGCAGCTCCGCATTGGGAACCACGCCGTTCAGTTCGCCCCCGCCGCCCGGATGGGTGAGATAGGCCCCGGCCACGAACATGCGCGGCCCCGGCACATGGCCGGCATTGATCGCATCGCGCAGCGCCACATCGGTCAGTCCGCGATAGGTGCCGACATCGCGCACGCTGGTGAAGCCCGCCTCCAGCGTGATCTTCGCATTATGCGCCCCGATCAGCGCTGTGAGCTGGGGGGAGGTCTTGATCGGCGCGGCCAGGTCTGCGCTTTGCCCGGCGTCGGCCAGATGGGTGTGGAGATCGATCAGCCCGGGCAGTACGGTAAAACCGCTCCAGTCCAGCCGTTCGGCCCCTTGCGGTGTTGCGTCGCATGGCTCGACCCGCGCAATCCGCTCGCCCTCCACCAGCACGCATTGCCCCGCCTGCACCGTGCCGCTTTCCACATCGACCAGCCGCCCGGCCTCGATATAGAGCGTCCCCGCTTCTGCCGGAGCCGCCAGCAGCAGCGCGAGCCACGCCAGCGCTCTCATTTGGAAGCGAGATCCCGCAGCAGCAGCTGGTAATATTTCAGGCTCTTGTCGATATTGCCGATCGGCACCCGTTCGTTAAGGCCATGCGAGAAATCGGTGCTGTCCTTGGTGAAAGTGCCGCTCGCACCATAGCTCGGCACGCCCAGCGCGCGATACCACATCGAATCCGAAGCGCCCGAGGATTGCGAAGCGATGATCGGCACATTGCCAAAGGCGGCATGGATGGCCTTGGTCACCGAAGTCACGAAGGCCTTGTCGTAGGGCGAGGCATCCGCCTCCACGACATATTCGGGATTGATCTCGGCAATGGCCAGCGCGGGCTCATCCGCCACCGCCTTCAGTTCGGCGATGATCTCCTCCTTGGAATGGCCGGGGAAGATGCGGCAATTGACATAGCCGGTGGCGCGCTGCGGCAGGGCATTGAGCGCATGGCCGCCTTCCATCATCGTCGGCACACAAGTGGTACCGATCTTGCCAATGGTCGCCGGATTGCCGCGTAACACGGCAATCGCAGCCTTGTCGGTCGGGTCTTTCGCAAAGGCGCGCATGGCAGCCGCGAGCAGCGGGTCGCTTTCGAAATCGGCGGCCTTGGTGAAATAGTCGCGCGTGATGTCGTTCACTTCAGGCTTGAAGCGGTAGGCGCCGATCCGCGCCAATGCGGCAGAAAGCTGGGCGATGGCATTCTCGTCACGCGGGGCAGAGCTGTGTCCGCCCGGATTGGTCACCTCCAGCTTGAAATCGCCATAGACCTTCTCGGCACCCTGCCAGCTCCAGTATGCAGGCTGGCCGCTTTCTTCATCCAGCGTACCCGATGCGCCATCGACATTGAGCACCAGCTTGGCATTCTTCAGCCGCTCGGCAATGGCTTTGGAGGTGATCATGGTGGTTTCTTCATCGCCTGAATAGGCGATCACGATGCTGCGTTTGGGCCTGAAGCCCTGACGCCGCAGTTCCATTACCGCGACCATAGCCTGCACTGCATCGAACTTCGTATCGCTCGCCCCGCGACCGAACAAATATCCGTCCTCGATCACCGGGGTGAAGGGGTCACGCTCCCAATCCTCGGGCTTGGCTTCGACCACATCGAGATGCGCCGAGATGACAATCGGGCCAAGCGAAGTGTCGCTGCCCTTCCATGTGGCGATAAAATAAGCCGTATCGTCCATCGGGACGATCTCGATCTCGTCTGCCCCCCAGCCATCGGCCAGCAGCGTGTCGCGCAGCAGAGCGGCGACTTCGGGCGTCTTGTTCCCTTCGCCTCGGACCGAACGCAAGGCGATGGTCTGCTTGGCCAGCTCGACCACCTGCTCCTTCGCTGGCGGCGCGGCTTCAGCCGGGACGAACGGAATTGCACAGGCAGCAATAAATGGCAGCAGACGAAAACGCATCAGGACCTCCCACAGTCGAAAGGCCTTGCTAGTCCGCGCTGCGGATTATGACAATTGCGCTGTCAGATGCACCAGTCGCGCTGGTCGCCCCGGCGGCGATCGTCTGCACCAAACTTTTCACGCCCGTGGATCATCCGCGCGTTGAGCTGCGCCACGGTCTTGCTACCGGTCGATTTGCACCAGAAGGGAAACACGGCGTGGACCATGCACGCCATCCCGCCCACCAGCATCCGCCAGCCGAATCCCGACGCCACGGCGAAATGCTCGCCATAGCTCTCGCCGACCGAATGGGGGTGCTCTGTGAATATCGACATGACCTGCCTTTGTTTGCTGCTGCTGCGACGAAAGCAGGGCATAGGAAATTGCGGGCGATTTGCAAAGGGCAGCGGGTCCGGTGGGCAGTGCTGTTCTGCGGTTCGGCACATTGCAGGTTCGAGCTGAAAACCGAACTTGGCGGTTGCGATTGGCATCGCCCTACCCCACGATGAGTGGTCCCCCACCCCAGCACAATCAAGGAACGCCGCATTTGCCCCATCGACTTGCAGATATGGTCCATCTCGAGGGCGGCAGGTTCTGGATGGGATCCGACAGTCACTATCCGGAAGAGCGCCCCGCCCATGCTGTAGAGGTCGGTCCGTTCTGGATCGATAAAATGCCGGTGACGAATCGCCAGTTCGGCGCCTTTGTCAAAGCGACCCGCTATGTGACCGGTGCTGAAATCGCCCCCGACGCGGCGGATTATCCCGGTGCGCCGCCCGAACTGTTGCGCCCCGCCTCACTGGTTTTCGAACCGCCGGCGCATCGCGTTTCATTGCAGGATGTTTCGCAATGGTGGGATTACCGCTTTGACGCGAACTGGCGCCGACCATTGGGGGCGGGCTCGTCACTCGACGGGCTCGAAGATCATCCCGTGGTCCATATCAATTATGCCGACGCGCAGGCTTATGCCGCATGGGCAGGAAAGGAACTTCCGACCGAAGCGGAATGGGAATTTGCTGCACGCGGCGGGCTGGATCGCGCCGAATACGCCTGGGGTGATGAATTCATGCCAGGCGGCGTGCCACACGCGAACACCTGGCAGGGCGATTTTCCGCTGGAGAACACGCTGGTCGACGGTTTCCTGCGTACATCACCGGTCATGTCCTTTCCGGCCAACGGCTTCGGCCTGTTCGACATGGTGGGCAATGTCTGGGAATGGACCACCGACTATTACGCGAGCCGCCACGCAAGCACGCCGGAAAAATCCTGCTGCACGCCACGCAATCCGCGCGGGGCAGCCCGCGAACAGAGCTTCGATCCTGCCATGCCTCAAATTGCCATCCCGCGAAGGGTGCTGAAAGGCGGATCGCATCTGTGTGCGCCGAATTACTGCCAGCGCTACCGCCCGGCGGCCCGCCATCCTCAACCCGTCGACACTTCGACCAGTCATGTCGGCTTCCGCTGCATAATGCGCGAGGATGCGCTGAATTGATCAGCCCAGAAATCACAAAAAGGTTAGATTGGAGCGGGTAGCGGGAATTGACGATTGTCACTAATCATTTGCTTTTAGGCGATTAATGGAAGTCTTTGAATTGACTTCCCCTAGAACAAGCCCCGGAATTGTCCGAGCACGCAAATACAATTTCGGACGGCGCGGGATGCTTCCCTCGTGCGATCTGCCGGTCGATCCTAGACAGACGACCATGGGCTAGCGCTTTGCGCCCGACAGCAAATGCGTTCAGTTTTCGCCTGGCGTCACTCGTAAAACGGTTCGACCATTTCGATGCGCCCGGACAGGAAAGCGTCGGCGACCAGCCGCAGCGGTGCAACATCCACTTCCGACACATTAGCGCGGATCAGCGCGGCAAAGCGCCGATAAAGCGCGGGATATTCGCCATGCAGCGTGCTGCCGTCATCTGATACCACTGCGCCGTCAATCGACATGACCGAACCGCCTTCACGCAGTTCAAGAACCCCACTATCGGTTTCCACCTCGATATCCCAATGCTGTGGGCCTTCCTGCCGGAAGTCTAGATCCATTTCGACCGGAACATCCTCGCGATCACGCAAGGCAAGCTGCGCGGCGATGGGGGCGCTTAGGTTGGCAGGGAAAGACAGGCTGGAACGCACGACGAACAGCGGGTTGGGCAGCAGTCTTGTGATGATCGACAGCGCATTGATGCCGGGATCGAACACGCCGAAACCGCCGGGTTGCCAGATCCACGCCTGTCCAGGGTGCCAGATGCGCACATCCTCGCGCCAGGTCACTTTCGCGCGGCGGATCGTGCGTTCCGCCAGCCAGGCACGCGCAGGCTCCACCGCTGAAGCGAAGCGCGAATGCCAGGCTGTGAACAGCGTGCGTTCACGCTCGGCCGCACTGTCACGCAGGGCCACCACTTCGGCCAGCGTGGCCCCGGGCGGCTTTTCCAGTAGAACATGCCAGTCTTGCAGGATCGCTGCCTGCGCAATGTCATGGCGGACCTGCGGCGGTGTGCAGATCGAGACCGCATCAATCTCGATCCCGCTGGCAACCAGGCCTTCTATCGACTGAAAGCTGGGAACATCGGCAGTGTTTCGCAGGTCACGGTCGATCGTCGCCACCAGTTCGAATTGCGAGGTACTGTCGATCGCCGGCACATGCTGGTCATGTGCGATCTTGCCCAGGCCAATGATGGCCAGCTTGATCGGTGCTGTCACAGCAGTTTGACCTCGGCTGATGCCGGTGCCTCAGACTCGAGGCGATTGCGCAATGCAAGCTGGAACGGAGGAGCGCTGATTTCGAACTCGTCGCCTTCCTGCGTCCTCACTTCATCGGCGAATGACAGTGTCGCCGTGCCAAAGAAATGGACGTGGATATCGCCTGGACGGCGGAATAGTTTATATTTGAAATGATGCGCCTCCAGATTGGCGATGGAATGCGACATATTCGCTTCGCCCGTCAGGAACGGCTTTTCCCACAGCACTTCGCCATTGCGAAGGATGCGGCTGATGCCGCGAATATCGGCTGGCGGATCGCCCAGCAGCAATTCCGCGCCCAAAGCAGCCGGACGCAGCTTGGAATGGGCTAGCCACAGATAATTGTGCCGCTCGGTCACGTGGTCGCTAAACTCATTGGCCAGCGCCAAGCCCAGCCGGAAGGGCGTACCATCGGGACCAATGAGATAAATGCCCGCTAGTTCCGGCTCCTCGCTGCCATCCTTGGCAAAGCCGGGCGAAACCAGCGCATCGCGCGGGCCGATCAGGCATTGCCCGTCGCCCTTGTAGAACCATTCGGGCTGCTGCCCTTGCTCGCCCTCAGCAGGTTTGCCGCCTTCCAGCCCTTCGAGGAACATGCGCATGGAATCGGTCTGCGCACTCGCATCGGTCATCGCGCGGTGCATCTTGTCGCGCCCTTCGGCCGAGCCGAGATGGGTCAGGCCGGTGCCGGTCAGGATAATGCGCGCGTCATCGGAATGATCCACTGCACAGATGAAGCGGTTGTCAGCGTATTCAGCGTCCAAATCAAGCGCTTCATTGACACGTAGGCGGCGTGCCGCAGCCAGCAGCGAGGTGCCCTCCGCGATTGCAAGCATCGCCAGTTCGCGCACGCTGGCAGGGCCGGAAAGGAAGTAAGCTCCATCCGTATCGGCAAGCACCAGCCTGCGGATTCCTTGCGCATCTCGGTGTTGCAGCAAGCGCGGTTGGGTCATTGAGATGCACTCCATCGGGCAAGTATTCCGCGCGCATCATCGGCGACTGCAGCGGCGTTTTTGTTGGGACTGTAAAGGGCAGATCCAAAGCCAAAGCCGTTCGCCCCGGCTTCGATCCAGCTGCTCATATTGCGCGCATTGATGCCCCCCACGACGAGGACTTTGGCATCCTTCGGCAGCACCGCGCGATGCGCCTTGAGCACCACCGGATCGAGCCCGTCCGCCGGAAACAGCTTGAGCGCACTCGCCCCCGCGGCCAGTGCAGCAAAAGCTTCGGTTGCCGTGAAATACCCCGGCATACTCGCCATCCCCGCATCCCGCGTGGCCCTTATAACTGCGGTGTCGCTGTTGGGCGATACGACGAAGAATCCTCCAGCCTGCCTTACTTCTGCGAC
>CBFGON010000104.1:0-8408 GCA_965650395.1 uncultured Qipengyuania sp. | reverse complement strand
ATCGCGGCCAGCCCGGCGCGCGCTTCTGCTTCGCTGCGCCCGGTCTTGGCGGTGATATTGGCCACCGACTGATCGGTAAGATCGGTATCGACATAGCCGGGGCAGATTGCATTGGCGGTCAGCCCCTTGCCCGCGAATTCGGCGGCCAGCGCGCGCATCAGCCCCACCGCGCCGTGCTTGGCGGCGACATAATGCGCGATGTAAGGCGCGCCCATCAGACCTGCGACCGATGCCACGGTAACGATCCGTCCCGCCTTTGCCGCCAGCAGATCGGGGAGTGCCGACTGGCAGCAATGGAACACCCCATCGAGATTGACCGCCTGTGTCTGGCGCCACAGTTCGGTGGTCAATTTGGCAAACGGCATGGCGATGGCTGCCCCGGCGTTCGCGACAAGGATGGAGACGGGGCCATGCGCGGCGCGCGCTTCTGCGAAGGCAGCATCGACTTCAGCCCGGTCGGTAACATCGGCGCTGGCAATGCAGGTGCCGGGCAGTTCCCTGGCCATCGCCTCCAGCGGCTCGCGCCTCCGGCCAATCAGGGTCAGCACCGCACCCTCTGCCGCCAGCGCCCGCGCCGTCGCGGCTCCGATGCCCGTTCCGCCGCCGGTGATGACCGTGTGCTGCCCTGCCAGGGTGCTCATGCCCTTGGTCCTTCCTGCGCGGCGCGGGCCAGCGTGCGTTCCAGCTGATCCTGCCCTGCCTGATATTGCGGCGGCACCGGCGCGCCCGGACCGGCGTATCCCTGCGCTGCCGCCGCGCGCAGCGTCCATGCGGCATCGGCCAGATGCGGGCGGGCCAGCGCCACCAGATCGGCGCGCCCGGCGGCGAGGATCGAATTGGCGTGGTCTGGCTCGAAGATATTGCCCACCGCCATGGTCGTCAGCCGCCCCTCGTTGCGGATGCGGTCGGCAAAGGGGGTCTGGAACATCCGGCCATAGACCGGCTTGCAATCGGCCCATGTCTGCCCGGCAGATACGTCGATCAGATCGGCACCGGCCCCGGCAAAGGCACGGGCAATCTCCACTGCTTCTGCCGGCTCGATGCCCAGCTCGCCCATCCAGTCATTGGCCGAGATACGCACCGACATCGGCTTTGCCGCGGGCCACGCATCGCGCATCGCCGCGAACACTTCGAGCGGAAAGCGCAGGCGATTCTCAAGACTGCCGCCATATTCGTCGGCCCGCCTGTTGTGCAGCGGGGTGATGAAGCTCGACAAGAGATAGCCATGCGCGGCGTGCAGCTCGATCATGTCGAACCCGGCCTCCAGCCCCATTCGCACTGCAGCCACGAATTGCTCGCGCACCGCATCCATATCGGCGCGGGTCATCGGGTGGGGCTTCTGGTTGGCCGCGCTCCACGCAACATCGCTTGCCGCAATCAGCGGCCAGTTCCCGCTTTCGAGCGGCTGATCCATCCCTTCCCAGCCGATCCGCGTCGAACCTTTCGGACCCGAATGCCCCAGCTGGAGGCAGATCTTCGCTTCGCTGTGGCGGTGGGTGAAATCGACCACCTCCCGCCATGCCGCAACATGCTCGGGTGCATACATCCCGGCACATCCCGGCGTGATCCGCGCCTCGGGCGAAACGCAGGTCATCTCGGTATAGACCAGCCCCGCCCCGCCCAGTGCCCGCGCGCCATAATGGACGCGGTGGAATTCGTTTATGGTCCCGTCCTTGGCCGAATACATCGCCATCGGGCTGACCACGATG
Source organism: uncultured Qipengyuania sp. (assembly GCA_965650395.1). Lineage (GTDB taxonomy): Bacteria > Pseudomonadota > Alphaproteobacteria > Sphingomonadales > Sphingomonadaceae > Qipengyuania. Next base: position 6,699 of record CBFGON010000104.1, on the reverse strand, counting down.
CGATTGGCCAGCGGCATGTCGCGCAAGGCAAAGGGCGCGAACATCGGCGCGGCCGGTTCTCCCTTGTGGAACCAGCCTTCGACCCGCTCGACAAACGCCGGATCGCGCAGCCGCAAGTTTTCGTGGCTTACCCGCTGCGAACGGGTCAGCAGCGAATAGGCGAACTGGATCGGCTCGAAATGGAGGTAGCGATCAAGCGTCTCGAACCACTCTGTAGAGTTGCGAGCGCTATTCTGAAGCTTGATCACTTCGATATGACGCTGTTCAGTGTACTCATCAAGCGCTTCATCGACATGTGTGTCAGGCCGATTCAGCACTTCTGCCAGCTTGATCGCATCCTCCAGCGCCAGTTTGGTGCCCGATCCGATGGAGAAATGCGCCGTATGCGCAGCGTCGCCGAGTAGGATCAGGTTACGGTAATGCCAACGCTCGCACATGATCCGCGGGAATTGCAGCCACGCCTTGGGACCGGGTAGATGCCGCGCGTTGGAAAGCAATGAATGCCCGTCGAGCCAGTCCGCAAAAATCGCCTCGCATTTGGAAATCGCCGCGTCCTGATCCAACAGATCGAGGCCCAGCGCGGCCCAGGTCTCGGGCTCCATCTCGACGATGAAAGTGGAGCGGTCGTCCTCGTAGCGATAAGCATGCGCCCACACCCAGCCTTCAGGCAATTGCTTGAAAACAAAGGTGAAAGCATCGAAAACCTTGCTGGTACCGAACCAGAAGAACCGGTTGCGCCGCACATCGATGTTGACCCCGAGATGCTCTGCGTAACGCTTGCGAATCAAGCTGTTGGCGCCATCCGCCGCGATCACCAGATCATAGCCCTGCCAGTCGTCCAGATCGGGCGAGGCCTCGTGTTCGAAGTGCAGGATGACACCCAATTGCCGGGAGCGGTCCTGCAGGATTTCGAGCAGGCGCTTGCGCCCGATGCCGATAAAGCCATGCCCGCCTGAACGGACGCATTCACCGCCGATATGGGTGTCGATATCGTCCCAATGCGCAAATTCGCCGGCGATCACTACGCCGCTGACTGGGTCGTTCGCCATCAGGTTTTCGACCGTCTGGTCAGAGAAGACCACACCCCAGCCGAAGGTATCGTCAGCGCGGTTACGCTCGAACACCTCGACCACATGCGCCGGGTCGCGCAGCTTCATCGAAATCGCGAAATAGAGCCCCGCCGGTCCACCACCGAGGCAAGCGATCTTCATGGCTTCTCTCCCAATAGTTTAGGTTTGAAGCATTTTGCCCGTAAGGGCAAGCCTGCTGGCGGGAAGCAGTAAATGTCTGCCCCGCACAAGCGGTCAACCTATTGGAAGGTACCAGTATAAGTAGGCCTCAGGAGACCGTTTCGCAGCACCGGAAGCGCGGTCACACGCCGATGATATCACTCGCGTTCAACGGGGCGTTATTGTCGAGGATGGCAATCAATTGCGCCGCGCCCGAGCCGCTGCCGTCGGCGTCATACCACAGCGAGCCGCTTGACTGGTCATAGATCACCCGATCGCCTGCATCCTGGGCTTCCGTGCCATTCACAAAGGCCGATGCTGACAGCGTACCGAAACCGATATCGAACACCGAAGTGTCGAGCTGGATTTCGTCGGAGCCGCCGAAATCCGTGATATGGTCGAAGTTGAGCGCGCCATGCTCAGAAAAGAAAAACGAGTCTGCGCCGGTCATGCCGCTGAGCGTATCGTTGCCGGCTTCGCCGGCGAGAAGATCATTTCCGGCACCGCCATCCAGTGTATCGCGTTCCACACCGCCGTAGAGCTGGTCATTGCCATCGCCGCCGCGCAGTGTGTCATAGCCCCATTCGCCCATCAGCACATCGTCATCGGCGCCGCCGTCAAGCGTATCCCCGCCGCCGCCGCCCTTGAGAAAGTCGTTGCCGCCATTGCCATCGAGCGTGTCATTGCCGGCATCGCCGAACAGTTTGTCGACGCCATTGCCCCCCAACATCCGGTCATCGCCATTGCCGCCAAAGAGATAATCCCAACCGGCACCGCCATCGATCTGGTCATTGCCTGTATTGCCGTAGAGCCAGTCACTCCCGATCCCGCCCAGCAACACGTCATCCCCGCCATTGCCGACCAATTTATTGATCATTTCATTGCCGGTGATCGTATCGGCGCCCGCACCGCCAATGGCATGCTCGATGACAGTCCCGCGGACGATGATGACATTGCCTGTCAGCCCGCCGATATTCATGAAGGTTTCGGGGTTGAGGTCGATCGTCTGGCCTGCCGAGAAGCCGCTGTAGTCGAGCGTATCGATCCCGCCGCTATCGACAATCGCATAAGCCGACTTGGCATAACGCGTGGCATCGTAAATGTCGCGTCCGCTGGTGTTGTTAAAGCCGTAGGTCGTGTTGCCGGTTCTGGTCGTGGTAGGCGTACCGTAGAGTTGGGTGATCGCCAGATAGTCCGCAGCCATCGGTGTACCGAGAATGGCATAGGAAAAACCAGCGTTGGCGAAATAGGTGTTCTCGGTCTGGCTGAAATAGCTCATCACCGTGGTCGACCAGGCGTCGTTCTGGTAATCGGAATCGGAAGAATAGCTGGCAGAACCATCATATCCGCCAGCGTGCCCCAAGCCCAGCGCATGGCCGATTTCGTGGATATATGTCTGCAGCGAATAGCTGCCCACGCCCGTGCCGTTGTTCGAAAGCCAACTGGTACTAACATTCACTGTTGCGCTGGTCAGGTAGCTGCCGCTCCAGCTGAAATTGGCGAAGGCCCCGGAACTGTTGTCGTCAAATGTAATATCGGCCGATGACTTGGTCTCGACGAATTTGATCCCGGAAAAGTCGCTCCATATCTTGAGCGCTTCAACTGCCAGAGCCTGCCCCGCGGCAGTAAGGCCGGTGATGTTGTAGGTGATCGTGCCATCGCTGATATTGAAGCCGATGGGCTTGCGCCCCCAGTAATCGGTCGTCAGCTGCGTGGCGATCTGGTCAAATGTATAGATCGGGCGGCTGGCCCAGCTGGTCGCCGCCAGACTGCCTGTGTCGGCAGTGTCAGCAGATGACTGGACGAAGCCAGTCCTGCCAAGCGATTCGCCGATGTCAGCGAAGCGCAAGGCATGTGCCTCGGCAGCCGCAGCAAATGGCCTGTCAAACCGGTCAAAAGGGTTCGAAAAAGCCCAAAATTCCCCGCCCGCGCCATGCGCGGTACCGCCCAGCTTCCCGATGATCATGTATGTCCCTTGCGATCCCGTGAGGGTCCCTTTTATTGCCCTCACCTATCCTGAAGCAGGTTTGGTTGCTCTTTTCCTAGCACTAAGGGTTAAGACGGGAGTAAAACGGGATGAACCGTCAAGGAAGCGTTGCAAGCTCGCGCGCGAATGCAGAGGCAAAATCGCGCCAGGCAGCGGGCATTAGGGTTTGATCGGATATCGAAAATCCCAGTTCAAGCAAAGAGTTACCGTCGCCGTCCTTGGCCGTTGCATTGGCTAAAGTCGGGCTCGCGACAGCAATATCGACGCGTGCAACGTCGTTGCGTTTCAGTCCTGAAACCGCATCGCGAAAAAACTCACAAATCTCTTCGGTCGACGTGCCGGCATGGCTTTCGCCGGTCACCACACACTCGATTTCGTCTGTCAAAACTTCAGCTCCTTGATTCGCCTTGAGGGCGCAGGCCGGCAGCACCAAAGCTGCGACCGCCGGTATCAGACATCGCGCCAGACGTTTTGAGAGATGGTCAGATGACATGCGCATCCGCGCCCAGCAGTGCAGCGTCCTTCGCCAGTACGGGATCGCTCATCATCAATGGTGGTGGCATGGCGTCCCCGAACGCCACGAAAGAGTAGCGCGAAAGTTCGGTTCGCGGCTCTAGCTGAGCGAAAAGCACTGCGTCGATGCCACCTACTCCATCGGGATCGTAGAACAGTCTGCCAGTTGAGCTTTGATAGAGAATCCTGTCATCGGCATCCTGCGCGGTTGTGCCGTACCGGAACGCCCCTTCTGCCAGCGGGCCCAGATTTTCGATCGTTCCGAACAACGCCGAGCGGTCTAGGCCGATCTTGTCGCCCCCCTGGAAGTCGGTAATGGTGTCGATGGTTTCGAGGCCGTAGGTCGAGAAGGCAAACGTGTCATTGCCAAGACCGCCGGTCAGGACGTCATTGCCTGACCCGCCATCAATGAAATCGTGTCCGGCACCGCCATCGATCGAGTCATTGCCAAGACCACCGTAAATCGTGTCATTATCGTCATCGCCGAAAATGGTGTCTTCGTCCCCACCACCGTCGATCCAGTCACGACCCGTACCGCCGCGGATCGTGTCATTGCCGTTTCCTCCACGCAACGTATCATTATCCCATTCGCCCATCAGCGTGTCATCGCCGTCACCTCCCGAAATCTGATCGTCGCCGCCGCTGCCTTTGATGAAATCCTTGCCCCCGCCGCCTTCGATTGTATCTGCCCCAGCATCGCCGAACAGATTGTCGTTACCGTTACCGCCCCACATCTGGTCATTGCCGTTGCCGCCGAAGAGATAGTCCCATCCGGCACCGCCATCGATCTGGTCATTGCCCATATTGCCATAGAGCCAGTCGCTGCCGATACCGCCCAGCAGCACGTCGTCGCCGCCATTGCCAACAAGATTGTTGACCGCGCTGTTGCCGATGATCGTATCGGCGCCGGAACCGCCTTTGGCATGTTCGATCAGCGTTCCGCGCGCGATACTGATATTGCCGGTCAGCCCCCCGATGTTCATGAATTGCTCTGGCCGCAAATCGATCAGCTGCTGCGCCGCAAAACCGCTGTAGTCGAGAGTATCGATCCCTCCGCTGTCCACCACGGTGTAAGCCGTATTGGCAAACTGCGTGGCATTATGGATTGTGCGGTTCGAATTGCTGTTGAAGCCATAGGTCGTATTGCCCAGGCGGGTCGAATTCGACAGACCATAAAGCTCGGCCATGGCAACGACATCGGCCGACATCGGCGATGTGACGGGCGCATAGCTGAAACCCAGCTGGCTGAAGTAGCTGTTCTCGTCCTGCGCGAAATAGGACATGATCGTCGTTGCCCAACTGTCGTTGAGATAGAGCGCGTCATTTGCGTAGGACGCATCGCCGTTGTAATTGCCAGCATGCCCCAGCCCCAGCGCGTGACCGATCTCGTGGACGAACGTCTGGAAGGCATAACCGTCTAACGCAGTGCCATAGTCGGTGACCCATTGGGTCGAGACATTGACGGTAGACGAGACGATCCGCGTGCCCGATGTCACCGATGTGGCATAGGCTCCCTCGTCTGTATTCTGGAATGTAATTTCGGCGTTTGCGGTGACGCTTACGAAGCTGATGCCGGTCACATCGGTCCACAGCGCCAGCGCCTGCGTGGCCAGGTTTTGCTGCGCCACAGGTAGGGTCGAGACATTGACAGTGATCTGACCATCTGTCCCGACGATGAAGGCGCGCTGCGCACCGTCCCAATATCCGGACACCAGCTGGTTCGCGATCTGATCATTGTCGAACACTTGGAGCGGCGGCGCAGTGACGACCGAGAGCGAATACTGCCCGGTCGAGGAGCTGTTGTAGGAATCCGCCTCGATATAATAGACGCCGCCGGAACTCGCGGTCAGACGCAACAGCGAATTAAGATCGGTGCCGCCGTCATCGTTGCTGGCAATCAGATTGCCAGCTGCATCATAGATCCGCAGAAACGGGTCATCGACCGGCGTAGCACCTGATCCAAACAGCGAGATGTTGATCGTCTGTCCGGCTGTCAGGGTGATTTTGTACCAGTCCTTGTCGCCCACCACACCGAGCGTTCCATCAAGAGTCTGGCCGATTGCAATGGTCGCAGTGGTGCTCGTATCCCCGGGAATGTCGGTTGTTTCGGCCTCGATCGGTTCACCCGGTGCCTTCACCGGCTTCACGCTTGCGTCCAGATCCGGCCCGAATGAGCGCCCGGACTGCAGGTGCGGGCCGAAATCCGCCAACCCGCCAAATCCATCCCCATCCCCGCGACCCTGTAGAAAAATCACCCCTGTTTCCTCCAATCAGTCTTGCAGCTTATCCGGCACTTGCCGGATTGCCGCAGCAGACCATGCCAGCAGACAGGTTGCAGGGCAATTAACTCCCTGCAATCGCTTATCCTCTATTCGCGAAATGCGGTTTCGCTAAGGCGCGTGATCGGGGTCAGGATATATTGCAGCACGGTGCGCTTGTCCCCCAGCAGCGATACATCCGCGATCATCCCCGAACCAATGGTCAGTTTGCGACCATCGGGCCCTTCGAGCGCATTTCTATCGGTGATTACGCGGACGAGGTAATAGATTTCTCCCGATTGCGGATCCTGGATCGAATCCGCCGAGATTGTCGTGACCTTGCCTTCAAGCGAGCCATAGACCGCCTGATCATAGGCCGTGATGCCCACCTTTGCCCTTTGCCCGATCCGCACATTGCCGATGTCCTGCGGCTTGATCCGTGCTTCCATAAGCAGCGTATCCTCATTGCCGACCAGTTCGACCAGCGGTTCACCAGGGCTCACCGCGCTGCCGCGGGTGGTTACCAGTACGCGGCTGATCCGCCCGCCCACAGGCGCCTTCAATGTTGTCCGCTCGTGCCGCTCCTCAAGTGCAGGCAAGGTACTCGCGCGCGATTCGTAATCCGCCTGGGCAACCGCGAGTTCGGCGGCGGCCTGTTCGCGCCAGTCCTGCCGAACGCGCGCCACATTGGCAGAGGCTTCCGCCACCCGCG
>CBFGON010000103.1:0-8539 GCA_965650395.1 uncultured Qipengyuania sp. | reverse complement strand
GCGGAAAACCTGCGCAAGTTCCTGCTGGCGATGAGCGAGGATATCCGCGTGCTGCTGGTCAAGCTGGGGGACCGGCTGCACAATATGCGCACGCTGCATTTCATCAAGAACCCCGAAAAGCGCCAGCGCATCGCGCGCGAAACGATGGATATCTACGCCCCGCTGGCCGAGCGGGTGGGCATGTATGAATATATGCGCGAGATGCAGATGCTCGCCTTCGAGCAGATCGAGCCCGAGGCCCATGCCACGATCATGGGTCGGTTGGAGCAATTGCGCGCCGAGGACGGCGGACAGGTCGATGCCATCGCACTGGATATGAAACACGCGCTGGCTGAAGCCGGGCTGACGGTGGAAGTGTCAGGCCGCGAGAAGCACCCCTATTCGATCTGGCGCAAGATGGCCGAACGCCATGTCAGTTTCGAGCAGGTGACCGACATCATGGCCTTCCGCGTGATCTGCGACAGTGTGGACGATTGCTATCGCGCGATGGGCATCCTCCACACCAATTGGCAATTCCTGCCCGGGCGCTTCAAGGACTATATCTCGACGCCCAAGACCAATGGTTATCGCAGCCTCCACACCTCGCTGATCTACGGCAAGTCGATGCGGGTCGAAGTGCAGATCCGCACGCGCGAAATGCACCGCACCAACGAGTTCGGCCTCGCCGCGCATTGGGCCTACAAGCAGGGCGACCGGCCCGACGGAGCGGTGGGCTGGCTGCGCGACCTGATCGAGATCGTCGATGCCAGCCACGATGCGGAGGAACTGCTCGAACATACGCGCATGGCGATCTACCAGGATCGCATCTTCGCCTTCACCCCCAAGGGCGCGCTGTTCCAGTTGCCCAAGGGATCGACTGCGGTGGATTTCGCCTTTGCGGTCCACACCGATCTCGGCGCGCAGACTGTGGGCGCGAAGATCAACGGTCGCCACATGCCGCTGCGCACCCAGCTGGGCAATGGCGATGTGGTGGAGATATTGAAGGGCAAGAATGCCGAACCGCAGATGAGCTGGCTCGGCTTTGTCGTCACCGGCAAGGCGCGCGCGTCGATCCGCCGTGCTGTGCGGCAGAAGGAACATGCTGAAGTCGCCGATATCGGCAGCAAGCTTTATGACGAGATCGCCGGGCGCGTGCCCGCCAAGGTCGGCAAGAAGGCGCTGCGCGATGCGCTCAAGCGGCTGGAGATGGAGGAAGAGGAGGATCTCTTCTACGCCATCGGTTCGGCCAAGATTTCCGACCGTGCGGTGATGGAAGCATTGGTCCCCGGCTGCACCGAAGGGCTGGAGGATGAAGATCCAGAATGGGACCGCAGCGGCAAATCGCTCTCGATCCGCGGGCTTACACCGGGCGTGGGCTACAAGCTGGCAGAATGCTGCCATCCGGTGCCGGGCGACCGTATCGTGGGCCTGCGCAAACCCGGCGAGGGGGTGGAAGTCCACGCCATCGATTGTCACCAGCTCGCCAGCGGGATCGACAGTGACTGGCTCGACCTCAACTGGGGCCGCCGTTCGCGCGGGGCCATCGGGCGGCTGCAGGTGACGCTCTATGATCGCCCCGGCACGCTGGCGGAAATGGCGGGTATCTTCGCCAAGAATGTTGCCAATGTGAAAAGCCTGGCGCAGATTCAGCTCGACCATCCTTTCACCACCTATGAGGTCGATCTCGAAGTGCAGGACCTGCCGCATCTCACCCGTATCCTCAGCGCCCTGCGTGCGAGCGATTCGGTAGCGCAGGCGGAGCGCGCATGACCCTGCTCCTCGGCATCGACCATATCCAGCTGGCCATGCCGCATGGGGGCGAACCCCACGCGCGGCGCTTCTGGGTGGAACTGATGGGGCTGGAAGAAGTGGCCAAGCCGCCGCATCTGGCGGTCAACGGCGGCTGCTGGTTCGAAGGCGACGGCATTGCGATCCATTGCGGCGTGGAAGACGGTTTCCTACCCGCCCGCCGCGCGCACCCGGCGCTGCTGGTCAAGAACCTCGGCGCGCTGGTGGCCAAACTTGAAGCCTGCGGCATCCCCTTCAAGGCGGGCAAGAAGCTCGACGGCTATCGCCGCGGCGATATCGCCGATCCCTTCGGAAACCGCATCGAACTGATGGAACGGATGTAGCCGCGCCGCACTGGCGGTGCGCTATTGCAAGGCTTCGAGAAAATAGGTCATCCGGTTGCGGCTGTATTCCGCATGCGAGGCAAAGCTGCCGCGCAGGGGTGCGTCGGACAACCAGTTGTGCAGCTGCAGCCAGGCACCTTTTTCGAGCTGGCTCAACCCCGCCGGGCTCGGAAGCACTTCGCAAATTTGCGGGGCAGGCTGGCCGATCAGGCTACGCTGCAAGGCATCTCTCAGGATCGAGCGGGAATCACCACTGGCGCGCATGGCCTCAGACTGCATCGTTTCGCAGTTGCAGCAAAGCGGTGTGAATTGCTGTCGCATGAGTGACGTATTTGGAGGCGCACCCGCCCATCCGGCGGCGAACCCGGACATAAGCCAGCTGGAATTCCGCGCGCGAATGCAGCACGGATAAAGATCACGCGGCCGGAACGACCCGCACGATGCGCGCGGCGTAGCTCCCGAGGGCGGATCAGGGCACCGGCAAGGAATGACCTTGCAGGAACCCCGTGGCGGCCACCATGAATGCCGAAGCATTCCGTCGGCGCGGCTCGGGCGGTGACCCCGCCTGGGCAGCCGTCCGGCCATGCGCAATGCACGAGCCGGACAAGCAACCCCGAACCTGAACCCAGATCAAACTCACTGCGGCAGAGGCGGCCGGTGCGACGGGGAGGGTTCGCCTTTACGCTTGAGCCCCTGCCGCGGTCCGCGCGGGCTTGTAGCACCCGCGAGCTAACAACGTGCCTGCTTGCCGCGTCCGGGGGGAAGGAGGGTCTTCCGGTGTCCGGAAAAGGGTCATCACCCTCGACCTGGACGCCCGCGCTTCCCGCTCCGGCCGCGCCGCCAGACCGGAAACCCGACCTGGCGAGGGAGGGCAACGCCTACTAAGCATTGTCTCCCGATCCTCATGCATTCGACCGATGAGGTTCGGTACGAATGCAGTAATTGGATAACCAAATAGGTTCAATTTGTCAAGATTTCAGACTGTTGGTTTCACATGAGGCTGGTCCAACATCGACCGTGATTTTTGGTTGGCGAGGGTGCGATTTTCGGGTTCACGCAGAGGCGCAGAGGAAGCAGAGACGCAGAGGGGTTGTGCGGGCCGCAGGCCCATTTCGCAATGGGAAGTTTGTCGTTGCCGCAACGTCATGGATTGCAGGATCTGCGGTCAGCTGGGAGCAACATCTCTGCGCCTCCCCTTCTTCTTTGCGCCTCTGCGTGAAACACAAACAGCGCGAGCCATCCGGATCAGACGAGTTCCAGTTCCACGAACACCAGATCCCCTTCCGACAGATCTTCGGCGCTGCGGATCGCCTTCTTGACCGGCAGCAGCCAGCCCTGTTCCTTTGAGGGAAAGACCGATGTGCTCCAGCGGCTTGCGCCGAGCCGGGCGGTGACCTTCAGCATTCCCCAGCCATTGCGCTTGCCGCTTTCCAGCCGCCGCATCAGCGCGGTGGCAGACAATTCATCGCCCGCTGCGCCGTCTATGGAGACGAAGTACCAGGCAGCATTCCCGCCCGCCCAGCGCCATAGCGGGCCGGTATGGGTGAGGGTTTCGGTCATGGGGTTTCACGCAGAGGCGCAGAGGTGGCAGAGGCGCAGAGATGCTTGGCGGGCCGCAGGCCCAATCCGATGATGGCAGCTTGCGGTTTTCGCAGCGTCATCAATTGAAGGACCTGCGGTCGGCTGAGAGCCACATCTCTGCGCCTCCAATTCTTCTCTGCGCCTCTGCGTGAAACAAACTTACTCGGCCACCCGCCGCACCGGCACGGGGATGTTGCAGATATCCGCCCCGCCGGCCGGCACGTTGAAGAACGGATCGCGCCGATTGGCGCGCGCTTCGGCATAGCGGGCGAAAGTCTCGCCTTCGGTGGATAGGTACTCGAACTGAGGCTGCTCACCAGCGGGCAGGTCGCTCGCCACGCGTACGGTGAGGATGGGCGTGCGCTTGTCCACCTCGTCAGCGGCGTAGAAGCCCAGCTCGCCCTTGCCGCGCGGCAGCGATGAGAGGTGCTCCATCCCTTCGATCACCCGGCCAACCAGCGCGATATTGCGATCAAGATGGCGCGGCGCGTGGCCGATCACCGTGTAGAGTTCCGCGCCCGATCCGGTGTCGGGCGACAGGTTCCGGCCAACACCGACCATGCCGTAGCAGTGGATGGGCCAGAACCAGCTTTCCTCGACATCCTTGGTGATTCCTTTGGCCCGGGCCTCGTGTCGAGTCAGTTTCGGATCGGGAACCTCGTTGTCGTCCTTGTCGACCCATCGCGCAACCTCACGATTGGCGAGTGGCCAGCCCTGCCAGATCTCGGTCCATTCCGCATAGCTGTCCCGCTGATGCCAACCCTCCGGCGCTCCGGCAGTTTTGGTCGCTTCGATTGAGAGCATGGCAAGCTGCTCTTGCGGACTGGGTTCGCCGGTCGGCGCGAGCCCAATCGCCTCGATCAGTTCGGCAATTGCTGCCTCGTGATCGGCTTCACTTTTTGTCGGGTCTTTAAGGATCTTTTCGACCTTGATCATGGCAGCTTCTGCTGCCGCATTTAGCGGCTCGACGCTCGTCTCATCCAAGCCTGCAACAACCTCCAATGTCGAAGTCGCGTCACTGAGTTGTTCGCCGGTGACGACATAATCACTCTCCGGCACAACCTTCAGCCCGGCAGGCAGCGGCTTCGTCTCGCCGGTCGCTTCGGGATTATCGTAATTGGGATCGCCCCACTGGACGACGTAATTGTCCTGCACGCGGTTGACGCTGATGTTGTCGTACCAGCGCGCGCGGGCGAAGGTGCGGATATTGTCCACCCAGCCCTGGCTGAACGGCGCGGGCATCAGCTGGATCACTACCTGCCGCGCATTACCTTGCGCGTCGGGGGCGAGCGTCATCACCAGCAGGTCGCTGGCGGGGATCGCCACCCATTCGGCAGGTGTGGCCTGCGCCGCGATCTCGCTCGGCGAAGGGGCCGCAGCGGGCGCCTCCTGCGCGGACAACGGAACAACGAAGGCGAGGGCGCAGGCAAGCGCGATCAAGGGTTTGCTCATAAGCGCACCCTGCCAGCAAACTTCCCCCCACGCCAGTATCTGCCACCAACGGCGCACAACGCCGCAAGCGCGACCGCGCGCCCGCAGCGACCGCAGGGAGCGAGGATAGCCAAGCGGCCGGACGGCCGCGCCGGCGCCTGAGGCCAACAAAAACGAAAAACCCCTTTCCGCACGTTTTGGTGGGCGAAAAGGGGTTTTCGGGGCAATGTTCGCAGGGAATGCTTGATCCGCGCAGCACTGCCTTGGACGAGGGGTATATCACGAAAACGCACAGGCGGAAGATCGGGTTCCCGGTATGGCTTGCGATTGGGTCACTCCACCGCTAGACGCGCCGCTTCCCGTTGCGGGCCGGCGCTCAGGTAGCGAAGCGGCAGCGCAATCAGGAACGCGGAGCAGTGGCCGAGTGGTCGAAGGCGCACGCCTGGAAAGTGTGTATACGTCAAAAGCGTATCGAGGGTTCGAATCCCTCCTGCTCCGCCACTAACTCAATTCGGTGCTTGGGCGGCGGAATGGCATCCCGTCACTCTCGATAAGCGCCCGGCGTGAGGTTGTACCGGCGCAGCTTGTCGTAGAGGGTCTTGCGCGGGATCGACAGGGCGCGCAGCACCTTGGGGACGTTTCCGCCGCATCGGGCGAGCGCGTCTTCCAGTATCGTCTTTTCGAAATTGGCGAGCATGGTGCGCAGGCTGGCATCGTCTTCGCGGACATTTGCTGGCGACGTCAGTCGGGTGAGGCCGAGCACGAAATTCTGCGCATACATGCGTAGTTCGCGTAAATTGCCTGGCCAGCTGTGTGAAACGAGGTGATGCCATTCGGCTTCGCTGACCGCTTCGGCTGTGCGGCCCAGGTTCTGCTCGTATTCGCTGACGAACAGGCGGAAGAACTCGGGAATGTCCTCGCGCCGTTCGACCAGCGGAGGCAGCGCGATGGTAATCCCGCTCAGCCGGTGGAGCAGGCCGCTGCTATCGGCATCGGGCCCGGTAGCGGTTGCAGCATTACCGGCGGTCGTGGCAACAATCCGCAGATCGATTGACCGTGGTCGGTCGGCTCCCAGCGCCAGAAAGCTGCGATTGTCGACCAGGCTGACCAGCCGCGCTCGGGCGCGCGGAGGGATCTGCTCGATCGAATCGAGCACCAGCGTTCCGCCATTTGCCCGCTCGATCATGCCCGAGCGTGAAAGCGCCACGGAAGGGTCGCGCCCATAAAGCAGCAGGTCCGCTTCCTCATTGGCGAAGATGCCCGGATCGATCACCACGAACGGCCGGTCGGCACGCGGGCTGAGGTCATGGATCTGGCGCGCGAGGTGGCTCTTGCCAGTGCCTGCATCGCCTTGCAGCAGCAGGTCTGCGTCGGTCCGTGCAACTTCGCGGGTAATTGTTCCGAGCCGCCGCGATGCCGGTGATTGTCCGGTCATCCCGCCGCTTGAGCGGGCCTCCAGCTCTGCGCGCAGCTTGCGGTTCTCGACGATCAGCGCGCGCTTCTCCCGCGCACGCCCGATCGAATGGGCCAGTCGCGACACCGAATAGGGTTTGGGGAAGAAATCGGCAGCGCCGTTTTTCATCGCATCGACCGCCATGTCGACATCTCCATGCGCGGTAGTGAAGATGATCTGCATGCCGGCATCGCGTTCGCGCAGCCGCGTGAAGAATTCGATCCCGTCCATTCCGGGTAGCCGCACATCGCTGACCACCACGCCGGCAAAATCATTGGTGATCGCTGCCAGCGCAGAGGCCGCATCGGCATAGGCCGCGACGGTGAATCCTTCGAGCTCCAGCGCCTGGCTTGCACCGGTTCGCAGCGCATCGTCGTCCTCGACGAAGATCACATCGGGTGGTGGCTTGATCATGCGACCCGCGGGACGATCATGGTGAAACAGGTCGCCCCATTGCGCTGTGCGTAGCTCAGGTCGCCGCCGAGATCGCGCATGATATCGCGCGAAATGACAAGCCCGAGCCCGAGCCCGTCTTCCTTGCTGGTGGCGAAGGGTTGGAACAGCGTTTCTATCTGCGCTGCGGGAATGCCGGAGCCATGGTCGATGACATGGAGGCGCAATTGCGCGGCGTCAGCGTCGATCTCAATCGCAATTCGGTCTTCCGGCCGCGTTGCGTCGAGCGCGTTCTGCAACAGATTGACCAGCACCTGTTCCAGCCGGACATGCTCGGCCGCAACTTCAACCGTGCGCAATTCTTCGCCCGGAAGTTCCACCTGCCTGCCCAGCGAGACGATCCGGTCGCGCAGCAGCAGCAATGCGCCGTCGATGATCTCGCCAATGGCAACCACGCGCAGTTCGCCGGGCTGGCGGCGGCTGAACCGGCGCAATTCGCCGGTGATGCGCCCGATGCGGTCGGCAAGGCCCATGATCTCGCGGAAATTGGCGGCGGCCTGATCGGTCTTGCCTGCCGCAACCAGTTTCTCGCCGCTTTCGGCAAAGACACGCAGTGCGGCGACCGGCTGGCCGATTTCGTGGTTCACCCCCGCAGAGATCTGCCCCAGCGTGGCGAGCCGGTTGGCCTGCAACAATTGCTCGCGCAAAGTGTCTGTTCGCTCAGCCACGATCGCTTCCTCGCGTGCGCGCCTGCGCCGCCGAACGAGAAGGGCAAGGAATGCCAACGCCATCAGTAGTGCGAACAGAAGTACGAGTGCCAGCCTGCCAGTAGCCACTGCCGCTGCGACACGCGGCCCTGGGTCGACGATCAGATGGAGGTCCCAGCCGGTCGGCGAGATGTTCTGTTGCGCTTCGACCAGCGGAATTTGCACCACCTCCTTGGCCGCGCCTTGTGGGCTGAGGCGAAGCGGTGGCAGCGATGCCCTGCCGAACTGCTGGCGGTCGCTTTGCGCATTACGGCTGGCGGCATTGCCGGTCGCGGGAGCAAGGTGAAAGCGCCAGGCCTCCTCGCTGGCCAGCAGCACCACTCCTTCGGCATCGGTCACATATACGCCGCGTGTCGCCCGCTGCCAGCTCGCCTCGGTCTTGTCGAACTCCACCTTCACCGCGACGATCCCCGTCGGCGCGGAGGCCTGGCCGATGCGGGTGGCGATATATAACCCCGGCTTGCGGCTGACCGTCCCCAGTGCGAACTGGGTCGATGAACCCGCCCGCATTGCGACGCGGAAATAGTCGCGGAAAGCGTAATTGGATCCCACGAAGCTGGTTGGCAGGTTCCAGTTGCTCGCCGCCAGCGTCAGCCCGCGGCTGTCCATCACATAGATGGCAGCCGCATCGGATTGCTTAGCCAGTGCTTCGAGGCGCAGGTCGAGCGAACGCGCTTCGCCCGAACTGCCGCCGACCAGCGCCTTGACCTGCGGGTCTTCGGCCAGAGCCAGCGGCAAGAGGCTGAATTTGTCGAGCTCGCTGGTCAGGCTGGTCGCGAGAATTGCGGCATCGTCACGCGCGG
>CBFGON010000102.1:0-8659 GCA_965650395.1 uncultured Qipengyuania sp. | reverse complement strand
GCAGCACGCGGATATCCTCGCTCATCGCCAGCAGGAACTTGCGCAGGTTTTCCGCTGCACGCTCGTTCTCGGGCATCTGCTCGATCTTGGATAGCTTGGTCACGCCATCCACAAGCCGCCCGACGTCTGGTCCGAAATTCTGCTCGATATCCTCGATCGTCGCCAGCGTATCCTCGACCGTGTCGTGGAGTAATGCGGTGATGATCGTTTCCTGGTCGAGCTTGAGATCGGTCATCAGGCCCGCAACCTCGACCGGATGGCTGAAATAGGGATCCCCCGAAGCGCGCGTCTGCGTGCCGTGCTTCTGCACGGTATAGACATAGGCGCGATTCAGCATCGCCTCATCGGCGTCAGGGTCATATTCGAGGACCCGTTCCACGAGTTCGTACTGGCGCAGCATTGTTTTCGAATGTGTGCAATGCAGCGAAGATGAGCAAGCCGTTTCGCCATGCCGCATTGCAAAATGTCGGATTTGGCGTTATAACGGGTGTATGAACGCAGAAGTCAAAGTCACCAAGGTAGGAAATTCCGCAGCCGTTATCCTGTCGAAGGAACTGCTGGCGCAGCTGCGCGTCAAGGTCGGCGATACGCTGCATTTCTCTGAAGCGCCGGATGGCTGGCGGATCACACCCTATGATCCGGAATTCAGGCACCAGATGGATTTGGCCGAGGAAATCATGCGCGAGAACCGCGACGTTCTTCGCGCGCTAGCGAAATAGATTGAGCCGGTGACAGAGCGTCACGAGCCCATCTGGGTGGGCGAGTCTCTCGCCCTTGCCATTCACGATCGCCAGCTGGCCGAGCATGGCGGGGCGCAAGGCGTCCGTGATGCAGGCGCTCTGGCATCAGCGATGGCCCGGCCTCAAAACCAATGGTCCTATGGCGAAAACGATCTGTGCGCCCTCGCTGCCGCACACGCATTCGGCATAGCGCGCAATCATCCCTTTACCGACGGCAATAAGCGAACCGCTTTCGTGATCTCTCTGCTTTTCCTCGCCCGAAACGGGATCAGATTGCGGTTCGACAAGATCGCCGCAATCGACACCTTCCTCGCCCTTGCCGCTGGCGAATTGAGCGAGGAAGAACTGGCGGACTGGTTCCGCCAGCATTTGGCCAAAGGCTGAGGCCCTACTCCTTCCACCCCAGCACACGGTCAACCGCTGCGCGGGTTACGGCGTGGTAGCTCGGGCGGGTTTTGGCGTAGATGCGGCGGGCGTGAGCCTGGCCCCAGTCGCCTTCGCCCCACAGCACCTGAAACAGCGGGCGAACGAATTTGGCGCGGCCTACTGTGCCGAGGAATGCCTCGGCCTGCGCCACGGCGGGCTCGTAGCGGTTGGCCAGTGCCAGTTCGAGCCACAGAAAACGGATCTCGTTGTTCTGCGTTGCCGATAGGCCCAACTCGCTGTCGAGTTCGGCCAGTTGAGTCGCGCTCCGCTCTTTGGGGATATTGTCGAGGAAACGCATCCGTTCGGCACTGGTCCAATTGGCATAAGCCGCAGGGATCATGCCGTGTTCGGTGTAATGCGTCACCGCGCCATCCACCTCGGCAAAGGCTGCCGGATCGGGCCGCGCGACATTGCTCGGCAGGCCGGGCGAAAAGATCCATTCGCGCAATTTCAGGCGCTCGGCCTCGGCAGGCGAAGCGACGAGGTTTGTCATCATGTCCTGGTAGAACAGCTCGCTGGTGGCGGGCTGGAACGCATGGTTGTCGAACCACTGGCGCAGCCATGCGTCGAACCGCTCGCGTCCGACGATGCTCTCGACAGTCCGCAGGAAATACGCGCCCTTGTCGTATGTAATCGCGCTGCCGATCTCGTCACCGGTGGAGCTGTGGTGCAGCGCCGTACCCGGCGCATCATTGCCGACTTCGGCCAGTGTTTCCTCGATCCCGGCAAAGGCCAGCGCGGCCTCCTGCTCGGCGCGCTTCTTGCCGTAGACCTGCTCGACAATGCGGTTCTCGAAATAGGAGGTCACGCCTTCGTTGAGCCAGCCGTCTTCCCATACCGCATTGGTGACGAGATTACCCGACCAGCTGTGCGCCAGCTCATGCGCGACGAGGCCATTGTTCGACCGGTCGCCCGCTATGAAAGTGGGGGTGAGGAAGGTCATCACCGGATTTTCCATGCCGCCATAGGGGAAGGAGGGTGGCAGCACGATCATGTCATAGCGGCCCCAGCGATAGGCGCCGTAGAGCTTCTCCGCTGCGATCACCATTTGCTCGGTATCGCCCACTTCCTGCGCCGCGCGATCCAGCGTTGCCGGTTCGGCCCAGACACCGGTGCGCGGGCCGACGCTGCGGAAATCGATATCGCCCGCGGCAATCGCGATCAGATAGGGCGGCACGGGTTTGTCCATCACGAAGCGGAAAGCGCGGCGGCCATTGCCGAGATCTTCAGGCGCGCCCTGCTGCACCCCGCTCATTACCACGTCGAGCGGCTTGGGCGCGGTAATCCGCGCCTCCCATGTCTGGCGGATGCCGGGGCTGTCCTGCGTGGGAATCCATGTGCGATTGAGGATCGCCTGGCCCTGGCTGAACAGGAATGGGTGAACCTTGCCCGCCGTCTGTTCGGGATCGAGCCATTGCAGCGCAGCGGCATCGGCCGGGGCGCTATACTGGATCTGCACATGGCGGGCATTGCCGATGGTGATGGTCAGCGGTGCGCCCTTCTCGCCATCCTTGTCCGCTGCACCCAGCTTCCACGCCAGTTCCTTTCCCTGCCCGTCGAGCACGCGCTGGATTTCCAGACCGTTTGAATCGAGCACGATCTCGCCCGCATCGGGGCGGGCCAGAATATCGAGATTGGCGGTGCCGCCGACCAGCTTGCGCTCAAAATCCAGCGCCAGGTCGAGCGCCACATGCGTCACCCGCGCAACCTGCGGCTTGGCATAGGTCATCGAATCCACGGCATCGGCGCTCGTCAGGATCGGCGAGACCATCGCTTCGCGCGGCGCATCGGGCGTGCCGGTGGTGGAGCAGGCCGTCGTGGCGAGCAGGATCGATAGGGTGGCGACAAGGCGGCGCATGCGTTTCTCCGGTGTGTTCTGTTCTGGCCGACGCTTAACGGTCGGCATCTCCTCAACGGATGCGGCCTATTGCCGATCCCGCGCCTTATGGGAAGGACCGCACCCGAATTCGTACCCATGCTCTGGCCAAGCGCCGCGGAACCATGCACGATAACGTTCACAATATAAGTGGAGAGGATTTATGAGTCGCATGATTGCGCTGGCCCTTGCGGCAGCACTTTTGCCGGGATGTGCCACACCGCTGGCAGCGCGGGACCCAGCTCCGCTGCGCGCGCTGATCTGGGCAGACGAGTTCGATGCCCCCGCTCTCGACCGTAGCAAGTGGATCGCAATCGGGCCCGAATTCTGGGTCAATAACGAACAGCAGGCCTATATCGACGATCCCGCCGTGATCGGCTTCATGCAGGACATACCGAGCGCCGAAGGCGGTGTGCTGATGCTGCGCCCGCTGCTGCAGCCGGGCATCGATCCGCATCCACAGCGTAAGGCCGATTTCGTTTCGGGCAGGATCGAAAGCCAGGGCAAGTTCGAATTTACGTATGGCCGCGCCGAAGCACGCATCCGCATGCCCGATGCTGTGGGTGTGTGGCCCGCCTTCTGGCTGCTGGGCAATGGTGACTGGCCTGCCTCGGGCGAGATCGACATCATGGAATATGTCGGCGAGAAGGACTGGACCGGTGTGGCGCTCCACGGCAGCGGCTATTCTGGCGAAACACCGCTGGTGAACAAATACTTCTTTCCCGATGGCGTCGATGTCACCCAGTGGCACACCTATGCGGTAGAATGGACTGCTGACCAGATCCTGTTTCTGGTCGACGATCGGGTGACCTATCGCGTGACCCGCCCGATGGTGGAGAATTACGGCACGTGGAACTTTGACACGCCCAAGTTCGTGATCCTCAATTTCGCCATGGGCGGCGCCTATCCGTTCAAGACCAACCGCGTGGAAAAGCCCTATAATGGCGTACCGCAGGCTACAGTAGACAGGGTCAAGACCGGCGAAATCGCCATGCTTGTCGACTGGGTAAGGGTTTACGCGCCGGAGGAGTGATTACCCCGCGCGGATAGCGGAAAATTCCTCGATCTTGGCGATCCGGCCGGAGACCACCAGTTCATCGCCCGGCAGGATGATCGTGTCGGGTGTGGCGTGGATGAAGTCCTCCCCCACGCGCTTCACGCCGACTACGGTGACATCGAACTTGCGGCGGCACTGGCTGGTGACCAGTGGCAGTCCGTGGATCGCCTCGGGCGCGCGCAGGCGGGCGATGCCG
Source organism: uncultured Qipengyuania sp. (assembly GCA_965650395.1). GTDB lineage: Bacteria > Pseudomonadota > Alphaproteobacteria > Sphingomonadales > Sphingomonadaceae > Qipengyuania. The sequence continues at coordinate 4,364 of CBFGON010000102.1, read as the reverse complement.
AATTCGTCGTCAAAGCCGATGAAGTCGAGCAGGCGTTCATTGACCAGCCGCGCCACCCGCTCGCCCATTTTCTGCTCTGGAAAGACCACGTGATGCGCCCCGGTACGCTCGAGAATGCGGCCATGCGCCTCGTTATTGGCCTTGGCCCAGATATTGGGGACGCCCAGATCGACCAGCGCCAGCACCGCCAGCACGCTGGCTTCCATGTTGCTGCCGATGGCGACGATGGCGGAATCGAAATCGCTCGCGCCGATCTGGGCCAGCATTTCGGGCTCGGTCGCATCGGCCTGCACCACCTGGGTGAGGCTGTGCTTGTGGTCGTCGACGATCTCCGCATCGCCGTCCACACCCAGCACTTCATGCCCCATCCGCTCGAGCGTGGAGCCCACGGCACTGCCGAAGCGGCCAAGGCCGATTACCAGCACGGGTTTGCGTTTTTCAGCCGACAATCGGGTTCTCCTCAGGATAGCGATATTTGCGATCCGACGCGCCCAGTGCAAGCGCGGTTGCCACCGCAATAGTTCCCACGCGGCCGATGAACATCAGCGCCACCAGCACCAGCTGCGCCGACGGTGGCAGGTCGGCAGTGATGCCAGTGGACATGCCAACCGTGGCAAAGGCGCTGATGACTTCGAACAGCACGTCCTTCAGCAGCAGATCGGTGATTGCGGTGATATAGATGGTGGCGCTGAGTATCAGCATCATTGCCAGCATCACCACGGTCAGCGCCTGCCGTTCGATCGCATGACCGAACCGCCGGCCGAACATGGCCGCATCGCGGCGGCGCAACACTTCGGCCAGCATGATCGCCAGCAGCACGAAGAAGGTCGTCACCTTGACGCCGCCAGCCGTCCCCGCGCTGCCACCACCGATGAACATCAAAATGTAATTCACCACCAATGTCGGCTCGTCGAAGGCGCCAACATTGAGGCTGTTGAACCCGGCGGTGCGCGGCATCACCGAATGGAAAGCAGCGTTGAGCATCTTGGCGCCCAATCCCATCGGCCCCAAGGTTTCGGGGTTCGACCATTCGAGCAGCAGGTGCGCGACGAAGCCGAACAGCAGCAATATGCCTGTCCCGGCCAGAGTGATGCGGCTGTGCAGCGTCCAACGACGGGTGTTGAAACGGTTCTCGCGCCAATCCTCGAATACCGGAAAGCCCAGCGAACCGATCATGATCGCAGCCATGATCGGGCCAAGGATCATGCCGTCGCTCTGATAGCTCATCAGGCTGTCGGAGAAAGTCGAGAAGCCGGCATTGTTGAACGCGCTCACCGCGTGAAAGAGCCCATGCCAGGCAGCCGTCGACAGCGGCATTTCATGCGCCGTGGCGAACTGCAACGTCAGCAGCAGCGCCACCGCCAGCTCGACCACCAGGGTCACTCCCAGGACCATTCGCAGCACCGATTTCGCGTTGCTGCCGGTCAGCCGGCTCCGCTCTGCATGGGTGGCCTGCCGCGCCTGCAGGCTGAAGCCGCGACCGACCAACAACCCCAACAAAGTGGCCGCAGTCATGATGCCCAACCCGCCGATCTGAAACAGCAGCAGGATCACCACCTGTCCGAACATCGACCAATAGGTCGGAGTATCGACCACGATCAGTCCGGTAACGGCAACTGCGCTGGTCGATGTGAACAGCGCGGTCAGCAGCGGCGCACGGCTGCCATCAACGGTCGCAATGGGCAAGGAAAGCAGCAGCGTACCAATGGCAATCGCAATAAGGAACAGCAGGGGGACCAGCCGGACCGGTTGGCGAAAGGCTTTCATCGCCGCCTCTTACAATGACCAGCGGCTCAGTTCCAGACGGCTTCTGGTGGCAGGCTCATCAAAATGGCGTCGATATTGCCGCCCGTCTTGAGGCCAAACAAGGTGCCGCGGTCATAGACGAGGTTGAACTCGGCATAGCGGCCACGCCATTCTAGCTGGGACTGCTTGTCTTCGGGCGTAAATTCCGCCCCCATCCGGCGACGCACCAGCCGGGGGAACACATCGAGAAATGCCTCCCCCACATCGCGGGTGAAGTGGAAATTGCGTTCGAACGCCGCCTCGTCATCGCATTCGAGATGGTCGTAGAAAATCCCGCCAACGCCCCGATGAACGCCACGATGCGGGATAAAGAAATATTCGTCGGCCCACTTCCTGAAGCGTTCGTAATAGGTCGGATTGTGCCCCGCGCAGGCAGCACGAAAACGGGCGTGGAAATCCGCCGTATCCTCTTCATAGGGGATCGGCGGGTTGAGATCCGCCCCGCCACCGAACCACGCCTTGCCGGTGGTCAGGAAGCGCGTGTTCATATGTACTGCCGGCACATGCGGATTGGCCATGTGCGCAACCAGGCTGATGCCCGTGGCCGTGAAGCCGGGGTTCTCTGCATCGGCGCCATTGATGGTGGCGGCGAACTCTGGCGCGAAATTGCCGCGCACGGTGGAGACATTGACGCCGACCTTTTCGAACACCTTGCCCTTCATCAGCCCGCGCGTGCCGCCGCCCGGATCGCTGTTACCTGCCTCCTGCCGTTCCCAGCTGTCGTACTGGAAAGCGGCGTCCGAACCGGCCTCACGCTCGATCGCCTCGAATTCGGCGCAGATGCGATTGCGCAGATCCGTGAACCAGTCGCGTGCCTGTTCGGTGTGTTGAGTCCAGTCGGTCATGATGTCCTTCGCCTGTAGCTTGTGGTGTGCGCCCAAAGCCCGATTGCGGCGCGCTGTGCATTGACCTTGATCAATTTCTCAGGGCGGCCTTGCCATTGGCAGCGGGCCACGGCAATAGCATGGCATGGTTCCCCTTTCGTTCGCAAATGAGGAATGGCTACTGGGCGAGGGCCGCGCGCTCTACTGGGTGCGCGAACGCACGCTGCTGGTGGCCGATCTGCATCTGGAAAAGGGCAGCTTCTTTGCCGGCCACGGCCAGCCGATCCCGCCCTATGACAGCCGCGAAACGCTGGAGCGGGTGGCGCTGGCGATCCGCGCAACCGGGGCACGGCGGGTAATCACACTGGGCGATAATTTCCACGATGCAGCAGGGGCGGAACGGCTCGAACCGTATGCGGCGGGTATGCTCAGCGCGCTAACCCGCGTGGTCGACTGGGTGTGGATCACCGGCAACCATGACGAAGGGCATGACGGCGCAGCGGTAGAAGCAATCTGCGGCGGAACGCTGGCAGTGGAACTGGAAGTGGGCGGCGTGGTGCTGCGTCATCAGGCCATGCCCGGCGAGACACGGCCCGAACTGTCCGGCCATTTCCACCCGCGCCTGCAGGTAAAGCTGCGCGATCGGCACATTCGCCGCCCCTGCGCGGTCGTCAGCGCCAGCACGAGTGGCGGCGACCGTATGATCCTGCCCGCGTTCGGGGCCTATACCGGTGGCATGAACGCCGCCGATCCGGCAATCCTGACCGCGCTCCAGCCCGCCAGCAGAATCGATGCCGTAGTGCCTGCCGCGGGCAAGCTGGCAACCTTTCCCCTGTGGCGCGCTGCTGCCTAAGCCGCCGGAGCAACTGCGAAAGATACCGCATAAGTTACATAGAGAAACGCCAGCGAAGCCCAGGTGACCGGGTGCACCCGCCTGGCCTTCAGCCAGTCATAGATGGCCAGTGCGCCGAAAAATGCGGTCCACACGATAATCACATAGCCGTAGAACAGCGGCATATCCTCGCCCGGCGCCATCGCGGGCAGAAGCGGTACGACTAGTGGATCGAAGGTCCGCGCCAATATTGGCTCGGAAAGCAGCAGCGTGCCGCAATAGATCAGACGCTTGTGCCATTCTGGCCGGTTGCGCAACGCCAGCCCCGCCGCCACGCAGAGCGCGAAAGCCGGCAGCAGGATGCGGTTGGCGAGCACTTCGGGCGTCAATGCGGCCCAACCGCGCCACACTGCGACGAACAGGTAAACCGTGCTCAACACAGCACCAATTGCCACCCAATACCCCGTCTTGCCCCAGCGCCGATGCAGCCGCATCCGCCCGTTGCGCGCAAAATTGGCTTGGGCGACGAGCAGCAGCATCCAGCCCAGCAGGAAGATGCCGTGAACCACCATCTTGGGGTCAGCATTGCTCGGCTGGCCGATATCGGTCAGCAGGTTGTCGCCGAACGCCACAAAAGTCAGAGCCAGAAGCAGGGCCGTGCCGACGCGGAAATGCCAATCGATATAGCGACGGGCAAGCCTGCTCGCACTACGTTTCAGCCCGATTGTTGCCATGCGTCGCCCCTCAACGCGCCCCGATCCTGTCACTACCATCGCGTTCCGATGCAGGACAAGCAGCAACACGGATGCCACAAGGCGAGCGAAACTGCTGCACCCCGGTAACATATCCCTTCCGAATCCGGGCAGAAATCCCTACATGGCGCGCTCTAACCGGCAGTTTAA
>CBFGON010000101.1:0-8712 GCA_965650395.1 uncultured Qipengyuania sp. | reverse complement strand
GGAGAGTTTCAACGTCGCCGGGCTGCCGACGACCTTCGGCCATGTGCGCTTCAAGGACAATATCGCAGCAAGTGATGCGGTGGTCGTCCAGCGGTTGAAAGCGGCGGGCGCGATCATCCTCGGCAAGACCAATGTTCCGCCCGATCTGGCTGATTTGCAGAGCGACAACCCGCTCTATGGCCGGACCAACAATCCACATGACCATGATCGTGTGGCTGGCGGTTCATCGGGCGGAAGCGCGGCAGCTGTGGCGAGCGGGATGGTGGCCTGCGAATATGGTAGCGACATCGGCAGCTCGATCCGTAATCCGGCGCATTTCAATGGCGTTTTCGGCCACAAAAGCAGCTTCGGCCTCGTCAGCCGCCGCGGCCATTCGCACCCGCTGTCCGGCGGCAGGGACGTGCATGACGGCCCTCTCTCGGTCGTCGGCCCGCTGGCACGCAATGCGGCGGACATTGCTCTGCTGCTCGAACTGACCGCCGACCGCCCGATGCAGCGCAAGGGCAAGCCACTTCGCGAATGCCGCGTCCTGGCCCTGCTCGATCATCCGGTGAGCAAAGTGGATGACAGCGTCCGTCTGCCCACCGAGACTGCATTGGCCGAATTGCAGAAGGCTGGGGTCAGAGTGGACCGTTCTAGCGACCTCCTCCCCGATCTGGCGGAGATGCATCACGATTATCTGCGGTTGCTGAACGTCGCAATGGCGCGTGGCAAACCTGCGCCTGATGGCAAGGTCATGCCCCTTACCGACTATTTCGAACAGCTGGATCGCCAGGCACGTGCCGAGTATGCTTGGGCGGCGCTGTTCGGCGAGTATGACTTCGTACTCGCGCCACCGCTGCCCTTCGTCGCTTACGCGCATGACCAGACGCCGATCCCCGAACGACGCATCATGATCAACGGCAAGGACAGCGCCTTTGCAGATGCGCTGGCATGGGCAGGTATTGCCACTTACCCCAATCTGCCATCCACAGTGGTGCCCATCGGCGAGAGTGACGGCTTGCCCAGCGGTATGCAGGTCATCGGCCCGCGCTGGGGCGATCTCGACTGTATCGCGGCTGCGGAAGAAATCGGCCAGCTGTTGCACTCCTGACCGCGCTTGCCCATTGGGGTGGCGGGCCGAAGGACGGGAGAATTAAAATGGGTCATCAGCGCACTATGCGTCGCTTCGCCAAATGGCATATCTGGCTGGGCTGGCTGGTCGGCTTCCCCGTACTGATGTGGACCGTGACCGGGCTGGTCATGGTCGCAAAGCCAATCGAGGAAGTCCGCGGCAACCATTTGCTGCGCGAGGTGCCCGAACAGCCATTGCCGCCCGACACGGAAATTGCCGTCGCTCTGCCCGCCGAAAGCACCCGACCTGTGCGCTCGGTCACCACTCAGGTCGAGCGCGGCGAAACTGTCACCCGCATCACCTATATGGACGGCACAAGCGAACGCTTCCGCACCAATGGCGAAAAGATGTCACCGCTGTCCGAAGTCGAAGCGCGTATGATCGTGAAGCAGCAGGTAAAGGGCGGTGACAAGGTCGTCAGTTCGACCCGCTTCGATGCCGACAAGGTTCCATTCGATTTCCGACAGCCGGTGCCCGTTTGGCAGGTTTCGCTGGCAGACGGTACCAATGTCTATGTCGGCACGGAAACAGGCACGATTGCTGCCGTGCGCACCAAATGGTGGCGGACCTTCGATTTCATGTGGGGCCTGCACATCATGGATTTGCAGACGCGCGAGGATACGCACCATCCGATCCTGATCATCTTCGCCGTGCTCAGCGTGATCGGCGCGATGCTCGGCTGCATATTGATGTTCCGCCGTCGCAAGGCGCGGATCAAGGTACCTGCTTGAACGCCGAAGTTCTCACCCCGGTTCTTGACTGGCTCGATCTTGCCGGTGTGGCGATCTTTGCGCTGACCGGCGCACTGGTAGCGGCAAAAGAAAAGCAGACGCTGGTAACGCTGGCCTTCTTCGCGCTGGTCACTGGCGTGGGCGGCGGTACGATCCGCGACCTGCTGATCGATGCCCCGGTATTCTGGATCGCAGACCCCTGGGTGGCCGCCATCTGCCTGTTTATCGCGCTGTTTGCCTGGTTCACTCCCACGCGTTGGTGGGAAGGTCGGTTTCTCTCGGTCGTCGATGGTCTCGGTCTCGCAGCTTATGCCGTGCTCGGCACTGCCAAAGCACTGGAATATGGCGTCCCGCCTGTACCCAGCTTCCTGATGGGGGTAATCACGGGCTGCGCAGGCGGTATTATCCGTGACGTGCTGGCAGGACGCCCATCGATCCTGCTGCGCCCGGAGCTCTACGTCACAGCCGCTGCCCTATCGGCCAGCATTACGGTGCTTGGCGAGTTGGCAGGCATCACACGCTGGTGGGTATGGATCGCGGCCACGGCTGCCGGTTTCGGCCTGCGTCTCGCCGCGATCCGTTGGAATCTTGCCCTCCCCGCATACACTGAACGCGGGGAAAAGACCGATTAGGCGCCTGCTCCCGGATAGCCGGTGCCGACTTCAAGATCGCCATCCACGCTTGCGTCACCATCCGCAGGAGCCGGATCGCCTGAGTAGTCTTCGGGCGGAACGGTAGCCTGCGCAGCCCCGTCGCGATCAACCCGTGCCCATTCGGCCGCGTAACGGTCATCGTCCCATTGGCGATCATTATCGTCGTGGGCCGGAACCTGGACATGGTCACCGTCATAGCGTTCATCGCCCTGCGGTTCGTAGCTTGCACCTCTCCGCCCGTAGTCGATGTTGCCGATGCGGCCATCCTCATCGATGGAGCAGCTGAAGCTCTCACCCCGCGCGACGGTGCCTTCAATCTCCCAACCGCGCGCAGTGCGATTGGCCCGGTCTACGCTTTCGACCCGTTGGTCTCGCTCGATCTCGTCAATGCACATGTCGACTGCGCGGTCGATCCCGCGGTCATCATTCCATGCACGACCATCGCGGCTGCGATCGTCCCAGCGCGCATCGTCGCGACGCGTATCGGGATAACGATAATCTGCACCATCGCGATAATCACGGTCACGATAGCGGCGGTCGTCACTACCGCGGGTGGCGGCGTCAGCCACTGCGGCGATGGCACCGATGATCAGCACGCCGGCAATGATATCTCCCGCATCCGGACCACGCCGGTGATGGTAGCGACGATAACGATACTGGTCATATGTCTGCGCCTCGGCAGGATCAAACACTGCCTGGCCGGCCGACTGCGCCGAAGACATGGCCGGTTGCGGGAGTTCCACCGCATAGGCGGGGGTCATGGTGAGCGAAAGCGCCGCGACCATTGCGGGCACGGCGGCGTACTTATTGAACTGCGGCATATGCCGATCCCTGTTCTGGAGTGCACCCCACCAAGCGCGACTCGCATAACGATTGAACAGAATTGCTCGCTGGCGGCTGAAAGATAGCTGAACCGAGCATAGCAAACGGCCCGGGCAATAGTGTGCCCGGGCCGTCAGTTTTCAGGATTTCATCAGCTTAGCGGAGACCGCGGATGCCGCTGAAATCCACATTTACGACGCGACCACGCTGGATGTCGCAAGTGAACTTGCCTTCATCGCGGTTGTCCCAGCGCTGGTAGCGATTGTCACGGTCGCGATAACCATAGCGGTCGTAGCGTCCGCCCCGATAGCTGTCGTCGACCATGATGCGGCCCTTGACGCGCCAGCCATAGCGGGTGTCGTTCACATCGCGGATGTCGGTCACCTGGGCATACCGGTAGCCATAGCGACGGGCGTCCTGGCGGGCGGCGTTGACACACTGCTCAACAGCAGAGCGCGGGTTGCCACGATAGGCCCACTGGTCACGACGGTAGTCATTGCCGTCGCGATAGTAATTGCCATCGCGATAATAGCGGCCGTCACGGTAATAGTCGCGGTCGCGATCGCGGTTCGAAGAACTGGCGATTGCGGCGATGCCGCCAATGATTACTGCACCGGCAATTACTTCGCCCACGGAAATCCCGTCGCCGTCGCGCGCCTGTGCTGGGGTCGCACCGGCCAGCGCCATTGCACCCACGGAAGCAGTTGCGATCCCACCCTTCGCAATCGTCTTGATAATGTTGGTCATGTGGGTTTCTCCCCATCTGTACCGGGGCGGGATTGCCTCGGTTGAATTGGGTTCTACGTGATTCGCGCTGAGGTTGGCCTGAACCCCGCTTACAGGCCGCGTTCAGGAAACAATGCAATTTTCTGAATGTCTATTTCTCAAGCGATTCAAGCACTTCGCGAGTGAATGTGGCAATATCGAAGTTTGAACCGATCGGATCTTCACCTCTTCTGACGATCACGATGTTCAGCTTTGGGGCAATGATTATGAACTGCCCGCGATTGCCGAAGGCCGCAAAAGTGTCGGACGGCACCCCTTCGGATTTATTGAGTAACCAGAAGCTCGCGCCATAGCCGAATGCCCCGTCTGGCTGCGGACCAGATGGAGCAGACACATAATCCACCCAGCCTTCAGGCAAGATCCGCTTTCCGTCAGCCAGAACACCATCATCCAGATAGAGCTGGCCGAGCCGGCCCAGATCGCGCGCCGTCGACCATACCTGCGACGAAAGGATATAGTCACCTTGCCAGTCAGCTTCTGCAATCGTGTGGTTCATATCCAATTGCGTGAAGAACTCAGCCGGCGGGTGCTTGTCGAGCGAAGCATCGATGACCTTCACAGCAGCCAGCGTATCGTTGTTGGCGTAACGAAAAACTGCCCCCGGCGCATGAACCAGCGGCCAGTTCATTGCTGTCTCTTCAACGGTGGAGCCTCCGAAATAGAGCGGATCGGTGCGGCTGCCGGCGGTGTCCGAATAGCGACCCGATGCCATGCGCAGGAGGTGATCCACCGTGATCGCGTCGCGCGCATCAGAATGAGCCGACGCCTCCAGACCCGCCCTGGCCGTTACGCTTGTTTCGCCGCGCTGAACTGCAGCGCCGACCAATGTTGCCGCGATGCTCTTGGCCACCGACCACGTACGTTGCGGTACATTGGGTCCGAAGTCGTCTGCATATTGTTCGGATATGATTTTCCCGTTGCGCATTACGAGGATTGCCGTGGTCCGGCTGCCCTCGCCATAACCGCCCGACATTGCGCGACTGAATACGTGAGCCAATGGCTTCGCAACAGACACCACCGGGCTCGAACTGGCAGATTTTGCCGGACGCCGGGTGACAATGGGGCTCTCGACGCCCCCTATCGGCAGAAGCGAACAACCCATTTGCGAATTATGCGCGGCGATCCTTGGTCGCATTTCATCAGCCCAGACAACGGAAACCTGCCGCAGCTCGCCATCGTCATGTCGCGCGATCTCATAGCCAAGCGCCGGCACAATCGCGTCAAGTGGCGCCTGTATCCCCGTCAACTCCCATCGCTCAATGCTCTCGGCCGAACGCGCAGCACCGTTGCGTTCGGCATTCGCAATGGCGCTGCACAGGAACAGGGCCTTGTAGCCTGCTGCCAGCGCGCGATCGTAACGCGCGTCGATCTGCTCTTGCGAAACGGTCTGTGCGGCCAGAGGCGCGGCGGCAAGCAGCGCTGCGCCTGCAAAGATTGTGCGGGTCATGCAAGAGAGGATTGCAGTGCCTGGGGTGCAGAGTCAAAGCCGAGCTGACCGTCTTCGCGCTCCAGCCAGTGCTCCATGCCCAACGCCGCCATATCTGGCCCGAAATCCTCGAATGTGAGCATGCCCGAACAGACATGCGCCCCCGCTGGCGGTCCGCGTCCGTCACGGAACCTCCGTATCATTGCCAATGCGGCGAGGATCGGGACATAGGGCCCGCGATTGGAATCGGCGCGCAGAACCCAGCAGCGCTCCATAGCATTGCCTTGGGCATTGTCGCCGCTAGCACGCACGGTCATCGCTCCGCGATCGGAACCGAGCGGGCGGACCAGCTGTGCCAGCCTGAGCATCGGTCCTGCAAAGGGGCGCAGGCTGCGCAATAACCCCCACCGCACGGGCAATGAACAGAGCCACAATCCAACATGGAGCAGGCCTAATTCCAGCCCGGCGTAGAACTCGGCCGCGCGGCGCGGTGCATAGCGCGCCACCAGCAAATCCTGCTCAGGCGTATCGCAGACTGATGCCCAGCGCAGCCCGATCTGCGCAATCCTCTCGCGGTGGAGCCCGCCCCAGCCCGGCACATCCTGCCACTCGCCCTCACGGAACACGCGCACCGGCTTGCCTACGTAAGACAGGATTGCCTCGACCACCGAGCGACCGCGCGGCGCCCGATTGCCGGGATAGATGCCGATGCGGATTGTATCGATGGCGCTCCAGCCTTCCGTCAGGCGGTCGAGCACTGCATGACTGAGCGCGGGAATCGAGCTGGCGCCAGTCACCAGTGGCACCCCGGCTTCCTTCGCCTCGCTGTCAAAGCGTGAGAAGCCCGCGACAAACTCGCGTCCGTCCGCAAGGTCGACATAAGCGACACGCGCACCGATTGCCGCGTCAATAAGCCGCGTATGCGAAGACTGGAACGGGCCCGCGGCGTCGATCACCAGATCATACCCCGCCAGATCGACTGCCTTAAGCTGGTCACGATCGATCCGCACTAGCTTGACCGATGTGGCCAGGTTCCGCGCGACATTCTCGAGCTTTGCAAGGTTTCGCGCGGCCAGCGTAAGGGCAATGCCGTCTTCATGGGCTGCCAATTCGGCAAGGCGCGACCCAAACACCCCGCTGGCGCCGACGATCATGACTTGCAGCGGCTCAGCCATCGCGGAACAGGGCCGACTGGAACACCAGTTCGCCAAGCAACGGATGCGTTAGGCTGAGCGAGAACTCGAACATCCCCTCGCCCCGGTCAATATGCCGCACAACCGTGCGCCCCGGCCCGATCCAGTGCGGCAGACGTAGGCGCCATCTACCGATATCCAGGAAGTAGTGATCGCTGCGGAATTCCAGTCCGCCCTCCACTACGGCCACGCGCAGCGCCATGCCGATGCCACGGCCGATATATTCCTCCAGCCCAGTCGGCCCGGCAAAGCGCTTGGCGCTGTGGATCACCTGCGGGAAACCGCGCGCGCGACCATAGATGCGCGTCCAGCATTGCCCGCCGCTAACCCCGTCCTCACTGACCGACACGGTCGCAGGCACGCCGCAATCGCTATGCAGTGGCAGGGGTGCACCGATCAGACGACAAAGCTGCGCCAGCATCCGTCCGGCACGCGAGAAACGCACCGTGTCGATAACTCCGGGATAGAGCGCAACACGCGCTTCGCCGAGCCGTTTGGAAAATCGAAGCTGCACTGCTTCTGGCAGGCTTGCCCAACCAGCCTCGCCCACTAGCCTGCGGAAGCGCGTGTCATAGGGCCGAGCCACTTCTGCCAGCGCCCCCTCGTCGGCTTTCCGTTTGACCTGCACATACATGGCGCTTCCCCTTCGCGCTCAATTCTGTCCTTTGCCCGGACGCCAGTTGATCAGCTTGACCACGCCCGAGCCCATCTTGATCAGCCGCATCAGTGCCGGCTTGGGCACGCGCAACATCTCGTCATGCCAGCTTGACATGGTGGTGACGAAATCAAGCATGCCGGCGAGCTTCTCTCGTGCTTGCGGGCTAATGTCGGGATCGCGAGCCGCCTCGGCATTGCACAGCTTGAGCGCGGCTTCGGCCGGATCGATCTCGCGCTCCTTACGCCCTTTGGCGATGCGCGTGGCCATTTCCCAGATGTCCGCTTCGGCCCTGAAATGATCGCGCCGTTCGCCCAGAAGGGGTGCACGCTCGATCAGCTTCCACGCCAGCAATTCACGGATCGAATTTGACACGTTCGACCGTGCCAACCCCAGCGTGGCGGCGATCTGCTCGGCATTAAGCGCCTTGTCGGAAATGAACAGGAGCGCGTGGATCTGCGCCACCGAACGGTTGACCCCCCACTGGCTGCCAAGATCTCCCCAATGCAGCACGAAACGCGCTATTGCGGGAGACAGTTCAATCCGGTCATTTATTTCTGTCATAACAGAAATATCCGATAGAACCGCCAAGAAGTCAAGCACGCAAACAAAAAGGCCGGAAGGTTTCCCCTCCGGCCTTCGTGTCTCTGTAAGACCGCGGCTTACGCGTCTTCGAATGCTTCCTCGTCGTTCATGACGGGACCCGAATCCTGACCCTTGGCATCTTCGTCGCGGTCGACGAATTCGATGATTGCCATCGGAGCAGCATCGCTACCGCGATAGCCGGCCTTGATGATGCGGGTGTAGCCGCCTTCACGATCCGAATACCGTTCGGCCAGAACATCGAACAGCTTCTTCAGCTGGGTTTCGTCGCCCAGGCGGCTCATCGCCAGACGGCGGTTCGAAAGGCCGCCACGCTTTGCCAGCGTAACCAGTTTTTCGATATAGGGACGCAGTTCTTTCGCCTTGGGGGCAGTGGTCATGATCTGCTCGTGCTTGACCAGTGCAGCAGCAAGGTTGCGCAGCAGTGCCTTGCGGTGCCCGGTCTTGCGCTGAAGCTTGCGGCCGGAAAGTTTATGACGCATTTCAATTCTTCCTTCGTTCGAAAAAGGCCCGTTCTAGGTAGCCCAGTGCTGGCGGCGCTTTCCCGTTTGGGGGGTGCGCCGCCGTTACCCGATTAGCCCAGCAGCTCCTGTTCGAGCTTCTTGGCCATTTCCTCGATGTTCTCCGGCGGCCAGCCAGGGATGTCCATGCCGAGGCGCAGGCCCATCGAGCTCAGGACTTCCTTGATCTCGTTGAGGCTCTTGCGGCCGAAGTTCGGCGTGCGGAGCA
>CBFGON010000100.1:0-8764 GCA_965650395.1 uncultured Qipengyuania sp. | reverse complement strand
GCCTCATTGGGCTTGTAGCTCTTTGCGGCGGCGAATTCTTCTTCGAGATGCGCGTTGAAATCGCTGATCAGCTTGTCAGCGTCTCCTGCCGCGATCACGCCTTCCTTCACCAGCCGGTCAGCATAGATCACGCTGACCTTGGGATGGCTGCGGATGCTGTTGTACATCAGCGGCTGGGTAAAGCTCGGCTCGTCGCCTTCATTGTGGCCGAAGCGGCGATAGCACCACATGTCGATCACGATATCGCGGCCAAAGGTCTGGCGGTACTCGATCGCCAGTTTGCAGGCGAAGGTCACGGCTTCGGGATCATCGCCGTTAACGTGCAGGATCGGTGCCTGAACACCCTTCGCCACATCCGAGGGATAGGGCGAGCTGCGCGCGAAACGCGGGCTGGTGGTGAAGCCGATCTGGTTATTGATGATGAAGTGGATGCAGCCGCCGGTGTTATAACCGCGGATACCTGAAAAGCTCAGGCTCTCCCACACCACGCCTTGTCCGGCAAAGGCCGCATCGCCGTGCAGCAGCACCGGCAGTACTTGTTCATGCTTCTTCAGATCATCGCGGATGGCTTGCTGCGCGCGGGTTTTGCCCAGCACAACCGGGTCCACCGCTTCGAGATGGCTGGGGTTGGGCACCAGGCTCATGTGGACGTTGATGCCGTCGAACTCGCGGTCGGTGCTGGTGCCAAGGTGGTATTTCACATCGCCTGAGCCGCCGACATCGTCAGGATTGGCCGAACCGCCCGAAAACTCGTGGAAGATCACCTTGTACGGCTTGCCCATCACATTCGCGAGCACGTTCAACCGGCCACGATGCGCCATGCCATAGATGATCTCGCGCACGCCGAGCTGGCTGCCATACTTGATTACCGCTTCGAGCGCGGGGATCATGCTTTCGCCGCCATCGAGGCCGAAGCGCTTGGTGCCGACATATTTCTTGCCGAGGAAGTTCTCGTACTGCTCGCCGCGGATTACGGCGCCCAGAATTGCCCGCTTGCCTTCGTCGGTGAAATGGATCGTGTCTTCCGGCGTCTCGAACTTGTCCTGCAGGAAACGCCGTTCCTCGGTGTCCGAGATATGCATGTATTCAAGGCCGACCTTGCCGCAATAGGTCTCGCGCAGGGCATGATAAAGCTCGCCCACCGTAACCCATTCGAAGCCGAGTACGCCGCCGACATAGACCTGCTTGTCTTCCTGTCCGGCCAGCTCGTGCCATTCGAGCGTCAAGTCTTCGGGAATATCGCGATGCGACAACCCAAGCGGATCAAGGTCCGCCGCAAGATGGCCGCGAACGCGGTAAAGCCGCACCAGCGTCATCGCGCGGATGCTGTCGTCCGCGGCCTGTTCGATCGCTTGCGGATCGATGGCCTTGCCAGCCTTCTCCGCAGCTGCGGCAACCGCCATGCGCATCTGCGTGGGGTCGAGCGCGGCGGTCAGATCCGCATCGCTGTCGACCACATCGGCCAGCCAGCGTGGGTTTCCCCAGCTGGGGCCGGGTTGCGGGCCTTCCTGATCGCTCAGTTCGGGAAGGAAGTTCTGGCTTTCGTTACCCATCGGGTCACCTTGTCGTGCCGACCGGATTGTCGGCTCCATGCTACCAATGCCTCGGCGACGCGGAAGGCTCCCGGGGAGGAGACAACCTGTCCGTTCGCTGAGGTCAGGCGAGTTCCTTCAACAGCGCGTCGAGCGTGGTGCCAAGCTCGCTGGGCGAAGGCGAAACGCGGATGCCCGCTTTCTCCATCGCCGCAATCTTGTCGTCCGCACCGCCCTGGCCGCCCGAGACGATGGCGCCGGCATGGCCCATGCGGCGGCCCGGAGGTGCCGTGCGGCCCGCGATGAAGCCGACCATCGGCTTCTTAACGCCCTGCTTCGCCTTGTGAGCGATGAATTCGGCAGCTTCCTCTTCAGCGCTGCCGCCAATTTCGCCGATCATGATGATCGATTTGGTCTCGTCATCCTTGAGGAACAGGTCCAGCACGTCGATGAAATTGGTGCCGTTGACCGGATCGCCGCCAATGCCGACCGCGGTGGTCTGGCCGAGGCCGATGTTGGTGGTCTGGAACACGGCTTCATAGGTCAGTGTGCCAGAACGGCTGACGACGCCGACGCTGCCCTTCTTGAAGATATTGCCGGGCATGATGCCGATCTTGCATTCGCCGGGGGTCAGCACGCCGGGGCAGTTGGGGCCGATCAACCGGCTCTTGCTGCCGCTCAGCGCGCGCTTGACGCGGACCATGTCGAGCACCGGAATGCCTTCGGTGATGGCGACGATCAGTTCCATCTCGGCATCAATCGCCTCGAGGATCGAATCCGCAGCGAACGGCGGCGGAACGTAGATGCACGATGCTGTCGCGCCGGTGGCCTTCTTGGCCTCGCCAACGGTATTGAAGACGGGCAGGCCGATATGCTCGGTCCCGCCTTTGCCCGGCGTCACACCCGCAACCATCTGTGTGCCATAGGCCAGCGCCTGCTCGGTGTGGAAGGTGCCAGTATCGCCGGTCATCCCTTGCGTGATGACCTTGGTGTTCTTGTCTACGAGGATGGACATTCAGCTTTCCCTATTCTGAAACTGGCGCGCTTTTGCGCTTACGACAATGAATGCCAGCCAAGGCCAGCAGCACCGATAAAACTGTGGTCACTGCGAGCGTGACGCCTGTGGCGGCCGTCAAGACCCAACTGCTGCGACCGTCATACTGAATATACGCCAGCGCCAGCATTGACAGGCTGAAGCATACCTGCGCGATCAGCCACCAAGCTGCCGTACCCCGGAAAGCCAAGACCAGAGGCAAAATCTGGTAAAGGCAAAAGGCCCCGAGCAACACGAAGGCTAAGACATCCATCACGCAAGCGACGGCTCCAGCCCCTTGCAGGCTACGAGCAGTTCTTCGACCGCGTCAGTGCTAACCTTGAGGTTGCTCTTCTCTTCGTCCGACAGTTCGATTTCGACCACATCCTCGATGCCGTTCGCGCCGATCACTGCTGGGACGCCGACATAAAGGCCATTGAGGCCGTACTTGCCATCGACATAGGCGGCGACGGGCAGGATGCGCTTCTGGTCGCCCAGATAGGCTTCGGCCATCGCAATCGCGCTGGTGGCGGGGGCGTAATAGGCGCTACCGGTCTTGAGCAGGCCGACGATTTCGCCGCCGCCGCCACGGGTGCGCTGGACGATCTCGTCGATCTTCTCAGGCGCGATGCCCTTGATCTTGGCGAGGTCGTTGACCGGAATGCCCGAAATCGTGGTGTAGCTGGTGACGGGGACCATCGTGTCGCCGTGGCCGCCCAGAACGAAGGCGTTGACGTCCTTCACACTCACGCCAAATTCCCAGGCGAGGAAAGTGGCGAAACGCGCGCTGTCGAGCACGCCCGCCATGCCGACCACCTTGTTGTGCGGCAGACCGGAAAATTCGCGCAGCGCCCAGACCATCGCGTCGAGCGGGTTGGTGATGCAAATCACGAAAGCGTCGGGGCAGTTGTTCTTGATGCCTTCGCCAACCGACTTCATCACGCTGAGGTTGATGCCCAGCAGATCGTCGCGGCTCATGCCCGGCTTGCGCGGCACGCCTGCGGTCACGATTACAACATCAGCGCCCGCGATATCGGCATAATCGTTGGTGCCGGTGATCTTCGCGTCGAAGCCTCCGACCGGGCCGCATTGCGACAGGTCGAGCGCCTTGCCTTGCGGGATGCCTTCGGCGATGTCGAACAGGACGATGTCGCCCAGTTCCTTCTTGGCTGCGAGGTGGGCGAGGGTGCCGCCAATCATGCCGGAGCCGATGAGGGCGATCTTCTTGCGTGCCATAAGGGGAAAGCGTCCTTCCAACAGCGCGGGACCGTCAATCCTTGACCGCTATGGCATACGCCTAAGTCCCGCGGGGGTGCGCATGCCCGGTGTTCGGGCTGCGAGTTAGGCTTGAGGGGAAGGGATTGCAACCGGGAATTGGCAGTGATTGCGAACTATCTTTGCAACTGGTTCGCAATAGCATTAATGTGCGATTGAGGGCAATGGGATGCGCGCAAAGAGGCGCGGATAAGCGCATGGATGAGCGCCAGCCGCCATACACGAACTTCGAGCGCGAAGCATTCATCCTATGATCAGAGGATTGGCAAAGTTCCTGCGCAATAACGCCGGGGTTCAAATGGCCGGTTCAGCGGTATGCAGGTCCAGTATAGCAGCATCGCCAGCCTTGCGATCCAGCGTGCGGCAGACGCCAAGCCACCAGTCGCAGCCTTCGCTGTCGCCAGCGGCATGTGCCTTGAACGCCAAAGCACGTGCTTCCTTGGCCGCACCCATACCGTGATCGGCAAAATGCATAAGCGCAGCCCGCATCGTTGCGTCGAAGCTCACCGTATCACCATTGCCATTATCGTTTGCGGCCCGCGCAACCGCCTTGCGCGCCAATGCGCGGGCAATGGGCGAACGTGCTGTGCAACGGGCTGCGGCGAAACGAACGGACATGGGTGCGAACCTCCAGCGAGGGATCGCATGGGGCTAGCGATCCACCTCTTGCAAACTGCTCTAGCCTGCTGCCTCCTAAACTTCGGTTCCGCAGCATGATTGAGAAGAAGTAAATCCGCTATTGTGCGGGCTTCTGCGCCCCAGGCTGCTTCAGCCAGCGGCCGCTGTTCTCGAACTCGGGCTTCACATCGCCTGACTTCGGCGGGCCAACCGGATCCCTTGCTCCAGCGGGTGAACCAGGCGCGGAACCAACAACGTTGCCCGTGTCGTCGCCAACGCCGATCACCGAATTCGGCGGTGGCACGGCGGGAGTTACGCCCACCCCCGGAGTGGGGACGGTTTGCGGTGTGTCAGGGATACTCAACCGTTCGCCCCCGGTATAAATATTAGTAAAGGCCGCTGCCTGTCCGGCATTGCCCTTCCAGCGATAGAAGCGATGCGCGCCGATCGAGCCGATATAGGCCAGGCTGGATGCCCAATAGGGGTTTACCGCGTGTGTATGGTAGTGCGTGGCCAGACCCACCGGGCTGTAAACGCGGCCAGCCAGCGCTGCCAGCGCGACCGATTGCGCGCGCGCCCAACCGCTGCGCGACGGTCGGCGTGCCATCGCGCCATCGCAGGTAAAGGTAAACTGGCAGCCGGTCTTGCGCTCTGATCCCTGGAATACAACGCCGCAGATACTGTTGGGATAGGCCGGGTGGGCCACGCGGTTGAGCACCACCTGCGCTACCGCTTCCTGCCCCGCCTGGCTTTCGCTTGCCGCTTCGTAATAGACTGCCAGCGACAGACATTGCAATGCGCGCGCCTTGTCGAGCCCCGTTCCCGCGCTGCGGAATGCCTTGGCCGCGGCACCCGCACCATACTCCTCGGTATATTTTGCAGCGTCGATTTCGCCTTCTTCTACTCGCAATTCCTTGATGTCGAACGCCAGCTGCGGGGGTTCATCAAGATAGAAGAAGGCGGATCCGGGAAAGCTCTGTCCGGCAATTTCGAACGGCATCGGCTGCGCAGGGCGGCTGCCTTCGTCGACCCCGATCGCACGGGCCAGTCCCGGCCAGGCGCCCTGGGCTGCGGCGATGGGAATGCCGACAACGGCCACGAGCAGCAATGCACGCTGGCGCAGCTGACGGCGTTCTGCCACGCGCTCGCGGCGTCGGGCAACCTGCCTATTCGTCCGATATCCGACAGTTGAATTCATTGCCTGCACGATAGACCCTTATACAGGGAGGCTACTAGCGTGGAAAGGTTAACGCCATCGTCCTTGCGCGGCCGGTAGCTCGCGACTATGCGGCGCGGATTGGTACGGGTTGGCTCGCTTTGGCGGGCCCTAAGAGGGAACGGGGCAAGCCCCGGCTGCCCCCGCAACTGTAACCGGTGAGGCGCGCTCCATATGCCACTGTCCGACAGGGCGGGAAGGCGGGGCGAGGCCGATGATCCGGGAGCCAGGAGACCTGCCTGCACCAGTCGTTCAGCAGCCGGGCGGGGTGAACCGGATGCACGCGCGGATTGGGCAATCCAGCCCTCTCCCGTCATGGGCGGCATTTCGCTTATGATAGGAGATATCGTGTACAAATACCTGTTTTTGCTGACCGCCTCTGCCATTCCCGCTGCCGTTCAGGCGCAGGATGCCAATGAAGATGCGCTGGCCGAAGTGATTGCTGCGCAGGATGCCCAGTCGCCAACGCCCGCAGCCGGTGACCGCATTGTTACTCCTGACCGCAAGATCGAAATGATCACTGTTACGGCCAACGGCCTCGGCACCGACATCCGCAATACCGGGCAAGCGGTTACGGTAATCGACAGCCACGAGATCAAGCAGCTCCAGGGCGCTGACCCTATACGCGCATTGCGCCGCGTCCCTGGCCTGACCGATTCCCGCAATGGCGGCATCGGCAGCTTTACGGGAGTCACTATCCGCGGCTCCAACGCCGAACAGGTGCTGGTGCTGGTCGACGGCGTGCGTGTTGCCGATCAGGCCTCGCCCGCAGGCGGTTTCGATTTCGGCAACCTGCTGACCGGAACGGCGGGCAAGTTCGACGTGCTGCGCGGATCGAACAGCACGATGTGGGGTTCGGACGCGATCGGCGGGGTGGTCGATATTTCCACTCGCACCGAAACGGGTATGGTCGGCAGCGTCGAATTTGGCGCGCGCGATACGCTGTTCGCCAGTGCCGCTGCAGGCGTGGACGAGGACAGCGTCTATTTCGGTCTGACGGGATCGTGGTTCCAGACCAACGGCTTCTCCGCTGCTGCCGATGGCATCGAGGCGGACGGTTTCGAACAATTCGCGCTCGGCACCACGGCATTCGTCGATCTGACCGACCAGCTCGAACTGTTCGCCCATGCAAATTTCAGTGAAGGCTATCTCGATCTGGATGGTTATGCGCCGCCAACCTATGCCTTTACCGATACCCTGGATACGCAGAAGACCACGCGCCATTGGGGCGATGTCGGGCTGGCATGGTACGGCAATGATCTGACGCTGCGCGCCAGCTACAGCCTATCGGACACCGAACGCAGAAATCGCGATGGCGATAATGCCGAGACTTTCGCCAGCGACGGACATTCGGAACGCGTGGCGCTGCGCGGCGAATACCGTCTCATCGGGGGACTATCGGTGGCGTTCGGCGGCGAGCATGAGTGGAGCGATTACGTCACCAGCTACGATACGGCAGCGGATACACAGACCACCGGCGGCTATGTCCAGTTTGGCTGGGTCATGGGCGGCCTTGCTGCCCATGCAGGTGCGCGGGTGGATGATCATCAGGATTTCGGCAGCGCAGCCAGCTTTGGTGGCGATATCAGCTATGGCTTCGGCGATGACTGGCGGGTCCGCGCCAGTCTGGGGGAGGGTTACAAGGCGCCCACGCTCTATCAGCTCCATTCTGATTACGGTAATCTGGCGCTGACACCCGAGCAGAGCACCAGTTATGATCTTGGCGTGGAAAAGGGCCAGCGCGGGCGCGGTCTGCATCTCGCGCTGACGGGCTTCCGCCGCGACAGCGAGGATCTGATCACCTTCGTTTCCTGCTGGGGCTCGACCGACCCGGTCTGCACCGATCGCCCGTTCGGCACTTATGCCAATACCGCTCGCGCCCGCGCGCAGGGCATCGAGGCCGAGGCCGGCATCGACCTGACAGAAGGGCTGAGGCTTTCCGGCATCTACAGCCTGATCGACACGGAGGATCGCACCACCGGCCTCGATCTCGCCCGCCGTGCGCGGCATTCGGGCACGATGTTCGCCGATTGGACGAGCAGCTTCGGGCTCAACCTTGGCGCTGATTTCCGCATCGTCGGGCCGAGCTTCGACAATGCTGCGAACACCACGCGGCTCGACGGTTACCAACTGCTGGATCTGCGCGCTTCCTTCGACATTGGCGACAATCTCGAACTGTTCGGCCGGGTCGAAAATGTGTTCGACGAGGAATACCAGACCGTCGCTGGCTACGGCACGCCGGGCCGCGGTGCCTTTGCCGGGGTGAGGGCGCGGATGTGATCCGCAGCGTTTCGCTCCTTGCGTTGGCATTGGCGGGGTGTTCATCCCCAACGGTGCCGCGCGGGGAGGGTCCGCACCCCACCATCGTCAGCCTGAATCCCTGCGCCGATGCGATCCTCGCGGAAGTATCGTCACCTGGGCAATTGCTGGCAATCTCGCACTACAGCAAAGACGCTTCGTCAAGCTCTATGGCACCAGCCGATGCTTCTCGTTTCCGCGCCACCGGCGGGACCGTAGAGGAAGTGCTTTCGCTCGATCCCGACGTGGTGGTGGCGAGCAGTTTTCTTGCGCCTGCAACCCGCGCCGCGCTGGAGGAGATGGGGCTACGCGTGGTGACCTTCGGCTCGACCAACAGTGTGGCAGACAGCCTCACACAAGTGCGCGAACTGGCGGCTATTACTGGCGATAAAGCGGCTGGAGAGCGGCTAGTCGCGCGGATTGAGGCAGCGTTGGCCGAAACGACCCCTGCTGGCGAGCCGGTTGAAGCCGCGCTGTGGCAGCCGGGCGGTATTGTTCCGGGCGAAGCCTCGCTGGTGTCTGATTTGCTGCGCCGGACCGGTTTTGCCAGTTACTCCACCCGCCGCGGCATGGCGCAGGCCGATTACCTCGCACTGGAGCAGGTGCTTGCTGATCCACCGCAATTGCTGCTCGTCGCAGGAAGCGAAACGGGGCAGAGGCACCCTGTGCTCGACCGCATACCCGCCATGAAACGCGAGAATTTCGACACCCGCCTGTTCTATTGCGGAGGGCCCAGCATCATTCGCGCGGCAGATCGTCTGCGCACGATCAGGGCGAGCATTTCGTGAATCG
>CBFGON010000099.1:0-8798 GCA_965650395.1 uncultured Qipengyuania sp. | reverse complement strand
CTTTCGAAAACCCCAACGCCAAAGGCGCTTGCGGCTGCGGCGAAAGTTTCATGGTCTGATCTGCCACGCGGCAGTCAATTAACGCCTGAGCGCAGCAACGCAGGCGGCGCGGTCGACATCCAGCCCGTCACTGGCGCGGCGGGCCGAAACATAGGTGGCGCTTGGCTGCGCGCCGGGGCTCAGCGGATAGAGATAGATATCGAGTACGCAGGCTTCGCCGGTAAACTGCAGCTTGCGTGCATCGCCTTCCTTCACCTCCAGCCGCGGCGGGCCGAACATATTGGCGAGCGCGGTGGCGTTCTTGCCGATCACCGCTTCGAGACCGGGCAGGTTCATCACCTTGGGCGCGCGGAAGCTGCCGGTTGATGGTGCCGGGCGCACCGGAGGTTGTTGCGGCGGTGGCTGGGTGACGGTGGGCCGGGTGGGAACTGTCGTCACCACCATCGGGGTCGAGGCGCAGGCGGCCAGCGCCGGGAAAAGCGCGGCGATCAACAGGCGATTACGCATGCATGCCCCTTCCGCGGTGGACCAGATGCGTTGCGCTCGCCGCGCCCAGTACGGGGGCAAGGAGATTGACGAAAGGCACCATCATCAGTGCTGCGACTGTTCCGCCCAACAGGAAGCGTTGCCCCCCGCCCATCGGTGCTATCTCATGGCGGTCCTGCCGGTGGCGCAGCCACACCATGTCCTGCAACTCGCGCCCCAGCAGCCAGCCATTGACCGCCCAGAACAGCAGGGCGGTGCCGATACCGGTCACCAGCAGCATCAGCGCGAAGGGCAGTGCGACAAGATTGACCAGCACAGCGCGTGTGGTCGAACGCAGGCTGTTCGAAAGCTCTTCGGCAAAGGGCAGTTTGCGCGCCGTTGCCGCGTGCCCAGGATAGTGGCGCGCCTCGACCGCGGCGACCACATCGTCGGCAAAGAACTGGAGCACCGCCAGCGCAACGAAGCGGAACAGCAGCCACCCGCCAACCAGCGCGATTACCAATGCGACAAGGCCCGCAACCTCGGGGCCGTAATCAGCGGGCAATGCCTGCGTCAGCCAACGGTCGACTGCGAATTGCAGTGCCCACCACAGCGCAGCGCCGAGCAGCGCGAAAATCGCCATCGTCAGCAGCAGGCTCTTTCCCAGCACCTTCACGATAGCGGGATCGCCAAGCTGGCCGAGTGCCAGGGCAAAAGCGCGGGGGAGCGACATCATAGGTGGCCAGCGATGGGCACAGGCGGCGCCCAAGTCAACGCCGCGCTTGGCCTATGCCCGACGAACCGCTAACGGCGCCCGACACAGTGAATTTTTACCCCTTCCGGAGTTTCCATGACCGCACCCCGTTACGACGTAATCGCCATCGGCAATGCCATTGTCGATGTGATGGCTCCCTGCGCGGATGAGCTGATCGAGGAACTCGGGCTGGCCAAGGGCGGGATGACGCTGGTCGATACTGCGCGCGCGCAGGAGCTTTACGATGCGATGGGCAGCGCACGCGAGATTTCGGGCGGTTCGGCGGCCAATACGCTGGCGGGCATGGCCGCGCTGGGCGCGCAATGCGCATTCGTAGGACAGGTGGCGCAGGACCAGTTGGGCGCGATCTTCGCGCATGACATCCGCGCCGTCGGCATCGATTTCGACACGCCGCCGCGTGCTGGCGACCCGCCGACTGCACGCTGCCTGATCTTCGTCACCCCCGATGGCGAGCGGACGATGAACACCTTCCTCGGCGCGAGCCAGTTCCTGCCGCCCGCAGCATTGGATGACGAACTGATTGCCAGCGCGGGCATTCTCTATCTCGAAGGCTATCTGTGGGATCCGGAAGAACCGCGAAGTGCCATGCGCCGTGCTATCGAGGTTGCGCGCGCAGCGGGCCGCAAGGTCGCCTTCACGGCCAGCGAGAGCTTCGTGATCGACCGCCATGGCGATGATTTCCGCGCGCTGATCGAGGAAGGGCAGATCGACATCCTGTTCGTCAATGAACACGAACTCGCCTCGCTGACCGGCGAGAGCGACTTCGAAGCGGGCGTTGCGGCGGTGGCGGGCAAGGTTCCTGTGCTGGTCGCCACCCGCAGCGCCAAAGGCGCGATTGCAATTGCCTATGGCGAACGCGCCGAAGTGGCCGCCGAGCCGGTCGAACGTGTGGTCGACACCACCGGCGCGGGCGACCTCTTCGCCGCCGGCTTCCTCACCGGCCATGCCCGCGGCGAGAGGCTCGAAACCTGCCTGCGCATGGGCTCGATCTGTGCAAGCGAGATCATCAGCCACATCGGCGCCCGCAGCGAGAAGGACCTGAAGGCACTGGTGGCGGAGAAGCTGGGCTGAGGCGGGACTAGCGGCTGCGGCCGAAACCCGGAATCAGCATGCCGACCCGCTTTCTGTAATCCGCATAGCTGCCCCCCAGTTGCGCGGTAAGGTCGCGCTCTTCGTAGCGGATGGCAATCAGGATGTAGAGGGTCATCGCTGCTGCGAAGAGTGCGTGACCCACAGTCATCGTAGGAGCGGACCAGAATGCCAGCAGAAATCCAAGATAGAGCGGATGCCGTACATGGCGGTAGAACAGGGGCTCGCGAAACTGTGGTGGTGGAGGTTCCAGCCCCCTGAGTGCCAGCCACACTTGTTGCAGACCGAACAATTCGAAATGGTTGAGCAGCCATGTGGTTATGAAGACGACGCCCCAGCCCGTCGCAAACAACGCCCACAAAACAACGGTCGGCCAACCTGGCGCGACTGACCATACCAGCAGCGGTATCGGTTGCCAGAAGGCAAACATGATAACCAGCACAACCACTGAAGCGAGGACATAGACCGCCCGCTCCATCGACGGGTGGATCAGGCTCGACGTCGCCCGTTTGAACGATGGTCGTGCCATCACGCTGTGCTGGACGCCGAACAGGCCAACCAGCAAAAGGTCGACCACCACCGCTTGGCCCAGTGGCGCGGATGGGCCAATGTCGATCGAACGCGGAACCAGCAGGTTTCCGACGAAGCCGATCAGATACAAGAAGGAAGCAAGAAAGCAGGCATATGCCGCAAGGGCAAAGCTGAAGCGGACAGCACGCATGGCACCACTCCCCAATGAGCGGCCCTGCGTCCTTCTATATCACATATTGATCTGTCTCAAATGATCTCGTGAGGAGGGCGCCACCGCTTGCTGCAAGCTGGCTGACCAGCGATCTAGCCCCGCTCCCGCCGTACTTCGCGCTGGCCGATGTCCCTGCGGCAAAATCCTTCGGCGAAGTCGATCGCGTCGACCGCCGCATAGGCCGCGCGTTGGGCCTCGGTCGCGCTGGCACCCTTGGCGGTCACGTTGAGGACGCGGCCTCCGCTGGCGACGAGCTGGCCGCCCTTCAGCGCAGTGCCGGCGTGGAAGACCTTGGCACCATCGGCCTCGGCCTGACCCAGTGCAATCGCGCCGCCCTTTACCGGTGTATCTGGATAGCCTGCCGCCGCCATCACCACAGTCAGCGCGAAATCGTTTGCCATTTTGGGAGCAGGTATGTCGCCCAGCCGCCCTTCAGCGCAGGCGAGCATGATTTCGACAAGATCATCCTCCAGCCGCATCATCAGCACCTGGCATTCGGGATCACCGAAGCGGGCGTTATATTCGATCAGCTGCGGGCCGCTGTCGGTCAGCATCAGCCCGGCATAGAGCACGCCCGAATAGGGCATGCCTTCCTCGCGCATCTGCCGCACGGTGGGCTCCACGATTTCGCGCATCGCGCGGTCCTGCAGCGCCTGCGTCAGCACCGGGGCGGGCGAATAGGCGCCCATGCCGCCAGTATTGGGGCCGGTGTCGCCATCGCCCACGCGCTTGTGATCCTGAGCGCTGCCGAAGGGAACGATGGATGTGCCGTCAGTCAGGGCGAAGAAGCTTGCCTCCTCGCCGGAGAGGAACTGCTCGATCACCACTTCGCTGCCTGCACTGCCGAAGCGCCCGTCGAACATTTCGCTGAGCGCGTGCTGCGCTTCCTCGCGCGTCTGGGCGATCACCACGCCTTTGCCCGCAGCCAAACCGTCGGCCTTGAGCACAAACGGCGGGTCGAACTTCTTGAGTGCGCCCCAGGCGGCCTCAAGCGAAGTTGCTCGCACGAAACGCGCGGTGGGGATATTGGCGCGTTCGCACAATTCCTTGGTGAAGCTCTTGCTGCCTTCAAGCTGCGCGGCCTGTTTCGACGGACCGAACACGGGGAAGCCCGCTGAACGCAGACTGTCGGCCAGCCCATCCACCAGCGGCGCTTCGGGGCCGATCACCACCAGACCGATGGCGTTCGCGCGGCAGAAGTCCGCCACAGTGCCATGATCCTTCTCGTCCAGAGTGACGCATTCGGCGCAATCGGCAATGCCGGGATTGCCGGGGCTCGCCCACAGCTTGTCGCAGAGCGGCGATTGCGCCAGTTTCCATGCTAACGCATGTTCGCGACCGCCGCTGCCGAGCAAAAGGATATTCATGTCGAGTGACTTCCCGCCAGATGCCGAAGATGAGGGCTTGGTAGCGAAGGGTCGCGCCGGGGACAACGCCGCCCCGCTCTCGATCAGTGAAATCTCCAATCTGCTCAAGCGGACTGTGGAGGATCGCTTCGGTTTTGTGCGGCTGCGCGGTGAATTGTCGGGTGTGAAGCGCGCCGCCAGCGGGCATTTCTATGCCGCGCTGAAAGACGAGAATGCCGTGCTCGACGCGGTGATGTGGCGCGGAAATGCCGAACGGCTGCCGTTTCGTCCCGAAGACGGGCTGGAGGTGGTGGCGAGCGGCAAGCTGACCACCTATCCGGGGCGGTCGAAGTACCAGATCGTGGTCGAACGGATGGAGCTGGCAGGCGAAGGTGCGCTGCTGGCGCTGCTCGAGAAGACCCGCGCGCGGCTGGCGGCAGAGGGGCTGTTCGACGAGGGACGCAAACGGCCGCTGCCCTTTCTGCCGCGCACCATCGGCGTGGTGACATCTCCCACCGGCGCGGTGATTCGCGATATTCTTCACCGGCTGGCCGACCGGTTTCCCAGCCGCGTGATCGTGTGGCCGGTGCTGGTTCAGGGTCAGGGCGCTGCAAATCAGGTGGCGGGCGCGGTGCGCGGCTTTTCCGCCATGCCCGAGGGTCATCCTGACCGCCCCGATCTGGTTATTGTGGCGCGCGGCGGTGGTTCGATCGAGGATTTATGGAGTTTCAACGAGGAGGTGGTGGTGCGCGCCATCGCCGAATGCTCGATACCCACGATCAGCGCGGTAGGGCATGAAACCGACACCACACTGGCCGATTACGCCGCCGACCGGCGTGCCCCCACGCCGACCGCTGCAGCAGAGATTGCCGTGCCCGTGCGCGCGGAGCTTGCGGCGACACTGGCCGACTTCGAAGCGCGCAAGAAGCGGGCGATCCTGCGTCCGGTGCAATTGGGGCGTGAGCGGCTGGGCGCATGGGCCGAGCGCCTGCCCGGTCCAGAAGCCTTGCTGCAGCCACAGGCGCAGAAGGTCGATGATCTGGCTGCGCGGATGCAGCGTGGGCTGATAGACCGTTCTGCGCGAGGGCGCGAGTCACTGGCGCGGCTGCGGTTATCGCCATCAGTGCTGGTGCGGAACCTGCGCGAAGGCAGCGCGCGGCTCGACGGGTTGGCACGGATGATGCGCTCGCTCGATCCCGATGCGGTGCTGCAGCGCGGCTATGCGCGGATCCTGGGGCCAGCCGGGACAATTACCGACAAGGCAGTGGCGGAGAAGGAGGCCGCGCTCACCATCAAGTTCCGCGACGGCGAACTGGCTGTAACGTCCGGCGATGCATCGCCTCGCTCCCCGCGTCCCGCCCCGCAAAAGAAGCCGTCGCCCAGGCAGGATGATTTGTTCGGTTAATCTGCACCTGCTAGGATGCTCCTATGTTGATGAACAAGAATAGCGGCCCGTCCTCTGGCGAGGCCAAGCTGCACTATGGCCCCAGCGGCTTTCGCGTGCTGCGCAACGGCAGCCATGTGATCTGCGCCATGTCAGGTGTGCCGATACCGCTTGAGGAACTGCGTTACTGGTCGGTCGAATATCAGGAGCCTTACGCCAGCGCGCAATTGGCGACGGAGCGGCTGAAGCCGTGAACCGAGGCCGGGTCGCACCGCTTGCCTTATTGCTGACCACTGCCGCCTGCGTCGCGCCGTTACAGCCGCCGCCGGTGGCGGACAAGGCGCCTCCGGCCGAGGTTGTCCAGCCCGTGCGTGCGTCCTCTCCTGTTCCCGCCCCCGCGCCTGCGGCGGCCCATGCGCCCCTATTCACTTTCGACGGGCAATTGACCCAAGGCGGCTGGATTCGCGGACGTGTGCCCGAAGGGACAATTTCGGCGCGGCTGGGGGATGTTCCGCTGAGCGTGAACGCCCAGGGCAATTTCTTTGCCGCCTTCGATCGCGATGCCGGCAGCAGCGCCAAGTTATCTGCCACTCTGGTAGACGGACGGGTGATCGAAAGCCCGCTCTCCATTACGCCGCGCGCCTGGAATATCGAACATATCAATGCCGCGCGCACGCCTGGCGGGGCGTCGGATGATTTCATGACGCGCCGCCGCCCCGAACTGGCGGCGATCTGGGACGCGCGGCAGGAACGCACCAGCAGCGAAGGCTGGCGGCAGGACTTTATCTGGCCAGTGACGGGGCGAATTTCCGGCCGGTTCGGTTCGCAGCGCGTCTATCGCGGCGAGCCGGGTGCCTATCACTCGGGTCTCGATATCGCCACGGGCACCAGCGGAACGCCCTATGTCGCGCCCGCCGACGGCGTAGTAGTGCTGGCGGTGCAGGGATACAGCCTTGAAGGCAATCTGTTGATCATCGACCACGGCCAGGGGCTCAACAGCGCCTTCCTCCATTCCTCGCGCCTTTATGTAAGGCAGGGCGAACGGGTGCGGCAGGGGCAGCATATCGGCGATATCGGTGCCAGCGGGCGCGCGACCGGGCCGCACCTCCACTGGAGCATCAAATGGCACGAAGCGCGGCTCGACCCGCTGCTGTTCCTGCCTCCGATGCCGTGATTCGCTTGCCGTTCGGACAAGCGCAAGCCTAGTGCCGCCATGGATATGCGCATGAAGCGGATAATACTTGCCTCGCTGGTTGCGCTTTGCCTTGCGCCGGGCACTTTTCTGCGTGCCGATATTCCGCCCAAGGATTACACTTCGCCGGTCTCGATCCGCGCGATCGAGGTAAAGCCGCATCGCGCCGGGGCTCTGGTGCTCGAGAATGCATGGGAATTGTCGAGCGCGAACGACCATTTTGGCGGTTATTCGGCACTGGTCGAATGGCGGGGAGACAATTTCCTCGCCGCGAGCGACAGCGGGCGGCTGATGGTGCTGCCGCGCCCCGACCGGTTGAGCGAGCCGCCGCGGGTCGACCAGTTCGAGAATTATGCCAGGATCGACAAGATCCACACCGACATCGAGGCACTGACCATCGACCCGGAGACAGGCAAGCTGTGGGCGGCGCTGGAATCGGCCAATGCGATTACCAGCTTCGATGCGAACCTGCGCAAGATCGCTGAGGTCCGCCCGCGCGAGATGAAGGATTGGGGTGGTAATTCTGGGCCCGAATCGCTGGTGAGACTGGCCGATGGGCGCTTTATAACCATCGAAGAACAGCCCGTTGCCGATGGGCGCCATAATGCCTTGCTGTTTCCCGGTGATCCGACGGAAGGCGCCACGCCGCTCGCATTCACTTTTCAGGGGCGCGCGGGCTATCGCCCATCGGATGCAACGGTCACTCCGGACGGGCAATTGCTGGTGGTGCTGCGCGGGATCGGTATCGGTTGGCCGCTGCGCTTCCCGGTGGTGCTGGTGCTCGCCGACCAGGCTGCGATTGCGCCCGGCAAGCTGCTGCCCTCGCGCACGCTGGCGCAAATCAATGCGCCGCTGCCAAGTGACAATTTCGAAGCCGTTGCGGTGACTGTTGAGGAGGATGGCCGCCGTGCGGTGTGGCTCCTTTCGGACGACAACCGCACCCGCTACCAGCGCACGCTATTGCTCAAGCTGCGCTGGGATGATCAGCCGACCAGCTCCCAAACGCACCAAGGGGCGCGCAGGTGATTCCCGCGCGCCCCTGGATTGTGCCGAATTGAAAGCGCCGGAGCGCGAAGCCTCAGGCGGCTTCGACGGCAGCCTTCTTGAGCTCGCGCTTCACCTTGAGGGCGCGCGCCGACAGCTTTTCGTCATTGGTCTTGAGCAGCCAGTTGTCGAGGCCGCCATTGTGTTCGACCGAACGCAGGCCCTGCGTCGAAACGCGGAACTTGAAGCTGCGGTCCAGCTTTTCGCTCAGCAGCGTCACGTTCTGCAGGTTCGGCAGGAAGACCTTCTTGGTCTTGTTGTTGGCGTGGCTCACATTGTGGCCGACCTGGCGGCCCTTGCCGGTGAGTTCGCAAATGCGCGACATGATACGTCTCTCGTTCGAATGGCTGGGCGAGTTCCCGTGGCCGCTGGTGCGGGTCTGGGGCTCGATTTGTCCCGGAAAGCGGCGCGCATAGCGGCAGGCCTGCGAATCGTCAAGCACGTTGCGCAGCCGCTGCGCGGGGGCTAGCGAGGCGGGAATTATGACCGGATGGACCTTGCCGCAACCCATGCAAAGGGCGCTCGCGCTGGCCGAGGCTTCCGCCGCGGTGGGCGAAGTGCCCGTCGGCGCGGTGATAGTGCGCAATGGCGAAGTGGTGGCCGAGGCTCACAACGCCCCGCGCAAGCACTGCGATCCCACGGCCCATGCCGAAGTACTGGCGATTCGCCGCGCGGCCGAGGCGCTGGGGCAGGAGCGCCTGAGCGATTGCGAGCTATGGGTCACGCTGGAACCCTGCGCCATGTGCGCAGGCGCTATCGTC